>NZ_CAKAKL010000007.1:0-300000 GCF_916619195.1 Inquilinus sp. Marseille-Q2685
GGGCCATCGGGGATGCGGGGCGGCATTCGCCTGCCCGCGATCGGCCGCTCGGGCCGCCGATAGGACGGGATCAACAACGCGGTATGCGTTCGGGTGGTTCCCGTCGCGCGCAAATCCATGTATGTCGTGGGGTCGCCTCGGGCCGCGTCGTCCAGCCTTGCAACCCCGAATCAGAGTGGCACTATGCTGAGAACCCGTCCTCGCAGTTTTGTCCTCGGTGCCCTGGCCGGCCTCGCGGTCGCGGTCGGCGTCGCCGTGCCGGGAACGGCCTCGGCGCAGAATGTGCAGTACATCTCCTCCAGCCGCGACTGGCACGCCTTCCAGTTCACCGAAAACGGCGGCAAGGCCTGCTACATCGCCTCGAAGCCGACCAAATCCGAACCCGCCAATGTCCGCCATGGCGACGTGTTTATCCTGGTCACCAACCGGCCGGCGGAGAAGCAGAAGAACGTGGTCAGCCTGCAGGTCGGCTACACGCTGAAGCAGGGCGCCGACGTCACCGCCACGATCGGCGGCAAGAACTTCCAGCTGTTCACCGACGGCAACACCGCCTGGTCACGCGACGCGGCGGCGGACGACGCGCTGGTCAACGCGATGAAGGCCGGCTCGACCCTGACGGTCAAGGCCACCTCCTCGCGCGGCACCGGCACCAGCTACACCTTCTCCCTCGCCGGCATCTCGGCGGCGCTGGGCGAGATCAACAAGGCCTGCGGCGCCTGACCGCAGGTCCCGTTCCCGGCGGTCGTCAGGCCGCCGCGGTTGATGTAAAACGGCTCGGCCCCTTCCGCATGGAAGGGGCCATCGCCATTTGAAGGCCCATTCGAGATTGCGCTGGAGTGAGTCGAATGGCGGCGAGGTTGAGAACCGGCGCGCAGCGGACCTGAAGGTCCGTGAGCACCGGAAGCGGAAACGTCGCCGCCAGGCGGCCACTCCAGTAGCATTATCGGATGGGCCGAAGGGGTCCTCTGGAGGTCCCGACCTATGGGTATCGAAACGCACGCCACCACCTTCGCGCCGCCGGCGCCCCGCGCCGACGGCCGCATCAACCTGGTCGGGCTCGACCGCGCCGAGCTGGCGGAGACGCTGGCCGGCCTGGGCGAGCCGGCGTTCCGCGCGCGCCAGCTGTTCGGCTGGATCTACAAGCGCGGCGCCACCGATTTCCAGGCGATGAGCGACCTGGCCAAGGGTCTGCGCGCCAAGCTGGCGGACGGTTTCGCCCTCGACCGGCTGCAGGTGGTGCGGCAGCAGGACTCCTTCGACGGCACGAAGAAGTGGCTGGCCCGGATGGATGACGGGCAGGAGATCGAATCGGTGCACATCCCGGAGGAGGATCGCGGCACGCTCTGCGTCTCCTCCCAGGTCGGCTGCACCCTGACCTGCAAGTTCTGCCACACCGGCACCCAGCGCCTGGTGCGCAACCTCGAGGCGGCGGAGATCGTCGGCCAGGTCATGCTGGCCCGCGATATCCTGGAGGATTGGGGGCGGGAAGGGGACGACCGCCGGCTCACCAACATCGTCATGATGGGCATGGGCGAGCCCCTCTACAATTTCGAGAACGTCAAGCGTGCGCTGAAGCTGGTGATGGACCCGGAGGGCATCGCCCTGTCGCGCCGCCGCATCACCCTGTCGACCGCCGGCGTGGTGCCGATGATGAAGCGCTGCGGTGAGGAGCTGGGCGTCAACCTGGCGGTGTCGCTGCACGCGGTGACGGACGAGCTGCGCGACCAGATCGTGCCGATCAACAAGAAGTACCCGGTCAAGGAGCTGCTGGACGCCTGCCGCGAATATCCCGGCGTCAACAACGCCCGCCGCATCACCTTCGAATACGTGATGCTGAAGGACGTCAACGACACCCCGGCCGATGCCCGCCAGCTGGTGCGCATCCTCAAGGGCATCCCGGCCAAGATGAACCTGATCCCCTTCAACCCCTGGCCGGGCGCGCCCTTCGAATGTTCGACGCCGGAGGCGATCGAGCGCTTCGCCGACATCCTGATGGAGGCCGGCTATGCCAGCCCGATCCGGACGCCGCGCGGCAGCGACATCCTCGCCGCCTGCGGCCAGCTGAAGTCGGACAGCGTGCGCCAGCGCGCCTCGCAGCGCGTCGCCGCCCCGGCCGCCGCCGTGCATTGACCGGCCACGCATGACCTTCGCCGATTTCCTCCACACCCCGGGCGCCTGGGCGCTGCTCTTCGCCCTGCTGGCGATGCCGGCGCTGGCCCGCATGCGGGCCCGCGCCGGCCTGGCCCGCGGCTGGGCGCTGCTGGCCCTGGTGCCGCATGTCGGCGTGCTGCTGGTCTTCGCCGTCCTGCTGTTCCGGCGCTGGCCGGTGGTGGCGTCGGCCGGGGAGGGGAAGCGATGAGCGGCGTGCTCGAGACCCTGTCCTCGCTCTACGGCCCGGGCTGGATGGCGTCCCTGCCGCATTGGGGCACCAACCTCGTCATCGGCGTCTACATCGTGCTGCTGATGAGCTTCGCCGCCTACGCCCTGGTCAAGGCGCGGGTGACGCCGCTGTGGTCGATCCTGCTGCTGGTGCCCTATCTCGACGTCGTCGTGCTCTGGGTCATCGCCTTCATCCGCTGGCCGCGCATCGACGGGCCGCGGCCGCATGTCGTGCACCGGGGATGAGGCGCCTGGGCCTGGCGCTGCCGCTGGCCTGGAATCTCCTCTCCTCCCCTGCCTTCGCCGCGGAGAGCGACATCCGTGGCTGGGACGGCCTGACCTGGGGCATGACCGCGCAACAGGTCGAATCCGCCCTGCCGCGGGCCGTGCCGCTGTCGCCGCCCTGGGATTTCGGCCCGCTCTATGCCGAGCGCATGGTGCGCGACGTGGTGGTCGGCGGCATCGCCTTCGACCTGGTGCCGGAGCTGGCGAGGAAGGACGGCCGCCTGGTCCAGATCCTGTTCGAGCGGCGCTCGCCGATCCCCGGCCCGGACGAGCTGCAATCCTTCGTCAACGACCTGCACGCCCGGCTGGGGCCGCCGGCCGAAAGCTGCGTCGTTCAGTCCGGCCTGGTGACCCGGCTGTGGCGCTTCCCCTCGGCCCAGGTGGCGCTGACCATGGTCGACTTCTCCGCCGACGGCAGCCGCGGCCGGCTGCAGCGCCTGCTGCTGCGCTACACCGCCGCCGGCCATGCGCCGGCCTCGCCGTGCGAACGGAACAAACCCAGATCATGAACGTGATGGCAACGGAAACGCTTTTTTCTGAAACCGTCGCGGTCTAGGGTCAACACCTGAACGAACGCCGCCATTCCCTCTCCGCCCCACCGGGAGCCAAGAGCATGAGTGATTCCTCCGACTACGTGCCGCCGAAGGTCTGGACCTGGGACAAGGCGAGCGGTGGCCAGTTCGCCAACATCAACCGCCCGATCGCCGGGGCGACGCATGAGAAGGAGCTGCCGGTCGGCCGCCACCCGTTCCAGCTCTACTCGCTGGCGACGCCGAACGGCCAGAAGGTCACGATCATGTTCGAGGAGCTGCTGGCCGCCGGCCACAGCGGTGCCGAATACGACGCCTGGCCGGTCCGGATCGGCGACGGCGAGCAGTTCGGCAGCGGCTTCGTTGCAATCAACCCGAACTCCAAGATCCCGGCGCTGGTCGACCGCAGCGGCCCGACCCCGGTCCGGGTGTTCGAATCCGGCGCGATCCTGATGCATCTCGCCGAGAAGTTCGGGGCCTTCCTGCCGGCCTCCGGCCCGGCCCGCGCCGAGACCCTGTCCTGGCTGTTCTGGCAGATGGGCAGCGCGCCTTTCCTCGGCGGCGGCTTCGGCCATTTCTACGCCTACGCTCCGACCAAGATCGAATACGCGATCAACCGCTACGCCATGGAGGCCAAGCGCCTGCTCGACGTGCTCGACCGACGGCTGGCGGAGAGCGAATACGTGGCCGGCGACCAGTACACCATCGCCGACATGGCGAACTGGCCCTGGTTCGGCGGCCTGGCGCTCGGCCGGGCCTACAACGCGGCGGAGTTCCTGGACGTGCAGAGCTACAAGCACGTGCAGCGCTGGGCCAAGGCGATCGACGCCCGGCCGGCGGTGAAGCGCGGCCGCATCGTCAACCGCCTCACCGGCGACCCGTCCGAGCAGCTGCACGAGCGCCACGACGCCGGCGACTTCGAGACCCGGACCCAGGACAAGCTCGCGCCGCAAGGCTAGCCGCCGCAGCAGGCCGGCCGGAGCCCGGTGCGCCCGGGCTCTGACCGGGCCGCATGGCTCGTCTGTTGCCCCACCGCCGCGATGCTCCTAATGTCCGGCGGTTTTTCCTTGTGGAGGCAGGCATGGCGGCGGATGGACAGCAGCAGGTCAAGAAGGTGGTTCTCGCCTATTCGGGCGGGCTCGACACCTCGGTCATCCTGAAATGGCTGCAGGAGACCTATCGCTGCGAGGTCGTGACCTTCACCGCCGATCTCGGCCAGGGCGAGGAGCTGGAGCCGGCGCGGAAGAAGGCCGAGCTGCTCGGCATCAAGCCGCAGAACATCTTCATCCGCGACGTGCGCGAGGAGTTCGTGCGCGATTTCGTGTTCCCGATGTTCCGCGCCAACGCGCTCTATGAGGGCGTCTACCTGCTCGGCACCTCGATCGCCCGGCCGCTGATCTCCAAACACCTGGTCGAGATCGCGGCCGAAGTCGGCGCCGACGCCGTGGCCCATGGCGCCACCGGCAAGGGCAACGACCAGGTCCGGTTCGAGCTGTCGGCCTATGCGCTCAACCCGCACATCAAGGTGATCGCGCCCTGGCGCCTGTGGGACCTGACCAGCCGCACCCGCCTGCTCGCCTATGCCGAGGAGCGGCAGATCCCGATCGCCAAGGACAAGTACGGCGAGCCGCCCTATTCGACCGACGCCAACCTGCTGCACATCTCCTACGAGGGCAAGGCGCTGGAGGACCCCTGGGTCGAGCCGGATGAGGCGATGTACACCCGCTCGGTCAACCCGGCCCAGGCGCCGGACGAGCCGACCTATGTCGAGATCGAGTTCGAGCGCGGCGACGCGGTGGCGATCGACGGCGAGCGCCTGTCGCCTGCGGCGCTGCTGACCAGGCTGAACGAGCTCGGCGGCCGGAACGGCGTCGGCCGGCTCGACCTGGTCGAGAACCGCTTCGTCGGCATGAAGAGCCGCGGCGTCTACGAGACCCCGGGCGGCACCGTGCTGCTGGCCGCGCACCGCGCGATCGAGTCGATCACCCTCGACCGCGGCGCCGCGCACCTCAAGGACGAGGCGATGCCGCGCTACGCGGAGCTGATCTACAACGGCTTCTGGTACTCGCCGGAGCGCGAGGCGATCCAGGCGCTGATCGACAAGACCCAGGAGCGGGTCAACGGCACCGTCCGGCTGAAGCTGTGGAAGGGCAACGTCATCGTCGCCGGCCGCAAGAGCCCGAACAGCCTGTACCGCCTCGACTACGTCACCTTCGAGGAGGATTCGGTCTACGACCAGCGCGACGCCCAGGGCTTCATCAAGCTGAACGCCCTGCGCCTGCGCCTCGGCGCCATGGCCCGCGACAAGTAGGAAAAGGAAGCGCCCCGCTGCAAGCAGCGGGGCGCGGTTCTGCCGGTTGGTCCGGCTTAGACGTAGGTGAAGTCCGAGGCCGTCAGGCCCAGCGCCGCCAGGTCGGCCACGCTGTGGACGTTCGACAGTTGGACGAAGGTGTCCGCGTGGTTGGCCGAGGTGACATAGGCCAGGTTCGCGGTACCGGTCGCGCTGTCGTAATAGGCGATGATGTCCCCGGCGGTCTCGCCCGAGATCCCCGCGGCGGCGGCATCGGCCGACGCGAAGCCCTTGTCGGTGACCACGACCACAGCCTCGCCATTGGCGTCGGCGGCAGCCCCGCTGAAGAAGCTGGTCACCGCGCTGCCCGAGGTGCCGTCGCCGTTGTCGACGAAGTTCGCGCCCGCGCCGTCGCGGCCGACGCCGACGGCGTCGAAGGCGAAGGTGTCGTGGCTCGGGTCGAAATCCGTGACCGTGCTGAAGCCCTGGATCGAACCGAACTTCGGGTCATGGAAGCGGAACAGGAAGCTGTCGTCGCCGGCGCCGCCGACGAGATAGTCCCTGCCGTCGCCGCTGATGAGGGTGTCGTTGCCGGCATCCCCGTAGAGCTTGTCGTTGCCTTCGCCGACATCGGTGCGCGCCGTGTCGCGGCCGTTGTCGCCGGCAAGGGTGTCGTTGCCGATGCCGCCATAGACGGCGTCGTTGCCCTCGCTGCCGAAGACGTGGTCGTTGCCAGCGCCGCCATAGACATGGTCGATGTTCTGGCCGCCGAAGACGAAGTCGTCGCCGTCCTCGCCGTAGACGTAATCGTTGCCCTGGTCGCCGTTGATATGGTCGGCCCCGGCGCCGCCGCGGACGGTGTCGTCGCCGAGATTGCCCGTGAGGGTGTCGTTGCCGTCGTCACCGCGGACGGTGTCGTTGCCGGAGCCGGCATCGATGTTGTCGTTGCCGCTGCCGCCCTTGGCGACGTCGTTGCCCCACCCGGCCAGAATGGTGTCGTTGCCGAGGTCGCCGTTGATGCGGTCGTGACCCCAGGGATCGATGATCAGATCGTCACCTGCGCCGCCGACAAGAATGTCGTCGCCCAGTCCTCCCACGATCGGATTTGGCATGACTGATTACTCCTTTATGCGGGAAACCTTATGCCCAAAGGCATAATACTCAGAATCATGACCGTTGCATGAATCATCACAAGATTTCCCTGATGTCTACACACAGAGTTCGGTGTGGAATCTGTCAAAAATGCGCCCGGCATTTTGTTAATGTTCGTTTCAAAGCCTGGATGTCACCGCAGGCTTTGTGTTGAGAGATCCAAGGCGGGATCTGCCTAAAACATGGTCTCCGAAAATCTCTTATCCGGAGGTTCAAATTTGTCACAGTCGAATCTCGCTTCGGCCGGAGGCTCGTTAGCCGAGTCGAGATCGAAACCAGAATCGGGAGAAGTCAGGGTGCCGTCGGCGCGTCGAAACCTGATTCCGTCAGGATCGTCTGGCCGGCCGGGGACAGGATGGACAGCGCCAGGCGATAGGCCTCCGGCGGAGCGTCCTTCAGCACGGTCAGGCCGTAGGCGGCGCCGACAGCCAGCGCCTTGGGCAGCGGCACGACCACGAGCTCGGGCCGCTCCGCCTGTGCCGCCTTGCCGCTGGTGCAGTAGCCGAGGAACATGTCGGCTCTGTCGTGCCGGATCAGCCAGGCGGCGGCGTTGGCGTCCTCCGGCAGGCCAAGCTTCCGGGCGCTGTCGGCGGCCCCGACCAGCTGCAGCGCCTTTCCGTCCAGCGTCGCATAGGCGCCGGGGCGCACCGCCTCGGCCTTGCGGAACATGGCCCAGGTGTAGTCGCCGGACGGGTCGCTGCCGGGGGTCGAGGTGCCGAGCCTGACCGCCGGGTCCAGCGCGCGATCGAGCACGTTGTCCGCCGTCAGCCCGACCTTCGGCGCGGCAATGGCGCAGAGCCGGTTGCGGGCGAACACGACCGGCGGGCCGCCCAGCCCCTCCCTGGCGAGCCTCTCGGGATGGCCGGTGAGGTGAAGATGTCGACCTTGTCCCCGGCCTCGATCCGCTCCCGCATCGCGCCGGAGAGGCCGAAGCGCGCGCTCACCTCCGTGCCGCCCGACTGCCGGAAGGCCTCGATGATCCGCAGCATCGCACCGCGCAGGCTGCCGGCGCCGTACAGGGTCAGGGCCGGATCCGCCCCCGCGGCGGGCGTCGCCAGAAGCACGCATCCGATGACAGCAGCCGCCAGCCGGCGCATGGCTTTCCTCCACCGCTTTCCGTCGCCGGACGCTAGCGGTGTCCTGCGATATGTTCAATCAGATATAACGAGAAGCCTGCGGCCATATCCGCGTATTCCGGCCGGTTGCGGCTTGCGCCGTTGCGCGGTCCATGCGCGCAAGTTTCGGTCGAATCCATATCGGGTGACTAGGCGATGGTCGAAAGGCTGCCTATGTGACTGGCTTCGGCTCACTTGGCCGACCGGCCGGGATCTCATTCGGCCGTGAACGACGGCGGCTTCGGCTGCCTATGGAGTGAAGACGTATGGCGACTGGTACCGTGAAGTGGTTCAACACCACCAAGGGCTTCGGGTTCATCCAGCCGGACAACGGCGGCAAGGACGTGTTCGTCCACATCTCGGCGGTGGAAGCGGCCGGGCTGCGGACCCTGAACGAAGGTCAGCAGGTCACGTTCGAGCTGGCGCGCGGCCGTGACGGCCGGGAGTCGGCGGCGAACCTGCAGGTTTCCTGACGGTCCGCATCGAAGGCTGAATCAAAAGGGCGGCATCCCCGAGGGATGTCGCCCTTTTTGCTTGAAGCGTCGCGGCGACCCGCGTCAGCGGTATCGCGAGCGGAAGCGCTCGCGGGGGGTCTCGCCGATCCGGGTGCCGGCCCGCAGGCCGCGCAAGGCCGTGGTCTCGCGCCAGGGCAGCGCGGCGTCCGCCGGCGGCTCGGCGATCTGGCGCCGGGGCGCATCGACCACGGGACGGGGCGCCTCCTCCGCCCCGGAGCCCTCGACCAACTCGGTCAGGGCGTCATAGACCTGCCGGATGATCTCCGGCACATGCGCGGCCTTGGTCTCGGTCCCGCGCAGATGCGCGGCCACGATCGCCGCAGTGACTTCGAGACCCTGGTTCGGCGTCGCCAGCGCCGCGCCGATCTCATCGATGGGCATCCGGCCCCCTCGTTGCTGTTGCTCTATCCGGTGACCTTCCAAGGACGTCCGGGCGGCGACGTCTATTCCGCCGGAAAACGAATTCCGGCCGCGCCGTCGCCACCGCCATCAAGGATCGAAAGGCCTATCGGTTCCCTCCTTCGGCGTAGGTGCGCCGGATCGTCGCTGCTGCCGGCGCGGTCGGTCGCGCCGGACCCCGAAAACAGAAAAGCCCGGCGCAAGCCGGGCTTTTCCAAAGGCTTGGGTGAAGAAGGGCTTATGCGGCCTGCTTCACCATGCTGCGCAGCACATATTGCAGGATGCCGCCGTTCTTGAAGTACTCCAGCTCGTCCAGCGTATCGATGCGGCAGAGCAGGGGCACGTCCTGGCGGCTGCCGTCCGCGCGGGTGATGGTCAGCACCATCTCCTGCCGCGGCTTCAGCCCGGCGGCGATGCCGAGGATGTCGAAGGTCTCGGTGCCGTCCAGCTTCAGGTCCAGGCGGGTGGTGCCGCCCGTGAACTGCAGCGGCAGCACGCCCATGCCGACCAGGGTCGAACGGTGGATGCGCTCGAAGCTCTCCGCCACCACCGCCTTGACGCCCAGCAGGCGGGTGCCCTTGGCGGCCCAGTCGCGGCTGGAGCCCGTGCCGTACTCCTTGCCGGCGATGATCACCAGCGGCACGCCCTCGGCCTGGTAGCGCATCGAGGCGTCGTAGATCGGCAGCGTGTCGCCCGAGGGCTGGTGCTTGGTGAAGCCGCCCTCGACGCCCGGCACCAGCTCGTTCCTGATGCGGATGTTGGCGAAGGTGCCGCGCATCATCACTTCATGGTTGCCGCGGCGGGCGCCGTAGCTGTTGAAGTCGAGCGGCCGGACCTGGTGCTCCAGCAGGTACTCGCCCGCCGGGCTGTCCTTCTTGATCGAGCCGGCCGGGGAGATGTGGTCGGTGGTGACGCTGTCGGCCAGCACCGCCAGCAGGCGGGCGCCGCGCACGTCGGTCACCGGCTCCGGCTCCTTCTGCATGCCGGTGAAGAAGGGCGGGTACTGGACGTAGGTGGAGCCGGGGTTCCAGTTGTAGGTCTCGCTCTCCGCCGTCTCGATGCTCCGCCATTCCTGCGGGCCCTCGAACACGTTGGCGTAGCGGCTGCGGAACATCTCCGGCGTCAGGCACTGCTCGATCGTCTCGGCGATCTCCTGCGCGGTCGGCCAGACATCCTTCAGATAGACCGGCTGGCCGTCGCTGCCGGTGCCCAGCGGCTCAGTGGTGATGTCCTTGGTCATCGTGCCGAGCAGGGCATAGGCCACCACCAGCGGCGGCGAGGCCAGGTAGTTCGACCGCACATGCGGGCTGATGCGGCCCTCGAAGTTGCGGTTGCCCGACAGCACGGCGGCGACGTTCAGGTTGCCCTTCTCGACCGCCGCGGCGATCTCGTCCGGCAGCGGGCCGGAATTGCCGATGCAGGTGGTGCAGCCATACCCGACGGTGTTGAAGCCGACGGCGTCGAGATCGACGTTCAGGCCGGCGGCGTTGAGGTATTCAGTCACCACCTGGCTGCCCGGGGCCAGCGAGGTCTTGACCCAGGGCTTGCGGGTCAGGCCGCGCTCGCGCGCCTTGCGGGCCACCAGGCCGGCCGCGACCATCACCGACGGGTTCGAGGTGTTGGTGCAGCTGGTGATCGCCGCGATCACCACATCGCCATGGTCCAGGTCATGGTCCATGCCCTCGACCTTGGTCGGGGCCGGGGCGGTGCCGGCATCGGCCAAGAGCTTGTTGAAGGCGGTCGCGGCCTGGGTCAGGGCGACCCGGTCCTGCGGCCGCTTCGGGCCGGCCAGCGACGGCTCGACATCGCCCAGGTCCAGCTCCAGCGTGTCGGTGAACACCGGGTCCGGGGTGCCGGCCTCGCGCCACATGCCCTGGGCCTTGGCATAGGCCTCGACCAGGCGGACGCGGTGCGGGTCGCGGCCGGAGAATTCGAGATAGCGCAGCGTCTCGGCGTCGATCGGGAAGAAGCCGCAGGTGGCGCCGTATTCCGGGGCCATGTTGCCGATCGTGGCGCGGTCGGCCAGCGGCATGTGGTCCAGGCCCTCGCCGTAGAACTCGACGAACTTGCCGACCACGCCCTTCTTGCGCAGCATCTGGGTGACCGTCAGCACCAGGTCGGTGGCGGTGCGGCCTTCCTTCAGCTTGCCGGTGATCTTGAAGCCGATCACCTCGGGGATCAGCATCGACACCGGCTGGCCCAGCATCGCCGCCTCGGCCTCGATGCCGCCGACGCCCCAGCCCAGCACGGCCAGGCCGTTGACCATGGTGGTGTGGCTGTCGGTGCCGACCAGCGTGTCGGGATAGGCGACCTGGTTGCCGGTGTTGCGGTCCTTCTCCACCCACACGGTCTGGGCCAGGTATTCCAGGTTCACCTGATGGCAGATGCCGGTGCCGGGCGGGACGACGCGGAAATTGTCGAAGGCGGTCTGGCCCCAGCGCAGGAAGGCGTAGCGCTCGTGGTTGCGCTCGAACTCCAGGTCGACATTCTTCTGGAAGGCGGTCGGGGTGCCGAAGGCGTCGACCATCACCGAGTGGTCGATCACCAGGTCGACGGCCGAGAGCGGGTTGATCCGCTGCGGGTCGCCGCCCAGCGAGACCATCGCCTGGCGCATCGCCGCGAGGTCCACCACCGCCGGCACGCCGGTGAAGTCCTGCATCAGCACGCGGGCCGGGCGGTAGGCGATCTCGCGGTCGGACCGGCGGTCCTTCAGCCACTGCGCCATCGCCTTGACGTCGTCGACCGTGACCGACCGGTCATCCTCGAAGCGCAGCAGGTTCTCCAGCAGCACCTTCAGCGAGAAGGGCAGGCGGGCGACGTCGCCGAGCTGGGCTTGGGCGGCCTCGAGGCTGAAATAATCGTAGCTCTTGCCGTCGACCGTCAGCTGGCGGCGGGTCTTGAGCGTGTCATGTCCGGTGAAGGTCACGGAAGGGCTCCTTCGGTCGAAGGCTGGTCGCAGATGGGCTGTGCGGCCTTCATGTAGCGCGTCCGCGCAAGCCGTTCAAATGCAACGGGTTAAGAACCGTTCGCAACTGCGAAATCGGCGATCCGGGGCAGCACCCGGTCGGCGGCCTCGAAATGCGGGGCATGCCGGCAGTCCGGCACCAGCCAGGTCTCGCAAGGCCCGGAGACTCCGGCCTTTATGGCGTCCAGCTGGGCCGGCGTGCCGTATTCGTCCTCCGCCCCCTGGATCGCCAGCACCGGGCAGCGGATCGAGGGCAGCAGATCGCGCATGTCGAAGCTGCGGAATCCGGGGGTCGGCCACAACTCGGCCCAGTTAGCGAAGGTGAAGTCCGTCTTCTCGCCGTGATAACGGGCCAGGACGGCACGCAGTTTCGACGCCGGGGTGTGGTAGGCGGCATGCGCGGCCGCGATGCCGGCCAGGGTCTCGTCCTCGACCATGACATGCGCCGCCTCGGTCGCCACCCAGGCGGTGCGATCCGGATGGGACGCGGCGAAGATCAGGGCGATGCTGCCGCCGTCGCTGTGCCCGACCAGCCCGGCGCGGCCGATGCCGAGCGCGTCCAGCACCCGCGGCAGCGCCTCGCGCCCCTCCCGATAGAGGTAGTCGTCGCGGCGCGGCGCCGGCAGCGGGTCGGACCGGCCGAAGCCCAGCCGGTCATGCGCCAGCACGGGATGGCCGGTGGCCTCGGCCAGCCGGGCCGCGACATCGACGCCGCGCCGCGTCCATTGCGCGACGGAGCCGAGCCCTTCGTGTAGAAGAAGGATGGGGAGGCGCCCGGCGCTGCCGGGCGGATCGAGGCGCTGCCAGTACAGGCTGTGCCCGTCGATGCGGACGAAGCCGTCGCTGCGCCGCAGCGCGGCGGAACCGTTCGCCGGGGTGGCCGCCGGGTTGTCCATCCGCCGCTCCGTCATCAAGCCAACACGTACTCGTCATGCCGTTGTCGCGCCGCCGTGGTCAACAGGGGCGCGAAAGTCGGGGGAGAATGTCCATGGGCAGGTTCGGGATCGTCGTGCTCGGCGCGCTGCTGGCCTGTGCCGCGCCGCCGGCCGGGGCGGAGGGCATCGGCCGGTTGCGGCTGATCGGCGAGGCGGCGCTGCCGAAAGGGCTGGACGTCCAGGGCACCATCGTCGGCGGCCTGTCGGGGCTGGACTGGGACCCGGCCGCCCGGCAGTGGATCGCGCTCAGCGACGACCGGTCGGAGAAGGCGCCGGCCCGCTTCTACGCCCTCTCCATCGACTACGATGCCGATGCGGTGCGCGGCATCGCCGTCACCGGCGTGACCACGCTGCGCGACGCGGCCGGCAACGGCTTCGCGCCGAAGAGCATCGATCCGGAGGCGATCCGCCGGGACCCCGCCACCGGGCTGCTCTACTGGAGCAGCGAGGGCGGGGTAAAGGCCGGGATCGACCCGGCGATCAGCGTCGCCGCGCCGGACGGGCGCTGGCAGCGCGGCTTCGACCTGCCGCAGCGCTACCGCGTCTCCGAGGACAGGGCTCTCGGCCCGCGCGACAACCAGGTGTTCGAGGGGCTGGCGCTCTCGCCCGACGGGCGCACCCTGTTCGCGTCGCTGGAGAACGCCCTGGTCCAGGACGGGCCGGCGGCCTCGCTGGCCGAGGGCAGCCCGGTGCGCATCGCCGCCTTCGACACGGCGACTGGCGCGCCGGGGCCGGAGCATGTCTACGTCACCGATCCGATCCCGGCGGCGCCGCTGCTGCCGGGCGGTTCGGCCGACAACGGCGTGTCGGAAATCCTGCCGGCCGGCGACGGCACGCTGCTGGTGCTGGAACGGGCCTATGCCCAGGGCCGCGGCAACTCGATCCGGCTGTACCGGGCCGATCCCGCCCTGGCCACCGACGTCTCCCGGCTCGATTCGCTGCTCGACGGCAGCTGGCTCGCCATGCCGAAGACGCTGCTGCTCGACTTCGGCACGCTCGGCGTCGCCCTCGACAATTTCGAGGCGATGGGCTGGGGCCCGGACCTCGCCAACGGCCACCGCAGCCTGGTCGTGCTGTCCGACGACAACTTCAACCCGATGCAAGTGACCAAGGCGCTGGTGTTCGAGGTGCTGCCCGACTGAGCGGCCACGAGGCGCATGAGCCCGGCTCATCCGCGGGTGAGAAACCACGATTGGACGGCCCTCGGCCTCCGCCTCACCTTGGCCTTCCGAAACGGAGGAGCCGAGGAATGGACACTACCCCACGGATTAACGGCCTGGCCGAGACCTGTCTCTATGTCGAGGACGTCGACCGGTCGGCCGAGTTCTACCAGCGCGTGCTGGGGCTCGAGGTGCTGTCCCGCTCGCCGCGGCTGGTGGCGCTGGACGCCGGGCGTCAGGGCGCTCTGCTGCTGTTCCGCCACGGTCTGACCTCCGACGGCATGGTCGACGACGAGGGCACGATCCCGGGCCATGAAGGGCAGGGGCGGCTGCACATGGCCTTCGCCGTCGCCATGGAGGACCTGCCGGCCTGGCGGGCGAAGCTGGAGCGGGAAGGCATTCCGCTGGCCGGCGAGACCCGGTGGCGGCAGCGCGGCGGCCGCAGCCTGTATTTCCGCGATCCGGACGGCCACGCGATCGAGCTGGCGACGCCGGGGCTGCGCTCCAACTACTAGGCGGCGAGCGCCCCGAGCTTTCCGCCGCGCCGCCACGAAGCGGCCATCGGCGGCCCGGACCCTGCGGGCTTCGCATCCATGAGCGAGGCCGCCATGAGCATCGACTCCCTCCCGCCCGCCGCCGCCTGGCCCGTCCGGCGTCTCCGCGCCGGGTCGCCGGCGCTGAAGGTGCTGGCCATCGTCTTCCTGACCGTCGCCTTCCTGCTGCCGGTCTTCCTGGTCACCGACGTGATCGGCGAGCGCGAGGACCGCTACCGCGCGGTGGTTGCCGAGATCGGCGGCAGCTGGGGCGGGCCGCAGCGCGTCATCGGGCCGATCCTGGTGGTGCCGTTCCGGGTGCCGTCCCCGCCCCATCTGGACGGCACGGCGGTGCCGCCGATGGAGCGCCAGCTCGTCATCCTGCCCGACCGCTACGAGGTCGAGGCCAAGGCGGCGCCGGAGACGCGCCGGCGCGGCCTGTTCGAGGCCGTGGTCTACACCGTCGACCTCGCCGTGTCCGGGCAGTTCCTGATCGGCGACGCCGCGTCCCTGGCCGGGCCGGAGGCGACGATCGACTGGGCAGGCGCCTATCTCTATGTCGGCGTCGCCGACCCGCGCAGCATCCGCGAGGGCGCGTCGCTGCGCTGGGGCGGGCGCGACCTGCCGTTCCAGCCCGGCGCGCCGGGTGAGCTGGGCCAGCGTTTTGGCGCCGGCATGACCCTGCGCGTGCCCGGCCTCTCGGCGGCCTCGGCGCAGACGGCGATCCCCTTCGCCACCACGCTGCGGCTGAACGGCAGCCAGCGCCTCGACTTCCTGCCGCTCGGCCGCTCCACCCGGGTGACCGCCAGCTCGAACTGGCCGGACCCCAGCTTCGACGGCGCCTTCCTGCCGGTGCGCTCCGGCATCGGCCCGCAGGGCTTCACCGCGGAGTGGGAGCTGTCCTATTTCGGCCGCGGCTATCCCCAGGCCTGGGTAGGCGGGGAGGGCGACTATCTCTCCGCCGTCTCCGGCTCCGGCTTCGGCGTGCGCTTCTTCCAGCCGGTCAGCGCCTATCAGCAGACCGAGCGGTCGGCGAAATACGGCATGCTGTTCATCGTCTTCACCTTCACCCTGTTCTTCCTGTTCGAGGCGGTGGCGCGGCTGCGCATCCACGTCTTCCAGTACGGGCTGGTCGGGCTGTCGCTGTGCCTGTTCTACCTGCTGCTGCTGTCCTTCGCCGAGCAGATCGGCTTCGCCGCCGCCTATGCCGTGGGCGCGGCCGCGGTGGTGGCGCAGATCGTCCTGTACTGCCGGCCGGTGCTCGGCACCTGGAAGCGCAGCCTGGTGCTGGGCGCGCTGCTGGCGATCCTGTACGGCGCCCTCTACGCGCTGATGCAGCTGGAGGACCTGGCCCTGCTGCTCGGCTCGGTCGGCCTGTTCCTGGCGCTCAGCGGCGTGATGTACGTGACCCGCCGGATCGACTGGTACGCCGCCGCGCCGGGGATGACCGAGACCGCCCGCGGCGAGCCGCCGGCCGCCTCCTGACCGGACCGGGATGGCCGCGCGACCCGGCGGCCCTCCCGAACTTCCGGTCTCATCGGCCCATCCGATCCCCTCTATGAACACGTGTCCGATCGTCATGAACACGTGTTCAAATCGTCACGCGGCCGTCTTCGAAGCCGCCTAGCATCGCCGTCGCGCCGGCCGGCTCGGTCGGCCGCGGCACCTGACGAAGGGGGGAATGATGGAACGGAGCACATTGTCCGGGATGGCCGTGGCGGCCGTCCTGCTGCTGTCGGGCGGGGCCTCGGCCGACGTGCCGGCGGGCCAGCCGTTGGCCGGGACCACCGCCTACAACGCGGCCTACTGGTCGCGGCCGCACAACGCCTATGAGAAGGCGCATTTCGCCAGGCTGACCGACGTGCTGGACCGCGGCAACCAGGTGGTCGAGATCGACATCTACGACCAGAGCGGCTTCCCGGTGAAGCACGACCTGGGCGATTCGAGCACCGACAACAACTGCAAGGCCGGCGCCGGCGGCCTGCTGCAGGATTGCCTGCGCGACATCAAGGCGTGGAGCGACGCCCATCCCGGCCACCTGCCGATCACGGTGCAGTTCGACCTCAAGCCCAGCCAGGGCCTGTGGGGCTGGGACGCCAGCTATATGGCCGGGCTGAACTCGCTGGTCGCGAACGAGTTCGGGGCCAAGGTCTACAAGCCGGAAAACCTGCGGGCCTTCACCGGCTACGCCTCGCTGCGCGAGGGTGTCTACCGCGCCGGCTGGCCGACGGTGGATTCGCTGCGCGGCAGGATCCTGGTGCTGATGATGGGCGGTCCCATCGGCGACAAGAACGACACCCAGGAAGAGTATGTGAACCAGTTCGGCAGCGCGGCGCAGATCTTCGTCTGCCCCGAGGCGCATGAGCCGAACGACTTCTATTGGAACGGCAACGCCAATGATTTCGACGACGCGAACACCAACAAATGGGTGGTCTGCGGCAACCACGAAGCGGTGCAGTACTGGTACAAGGACACGCTGACCGCCCAGCAGAACGGCCAGATCGTCAATCTCTGGTCCAGCACCGAGACCCAGTTCGATGCCTTCCACCAGATGTATCTGGCGGTGGGCTGGGGCGCCTCGATGATCAGCCGCGAGAGCCTCGACACCTGGTCCGGCAAGCTGCCGCTGAACGGCGTCCGTCGCTCGGTCTGGACCGGCTTCAGCCTGCGCAGCGCCCAGAGCGGCTATTGCGTCGAGATCCAGAGCGGCCTCTACGCCAACGGCTCGGACCTGAACCAGCGCCCCTGCACCGGCGGTGTTCCGCAGCAGTGGATCTATAGCGACGAAACCCAGCTGCGCTCGGTCGGCAACGCCGAATACTGCTTCGATATCGAGGGCGGCAACGGCAACAACGGCGACCGGCTGCACATCTGGGATTGCGACGGCGGCTCCAGCGAGAAGTGGCAACTGCAGCCCGACGGCCGGCTGATCGGCATGAACGGCCGCTGCGCCGACGTGGTCGACGGCACCAACGGCACCCGGCTGCAGATCCGCAACTGCACCAGCGGCGCCAGCCAGCGCTTCGACATCATCGGCAGCTCGAACGCCAACAACCCGCATTACTGACCGGTTGCGGGGGACGCCCTGCCGTCGGGGGGCGGCGCGGCACGAAGGGCAGGGCCGTCCGCGGTCCTGCCCCTTCCGTTCGGGGGCGTCGGGCTGCTATTGGCGGAGGATGACCGCCGCGACCATGCCCGAGCCGATCCTGACCGCCGACGGCCTGGCCTGCCTGCGCGGCGGGCGGCTGGTCTTCGCCGGGCTGTCGTTCCGGCTCGGCCCTGGCGAGGCGCTGGTGCTGACCGGGCCGAACGGCAGCGGCAAGTCCAGCCTGCTGCGCCTGGTCGCCGGGCTGGTGCCGGCCTTCGCCGGGACGCTGGGCTGGACCGGCGCCTCCGGCTCGATCGCCTATCTCGGCCACCAGGACGCGGTGAAGCCGGCACTGACCGTGCGCGAGGCGCTGCGCGTCTGGATCGCCCTGTCCGGCGCGGCGGCGGGGGAGGGGGCCGTCGACGCCGCCCTCGTCGCGGTCGGGCTCGAAGAGCTGGGCGACCTGCCGTGCCGCTACCTCTCCGCCGGCCAGCGCCGCCGCCTGGCCTTGGCGCGGCTGGAGCTCGGCCGCGCCGCGCTGTGGCTGCTGGACGAGCCGACGCTCGGTCTCGACGCCGCGTCGGTGGCGCGGCTGGAAGGGCGCATCGCCCGCCACCGCGCCTCCGGCGGGCTGGTGATGCTGGCGACGCATGTGCCGCTGGCGCTCGACGGCGCCCGCGGCCTGGCGCTGCAGGATTACGCGGCGGAGGACCTGCCGCTGTGAGCGCCTTCCTCGCCTTGCTGGCGCGCGACCTGCGCCTGGCCCTGCGCTCGGGCGGCGACGTCGCCGCGGTGCTGGCCTTCTTCGTCATCACCGTGGTGCTGTTCCCGCTCGGCGTGGGGCCGGAGCTGGCGCTGCTCGGCCGGATCGCCGCCGGCGTGGTCTGGGTCGCGGCGCTGCTGGCGACGCTGCTGGCGCTCGACCGCCTGTTCGCCCAGGACTACGAGGACGGGTCGCTCGACCTCTTGATGCTGTCGCCGCTGCCGCTGGAGGCCGTGGTGCTGGCCAAGGCGCTGGCCCATTGGCTCCTGACCGGCCTGCCGCTGATCCTGCTGTCGCCGCTGATGGCGGCGATGCTGGGGCTGCAGGCCGGAGCCTGGCCGGTGCTGGCGCTGTCGCTGCTGCTGGGCACGCCCTGCCTCAGCCTGATCGGCGCGGTCGGGTCGGCCCTGACCCTCGGCGCCCGGCGCGGCGGCGCCCTGCTGGCGCTCCTGATCCTGCCGCTGTTCGTCCCGGTGCTGATCTTCGGCGCCGCGGCGGTTGAGGCGGTGGCGACCGGCCTGACCGCCCGGCCGCACCTGCTGCTGCTCGGCGGCTGCCTCGCCGCCGCCCTGCCGCTGGCCCCGATCGCCGCCGCCGCCGCGCTGCGCCAGGCGCAGTCGTAGGGCTGCCCTTCTTATTGTCACCCTCGGGCTTGAGGAGGATCCAGGGGCGGCCAGAGCAGTTCGTGGTGGCCCTGGATTGCCGGGTCAAGCCCGGCAATGACGGGAATGAGGGGGCGCACTCTTAATCTCTCGCCTCTCGGCCTTCGTCCTAGATGACGCGGCGGTCCGCCTCGCGTAATGCTTGGGCAAAAGGAACCCGGCCGATGCTTCTCGTCCCCACCACCGTCGGACCCAGCCGGATCGAAGGGCTGGGCCTGCATGCCGCCGAACCGATCGCCGCCGGCACCGAGGTCTGGCGCTGGCACCCGGTGTTCGACGTCTTCATCCCGGACGCCGCCATCGCCCGGCTGCCCGAGCCGGCGCGCGACTTCCTCGACCGCTACGCCTATCCGGCGCCGGAGCTGCCGGGCGGCCTGTCGCTGAACCTGGACGACGCCCGCTTCATGAACCACAGCGACGACCCGACGCTGGAGACGGTGGGCGAGGTCTGCGTCGCCCGGCGCGACATCGCGGCGGGGGAGGAGCTGACCTGCGACTACGGCGCCTTCCATCCGGAGCTGCGCGACCTGATCCGGGCCGGCACGGCCGCGGGGCGCGGCAATTGAGCCGGCCGACACGCGGCCTAGCTTTGTCTATCGTAGGATCCAACGACCGCCACGCCACGCCATGCATCGCTTCGCCAATCCGGCCCGCTTCCTGCGCCTGAGCGCCGCCCTGCGGCCCTGGGCCCTCGGCGTCGCCCTGCTGACGCTCGCCGCCGGGCTGTGGCTGGCCCTGTTCGATTCGCCGCCGGATTACCAGCAGGGCGAGACGGTGCGGATCATGTATGTCCATGTGCCCTCGGCCTGGATGGCGATGATGGTGTACGCCACCATGGCCGTGGCCTCCGCCGTCGGCCTGGTCTGGAAGCATCCGGTGGCCGAGCTCTACACCAAGGCCGCGGCGCCGCTCGGCGCCGGCTTCACCGCGTTGTGCCTGCTCTCCGGCTCGCTCTGGGGCCAGCCGATGTGGGGCACCTGGTGGGTGTGGGACGCGCGGCTGACCAGCGTGCTGATCCTGTTCTTCATCTATCTCGGCTACATCGTGCTGGTCTCCGCCTTCGATGACCCGCAGCGCGGCCTCAGGGCCGGCGCGGTCCTCACCCTGGTCGGCGCCGTCAACCTGCCGATCATCAAGTTCTCGGTCGACTGGTGGAACACGCTGCACCAGCCGGCCTCAGTGATGAAGCTGGGCGGCTCCACCCTCGACTCGTCGATGCTGTGGCCGCTGCTGCTGATGGCCGTCGCCTTCACCGCGCTGTTCGCCTGGCTGGTGCTGCTGCGCACCGAGACCGAGATCGCCGAGCGGCGGATCCGCGCCCTGCGCCTGGCGGCCGCCACGGCCGCCCGGCGCGACGACACGCCGGGGCTGGAGCAGCCGATCGGATGACCGAATTCCTCGCGATGGGCGGCTACGCCCTGTATGTCTGGACCGCCTATGGCGCCGCCTTGGTGGTGCTGGTCGGGCTGACCGTCGGCACCCTGGCGCGGCGGCGCAGCAGCCGGCGCAGCCTGGAGGCGCTGGAGCAGCTGCGCGGCCGCGGGGGACGGGCATGACTCGCAAGCGCCGCCGGCTGATGCTGCTGGGCCTCGCCGCCCTCGGCCTCGGCACCGCCTCCGCCCTGGCCCTGACCGCCTTCCAGGACAACCTGCTGTTCTTCTACAGCCCGACCGAGCTGCATGACGGCAAGGTCGCGGAAGGGCAGCGCTTCCGCCTCGGCGGCCTGGTGGTGCAGGGCTCGCTGCACCGTCTGCCCGACGGGCAGACCATCACCTTCACCGTGACCGACACCGCCTTCGACGTGCCGGTGCGCTACGCCGGCATCGTCCCCGACCTGTTCCGCGAAGGGCAGGGGGTGGTGGCGCATGGCCGGGTCGGGGCCGACGGCACCTTCGTCGCCGACGAGCTCTTGGCCAAGCACGACGAGAAATACATGCCGCCCGAGGTCGCCAAGGCCCTGCGGGACGCAGGCCATCCGGGCGCGCCCGGGGCATCCGGCAAGCCGGCCCTGCCCACCGGAACGGTGGCCGCGCAATGATCCCCGAGCTCGGCCACTATGCCCTGGTCCTGGCGCTGATCCTCGCCCTGGTGCAGTCGACCCTGCCGCTGTGGGGCGCCGCCCGGCGCCATCCCGGGCTGATGGCGATCGCCGAGCCGGCGGCGACGCTGCAGCTGGCGGCCATCGGCATCGCCTTCGCGGCGCTGACCTGGGCCTATGTCGTCTCCGACTTCTCGGTGGCGCTGGTCGCGAACAACAGCCTCTCCACCAAGCCGATGCTCTACAAGGTCACCGGCGTCTGGGGGAACCACGAAGGCTCGATGCTGCTCTGGGTCCTCATACTGGCCCTGTTCGGCGCAGCGGTGGCCCTGTTCGGCGGCAACCTGCCGGCGACGCTGAAGGCCCGGGTGCTGGCGGTGCAGGGCATGATCGGCGTCGGCTTCCTCGCCTTCATCATCCTGACCTCGAACCCGTTCCTGCGGCTCGACCCCGCGCCGCTGGACGGCCGGGACATGAACCCGCTGCTGCAGGATCCGGGCCTGGCCTTCCATCCGCCCTTCCTCTATCTCGGCTATGTCGGCTTCTCGATGGCCTTCTCCTTCGCCGTCGCGGCGCTGATCGAGGGCCGGGTCGACCCCGCCTGGGCGCGCTGGGTGCGGCCCTGGACGCTGGCCGCCTGGTCGTTCCTGACGATCGGCATCGCGCTCGGCTCCTACTGGGCCTATTACGAGCTCGGCTGGGGCGGCTGGTGGTTCTGGGACCCGGTCGAGAACGCCTCGCTGATGCCCTGGCTGGCCGGCACCGCGCTGCTGCACTCGGCTCTGGTGGTCGAGAAGCGCGACGCGCTGAAGAGCTGGACCATCTTCCTCGCCATCCTCGCCTTCGGCCTCAGCCTGGTCGGCACCTTCCTGGTGCGCTCCGGCATCATCACCTCGGTGCACGCCTTCGCGGTGGATCCGGAGCGCGGCGTGTTCATCCTGCTGCTGCTGGCGCTGACCGTCGGCGGCGCCTTCACGCTCTACGCCATGCGTGCGCCGCGGCTGAAGCTGGGCGGCGTCTTCGCCCCGATCAGCCGGGAAGGGGCGCTGGTGCTGAACAACCTCTTGATCTGCACCGCCACGGTGACGGTGTTCATCGGCACGCTGTACCCGCTGCTCGACAAGTCGGTCTCGGTCGGCAAGCCCTTCTACCAGCTCACCTTCGTGCCGCTGATGACGCCGGTGGTGGCGGTGATGGTGATCGCGCCCCTGATGGCCTGGAAGCGCGGCGACCTGCCCGGCGTGCTCGGCCGGCTGAAATTCGCCGCCGCCGGCACGGTGGTCGTCACCCTCGCCGCGCTCTGGCTGCAGGGCCGCGGGCCGGTGCTGGCGCTGCTCGGCATCGCCTTCGGCGCCTGGGTCGTGCTCGGCGCCGCCACCGAGATCGCGGAGCGGGTGCGGCTGTTCCGGATTCCGCTGCGCGACAGCCTGTCCCGCGCGACAGGATTGCCGCGCAGCGCCTGGGGCACCGCCTTCGCCCATGCCGGGCTCGGCATCGCCCTGCTCGGCATGATCGCCTCCAGCTACTGGTCGACCGAGCGGCTGGTGCTGGCCAGGCCCGGCGACCGCCTCGGCCTCGCCGCCGGCTACGAGATCGTGTTCGACGGCGTGCAGGCGCGGCAGGGGCCGAACTACGAGACCCGCCTCGGCGACCTGCAACTGCTGCACGACGACGCCTTCGTCACCGACCTCGCGCCCGAGAAGCGCTTCTACCCGGTGGCGCAGATGCCGACCAGCGAGGTGGCGATCCACACCACCCTGGCCGGCGACGTCTATGTCGCCCTGGGCGAGGAGCAGGCGGACGGTCGCTGGAGCCTGCGGCTGTACCACCACCCGCTGGTGCCGTGGATCTGGGGCGGCGCCCTGGTCATGGCCTTCGGCGGCGCGCTGTCGCTCAGCGACCGCCGGCTGCGCGTCGGCGCACCGCGGCGCGCGGCGGCGCCGGCCGTCGGATCACCGGCTTAAGGATCGTCGATGCGCCGACTGCTGTTCCTCCTGCCGCTGCTGCTGCTCGTCGCCCTGGCCGTCGGGGTCGGCACCAGGCTCCTGTCCGGCAGCGACCCGCAATCGCTGCCCTCGGCCCTGATCGACAAGCCGCTGCCCACCTTCGACCTGGCGGCTCTGCCCGGCCGGTCGGACGGCCTCGCCAATGCCGATTTCGGCGGCGCGCCGATGCTGCTGAACGTCTTCGCCAGCTGGTGCGTGCCCTGCCTGGCCGAGCATCCGGTGATCACCAAGCTCGGACGCGAGGACGGCATCCCGGTGCTGGCCATCAACTACAAGGACAAGCCGGAGGACGCGCTGGCCTGGCTGAAGCGCAACGGCGACCCGTATCGCCGGATCGGCGCCGATGCCGACGGCCGCACCGCGATCGACCTCGGCGTCTACGGCGTGCCGGAGACCTTCGTGATCGACAAGGCCGGCCGCATCCGCTACCGCCACCCCGGCCCGCTGACCCCGGACATCGTCGACCGCGAGATCCGGCCGCTGCTGGCGGAGCTGGCGAAGTGAGGGGACGTGCCGTCCTCGCGGCGCTGTTTCTGGCTGTCGCCGCGGCCGCCCCCGCCGGCGCGATAGAGCCGCAGGAACAGCTGGCCGACCCGGCGCTGGAGGCGCGCGCCCGCACCATCAGCCAGGAGCTGCGCTGCCTGGTCTGCCAGAACGAGTCGATCGACGATTCGAACGCCGACCTGGCCCGCGACCTGCGCCGCATCGTGCGCGAGCGCCTGACGGCGGGCGACACCGACGACCAGGTGGTGGGCTTCGTCACTGCGCGCTACGGCGACTACGTCCTGCTGCGCCCGCCGCTCCGCGCCGGCACGCTGGTGCTGTGGTTCGGCCCGGTGGTGCTGCTGTTCGCCGCCATCGCCTTCCTGATCCTGCGCCGCCGCCGGCGCCCGGCCGAGGCGGCGCCGCTGTCGGCCGAGGAGAGCCGCCGCCTGGCCCGGCTGATGGACGAGGAACAGGCGCCGTGACCGGCTGGATCTTCTGGATCGTCGCCGCGGTGATGACCGGGGGCGCCGTGGCGCTGCTGCTGCGGCGCCTGTTCGCGACCGATGCCTCGCTCCCCTCCGGCTCCGACGCGGCGATCTACCGCGACCAGCTGAAAGAGTTGGAGCGCGAGCGCGCCGCCGGCGAGATCGGCGCCGCCGAGGCCGAGGCGGCGAAGGCCGAGATCGGCCGCCGCCTGCTGGCCGCGGCCGGGCAGGCGCAGCCGGCGGTCGCGGCCCCCGCCGTGCCGCCGCGCCGCGTCGCGTTCGGCCTCGCCGTGCTGCTGCCGATGGCGGCGCTGGCGATCTACCTGGCCGAAGGCACGCCCGGCCTGCCGTCGCAGCCCTTCGCCAGCCGCGACCCGGGCGAGCGCGAGGCGGTCCAATCCGCAGTGGCCGAGGCGCGGGCGCTGGAGCAGCGCCTGGCCGCGAACCCGCAGGACCGCGCCGGCTGGGTGGAACTCGGCCGGCGCTGGAGCCAGCTGGGGGAGAGCGCGAAAGCGGCCGACGCCTATGGCCGCGCCATCGGTTTATCGGGAGGTGGCCTGGATGGAGCCGATCCGGAGCTGATCAGCCTCTACGGCATGGCCTTGGTCGGCGCCAATGGCGGCACCGTCACCGAGACCGCCCGCGCCGCCTTCCAGCAGGTGCTGTCGCTGCGCCCCAACGACATCCGCGCCCGCTACATCCTGGGGGTGGGCAACGCCCAGGCCGGTGACGACCGGGCGGCGCTGGAATTGTGGCAGGGCGTCGTGCGGGATTCGCCGGCCGATGCCCCATGGCTGCCAGAGCTCCGGCAACGCCTGACCGATATGGCGCAGCGCCTTGGCCTCGACCCGAAGACCGCGATCCCGGAACCGCAGCCGGCAGCCCGGCCGGCGAACGGCCCGGCCGCCGCCATCGCCTCGCTGCCGCCGGACGAGCAGGCCAAGGCGATCCGCGGCATGGTCGACGGCCTGGCGGCGCGGCTGCAGCAGTCGCCCGACGATCTCGAAGGCTGGGTCCGCCTGGCCCGCGCCCGCGGCGTGCTGGGCGAGGCCGATGCCGCCGCCGACGCCTATGCCAGGGCCGCGGCGCTGGCGCCGGACAACAACGACCTGCTGCGCGCCTATGCCGACGCCCTGCTGGCCGCCGGAAAGGGCGAGGAGGTGCCGCCGCTGCTGGAGACCGGGCTGCGCCGCATCCTGGCGTCGGATCCGAACGACCTGCAGGCCCTCTGGTTCCTCGGCGTCGCCGCGCAGAAGGCGGGCCAGCCGGAGGAGGCGCGGCGGCTCTGGAGCCGGATGCGCGACCAGTTCCAGGAAGGCAGCGCCGAGCGCCGGGCGATCGAGGGCCGCATCTCCCAGCTGCCGGCCCCTGGCGCGGGGTGAGAAGGCGGCGCTCTATTTTCAGGAGATGCCATATCTAGATTGTCTATTAAGGGTTGAATTTACGCTGGCTCCGGCCTAGTGTGATCGGGACGTCCACCTGCCCGGAATTCCGATATGTCTCGATTGGCGATCCGTTGGCGGGGGGCGGGCAGGGTGGGGCTGGCCGGCCTGCTGCTGGCTGCCTGCACCCACTCCCTGATCGTGGTGAAGCCGGACATCCCCGGCGATCTGCGCCCGGCGCGGACACACGACTACCCGGTCGGGGAATATTTCGGTCCGTCGGTCACCTGGATCGCCGGGACGGCCATCTTCAAGACGTCGGATTGCAGCGCGCACGAATTTCCCTACTCCGTCGGGTCGGACATGGCCGATCTCTTGAAGGAGATCGACAGGGCGTCGTTCTCCCGGGTCGATCCCCTGACCGGGCCCCGGCAGGAAATCCCGGGGGTTCGGCGCACCATCGCCTTCGAGCTCGCCCTGATGCGGGTCTCCCTCAGCAGCGAGCGTATCAGCTGGGGGACGGCGCGGCGGACCGTCGAGGCCGAGCTGGAGATCCGGGTCGTGCTCTCGACCGACGGACACCGTGTTCCCCTGGACAAGGTGATCGGTCGCGGCGAGGCGCAGGCGCTGGGGTCGGTCTTCGCGGGCTGCGGCGCGATCGGCGACCTCATCCCCACGGCGATCGGCCGCAGCCTGCAGGCGGCCGCGGCGGACTACATGACCAGGATCGCCGATCCGCGGCGGTTCTGATGCCGCGGGGACATACGGCCTTCGTCACGTTCCGCCCGGCCGCCATCGGCCGCCGGGGACGATGTGGCCAAGATTCATCGATGCCCTGCAATTTACGCGATGAAATCCGGTGCCGGACTTTCGTCTTCGCGGCTGCGGCGTCGCGGCGTCGGGCCGCGGTTGACCGGCACCGGGAAACAATGCTTGTTTCGACTGCAACGAGAACTCGGGTGAGGCTCTTTTATCGTGGTCTCTGTTGCTGCCGCCGCGGCGCCCTCGGACGGGGCGATCGTCGTCGAGGATATGCACAAGCGGTTCGGCAAGCTCGAAGTGCTGAAGGGCGTTTCGCTGCGGGCCCGCCAGGGCGACGTCATCTCGATCATCGGCTCCTCCGGCTCGGGCAAGAGCACGCTGCTCCGCTGCATCAACCTGCTCGAGATCCCCAATGACGGCCGCGTCTGGGTCAACGGCGAGCTGATCCGGATGCGGAAGCTGCGCTCCGGCGAGGCCGAGCCCGAGGACAGCAAGCAGGTCGACCGGATCCGCGCCTCGCTCGGCATGGTGTTCCAGAGCTTCAATCTGTGGTCGCACATGACCGTGCTCGAGAACGTGATCGAGGCGCCGGTGCATGTGCTGAAGGTGCCGCGCACGGAGGCGGTCGAGCGCGCCGAGGCGCTGCTGGCCAAGGTCGGCATCGCCGACAAGCGCGACCACTATCCCAGCCATCTCTCCGGCGGCCAGCAGCAGCGCGCCGCGATCGCGCGGGCGCTGGCGATGCAGCCCAAGGTGATGCTGTTCGACGAGCCGACCTCGGCCCTCGACCCCGAGCTGGTGGGCGAGGTGCTGCGGGTGATCCGCCAGCTGGCGGAGGAAGGCAACACCATGCTGCTCGTCACCCACGAGATGCGCTTCGCCCGCGAGGTGTCGAGCAGGGTGATCTTCCTGCACCAGGGGCGGACGGAGGAGGAGGGGACGCCGGCCGAGGTGTTCGACAATCCGCGCTCGGAGCGGATCCGCCAGTTCCTGAAGGCGCAGCATTGATGGGTGCCGCTTCGCCGTGATGCTTGACCGCGCGCGGCAGTTTCGGAGAAATCGGCCCATCCAACCCGGGACCGCAGGGTCCCAGTTCTGAACGGGAGACTTCATGATGAAGAGCTGGTTGTCGCTGGCCGCCGCCGCGGCCCTCGCGCTGGCCGCCGGCACCGCCTCGGCGGAGACGCTGCGCGTCGGCACCGAAGGCGCCTATCCGCCGTACAACGCCACCGACGCCTCGGGCAAGCTGGTCGGCTTCGAGATCGATCTCGCCAACGAGCTGTGCAAGCGCACGAACATGACCTGCGAGATCATCCAGCAGGACTGGGACGGCATGATCCCGGCGCTGCTGAACAAGCGCTACGACGCGATCATGGCCGGCATGTCGGTCACCGAAGAGCGGATGAAGCAGATCGCCTTCTCCAAGCCCTACAGCACCACCCCGGCCTGGTTCGTCTCGGCCAAGGACGGCGTGCTGAAGGACGCCAAGACCCTGGCCGACATCCAGGCGGCGCTGAAGGGCAAGTCGGTCGGCGTGCAGCGCTCGACCATCCATCAGAACTTCCTCGAGGCCAAGGTGCCGGGCGCCGATGTGAAGCTCTACGACACCCAGGACGACCTCAACCTCGACCTGCAGAACGGCCGCATCGACGCCGGCCTGGCCGACAGCCTCGGCTGGAAGGACTTCCTGGCCAGCGACGCGGGCAAGGGCTACAGCAATTTCGGCCCCGGCCTGACCGGCAAGGACGACCCGATCTTCGGCCTCGGCGTCGGCATCGGCCTGCGCAAGGAGGACACGGCGTTGAAGGAGAAGCTGGACAAGGCGCTGGACGAGGTGAATGCCGACGGCACGATGACCAAGCTGTCGGTGCAGTGGTTCGGCTTCGACACCTCGATCAAGTAAGCGGAGAACGGGCGCCGGCCGATGCGGTGCCGGCGCCCGGCCTCAAGCGGGACGCGGGTCCCAGAACGGAAAAGACCATGACCAAGATCTGGTTGTCCCTGGTCGGGGCGGCGGCGCTGGCGCTGGGTGCCGGCGCGGCATCCGCCGACACGCTGCGCATCTGCATGGAAGGCGCCTACCCGCCCTTCAACAACACCGATTCCACCGGCAAGATCATCGGCTTCGAGGTCGACGTCGCCAATGATCTGTGCAAGCGGGCCGGCCTGACCTGCGAGATCGTGGCGCAGGATTGGGACGGCTTCATCCCGGCGCTGCTGAACAAGCGCTGCGGCGCCCTCATGGACGGCATGTCGATCACGGCCGAGCGGCTGAAGCAGATCGCCTTCTCCGTGCCTTACACCGACGCGCCGGCCTGGTTCGTCGCCGCCAAGGACGGGATCCTGAAGGACGCCAGGACCCTGGCCGACGTGAAGGCGGCGCTGAAGGGCAAGACCATCGGCGTGCAGCGCTCGACCACCCATCAGAACTTCCTCGAGGCCGAGTTCAAGGACGCTGAGATCAAGCTCTACGACACGGTCGACGAGCTCAACTTCGACCTCGTCAACGGCCGCATCGACGCCGGGCTGGGCGACAGCACGTCCTGGGCTTCGTTCCTGAAGAGCGACAGCGGCAAGAACTACGCCCATTACGGCCCGACCTTGACCGGCAAGGACAATCCGCTGTTCGGCCAGGGCATCGGCATCGGCCTGCGCCAGGAGGAGAAGGAGCTGAAGGCCAAGCTCGACACGGCGATCGAATCCATGAAGGCAGACGGGTCGCTGTCCAAGCTGGCGATGCAGTGGTTCGGCTACGACCCGCTGGCTCCAAGCAACTAAGAAGTTCCCGGGCGGCCTTACCGGCCGCCCGTTCCGTTCCAGGCAGCGGTAAGGCATGCAAGGACTGATCGATTCGCTGCTCCACTGGGCACAGCTCTTCGACTGGGGCGACCAGGGCTGGGGGGACGAGTTCGTCCTGGCCGCCGGGATGACCGTCCTGCTCTCCACGGCCAGCTTCATCTTCGGCATCGTGGTCGGGCTGATCGCCGCCTGCCTCAAGGTCTGGGGCGGCTTCGTGCTGCGCGGGCTGATGGAGGTCTACACCACCGTCGTCCGCGGCGTGCCGGAGCTGCTGATCATCTATCTGCTGTTCTTCGGCAACGAGCGGGCGATCAACGCCATCCTCGGCCTCATGGGCATCGCCCAGCCGTTCCAGCTGAACGAGTTCGCGATCGGCGTCCTCGCCGTCGGGCTGATCTCCGGCGCCTATTCGACCGAGGTGCTGCGCGGCGCCATCCAGGTCATCCCGCACGGCCAGATCGAGGCCGGCCGGGCCTTCGGCATGCACGGCTTCATGGTGTTCCGCCGCATCATCCTGCCGCAGACCATCCGCCTGGCCCTCCCGGGGCTCGGCAACATCTGGCAGCTGATCCTGAAGGACACGGCCCTGGTCTCCGTCGTCGGGGTGACCGAGCTGATGCGGATCAGCCAGGTGGCGGCGCGGTCGACGCGTGAGCCGTTCCCGTTCTTCATCACCGCGGCGGTGCTGTTCCTGGTCATCACCACCTTCTCGACCAAGATGTTCCGCAAGGCCGAGGCGCATTACGACCGCGGCGTGCGGCGGGCGGGCTGACCATGGATCTCGACCTGATCCTCGACACCTTCGGCCGGCTGCTCGGCGGCGCCCTGGTGACCGTCCAGCTGATCGTGCCGGCGCTGGCCATCGGCGTCGTCATGGCCATGGTGCTGGCGGTGATGCGGATGTCCGGCAACGGCATCCTGTCTCGCCTGTCCCGCGCCTATGTCTTCGTGTTCCGCGGCACGCCGCTGCTGGTGCAGATCTTCCTGATCTATTTCGGCCTCGGCCAGTTCCGCCCCTTGTGGGAAGCGCTCGGCGTCTGGAACTGGCCGCTGCGCGAGGCCTTCCCCTGCGCCGTGATCGCCTTCGCCATGAACACCGCCGCCTATACCAGCGAGATCATCCGCGGCGGCCTGCAGGCCGTGCCCTTCGGCCAGATCGAGGCGGCGCGCGCCTGCGGCATGTCGCGGTCGCTGGTGTTCCGGCGGATCACCGTGCCGATCGCCATCCGCCAGGCGCTGCCGGCCTATGGCAACGAGATCATCCTGATGGTGAAGGCCAGCTCGCTGGCCTCGATCATCACCATCATGGAGATCACCGGCATCGCCAAGCAGATCAACTCGCGCACCTTCGCGCCCTTCGAGGTGTTCACCGCCGCCGGCATCCTCTATCTCGCCATGAACTTCGTGGTGGCGCAGGGCGTGCGGGCGGTGGAATGGAAGATCACCCCGCATCTGCGCCGGCGCAGCTGACCGCCTCGTTCCGGCACTGTCGGGCGGCCGGGAAACGCGGCTAGACTGGCGCCGATGTTCACCTTCACGCCGCTCCGCCCCGCCGACCTGCCGCGCCTGCGCCTGTGGCTCGCCATGCCGCATGTCCGCGCCTGGTGGGGCGACCCGGACACCGCGATCCGCGAGATCCGCCGGCTGATGGCGTCGGACTGGGCCGAGCCCATGCTGGTCGCCTGGCAGGGCCGGCAGATCGGCTATCTGCAGGCCTATGACGCGGTCTCCGCGGCGCCGGGCGGCGCGGAGCCCGGCAGCTTCGGCATCGACCTGTTCATCGGCGAGCCGAGCTATGTCGGCAAGGGGCTCGGCACCGCCTTCCTCGGCGCCTACACCGACCGGCTGCTGAAGGGCGGCCGGGCCGCGCGCATCCTGGCCCGGCCGGCCCGCAGCAACCACCGCGCCGTCCGCTGCCTGGAAGGAGCGGGGTTCCACCGGCTGGACGATCCGGGCGGACCGATCCTGCCGATGGCCAAGGACCGGCCCGGCCTTTAGGACGAGCCGGGAAACTGCCGAGTCGCGGTCCGGCGCAGGCGTGTTATGATTCCCCAAAACCAGAACAGATCGGGGAATCGCCATGAACGTTGCCCGCATTCTGAATGTGAAGGGGAACACCGTCATCCATGTCGCGCCGGACCTGCGGCTGGCCGAGGCGGTGGCGCTGCTGCGCGACAAGCGCATCGGCGCCGTCGTGGTCAGCGGCGACGGCCGCCGGATCGACGGCATCCTGTCCGAGCGCGACGTCGTCCACCGCCTGGCCGACAAGGGGCCGGCCCTGCTGGACGAGCCGGTCTCCGCCATCATGGTCCGCACTGTCATCACCTGCGGCCTCGACGACACGGTGGCCGAGCTGATGGGAATGATGACCCAGCGCCGCTTCCGCCACCTGCCGGTGGTGGACGGGCAGGGGCTGCTCTGCGGCATGATCAGCATCGGCGACGTGGTGAAGGCGCGGCTCGACGAGATCGAGAGCGAGGCCGAGAGCCTGCGCGAATACATCACCACCAGCTGACTGCCCCGATCCAGCCGAACGAAGCGGGAACTGTCGGGCGGCAGGCCCTGTTCTTGCGAGTGAACGTCCGTGCCGGCGCCGCCGGCCGGCCGGCTCACAAGAACGAGGTGTCCGACATGTTCGGCAGTCTGCTCCACTGGGCCATCGTGTTCCTGATCGTCGCACTGGTCGCGGCGCTGTTCGGCTTCGGCGGCATCGCCGGCACGGCCATGGCCGGCGCCAAGCTCCTGTTCTGGGTCGCGATCGTGATCTTCGTGATCATGCTCGTCGCCGGCCTGGTCAGGCGCGGCTAGCGCGGTCCCGTCAGGCCTGCACCAGCGGCCGGATGCCCCGACAGGCGTCCGGCCGTTGTGGTGACAGGCCGTCCCGTCCTGTCATTGCCGGGCTTGACCCGGCAATCCAGAAGATGTCGACGCTCTCTGGATGCCCGGGTCAGGCCCGGGCATGACAATGAGGAGTTCGCTGGACACAACAAGTCCGTCCAGCAGCCGATCAGCAGGAATGTCATCGGAGAGATGGTGGAGCTGAGCGGGATCGAACCGCTGACCTTCTCATTGCGAACGAGACGCTCTCCCAACTGAGCTACAGCCCCACGAATTCGGACCCGGGCGGTTGGGCATCCCGGCGAACGGCGCGGAATATCGTGCCCGGTTCATGGCTTGTCAAGCGCCTGATCCGGGCGTCCGTCGCTTTTTCTCGGCGCTCGGTTTGAAACCTCCGACGGCTCGGATATAAGGGGGGCCGGGCCGCAGCCGTGGCGGCCGGTTCGGGTTTGCAGGCGGGACCATGACGGACTTCATCGGCCAAAAGACGGTCACCCTTTTCGGCGGCACCGGATTCGTCGGCCGCTACGTGACGCAGATGCTGGCGCAGCGCGGCTGGCGCATCATCGTCGCCTCGCGCCACCCGGACCGGGCCCTGCCGCTGAAGACGGCGGGGGCGGTCGGCCAGGTCGTCCCGGTCTTCGCCGATGTCCGCGACGACGGCTCGGTCGCGGCCGCGGTGGCCGGGGCGGATGCCGTGGTCAACCTGGTCGGCATCCTGTTCGAGCGCGGCAAGCAGCGCTTCGACGCCATCCATGCCGAGGCCGCGGGCCGGGTCGCCCGCGCCGCGGCCGCCGCCGGCGCCGGCCGCTTCGTGCAGATCTCGGCGATCGGCGCCTCGGCCGACAGCCCGTCTTCCTACGCCCGCACCAAGGCGGCGGGGGAGGCGGCGGTGCGCGCGGCCTTCCCGGGCGCATCGATCCTGCGCCCGAGCGTCGTCTTCGGGCCGGAGGACGGCTTCTTCAACCTGTTCGCCAACCTCGCCCGAACCGCGCCGTTCCTGCCGCTGTTCGGCGGCGGCACCACCCGGTTCCAGCCGGTCTATGTCCGCGACGTCGCCGCCGCGGTCGTCGCCTGCCTCGAGCAGGACGGCACCGCCGGCCAGACCTATGAGCTCGGCGGCCCGCGGGTCTACAGCTTCCGCGAGCTGATGGAGCTGACCCTGAAGCAGACCGGTCGCAGGAAGCGCCTGATGTCCCTGTCCTGGGGCATGGCCGTCTTCGAGGCGAAGCTGTTCGGCCTGCTGCCGAAGCCGCCGCTGACGCCGGACCAGGTGAAGCAGCTCAAGATCGACAACATCGTCGCCCCCGGCGCGAAGACGCTCGCCGATCTCGGCATCCAGCCGACCCCGGCCGAGCTGATCCTGCCGAGCTATCTCGACCGCTACCGCCCCGGCGGCCGCTTCGGCAACCGCATGGTGGCCTGACTCGGTCGTCTCGGTCCGTAGGTGGGTTCGCCGCTGGCGACCCCACCTGCGCAACCGTCATGCGGTCAGCGCCCGGCCGAGGAAGGGCAGGCTCTCGTCCATCCGGTAGTCGACCGAGGAGTGGTTGTCCGGGAACTCCTCGTAGCGGTGCGGCACGCCCAGCCGCTCCAGCGACCGGTGCAGGCGGCGGGCGCCGTAGATCAGGTTGTACTGGTCGATATCGCCGCAATCGATGTACAGGCCCTTCAGGGACTTCAGCGCGTCGGCATGCCGGTCGGCGATCCGCACCGGGTCCCAGTCCAGCCAGTTGGCCCAGCGCTCCTCGATCACCTCGCAGGTGTCCTGGGTGACCGGCAGCCGGATGCCGAGGAACTGCGACGGATCGGGGTCGTAGGTCGCCGCCATCGCCAGCTGCATCAGCACATGGATGTCGGCATCCGGGATCTTCTTGGCCGATTCCAGCGCGCCCATGAAGCGCTCGATCGAGTGCTCGTGCTTGGTCAGAGCGCGCAGCACGGTCGGCATGTCGGCCAGGTACACCAGCTCGAACCCCATGTCGCCGGAATGGCACGCCGCCGCGCTCCAGGTATCGGCCCGTCGCATGGCATGGATGATGGCGCCGTAGCCGCCGGAGCTCTTGCCGAACACACCGCGCCGGCCGGGCCCGCCGCAGCCGAGCCGCGCCTCCACGGCCGGCAGCATCTCGTCGATCAGGAAATCCTCCCACCGGCCCATGGCGGCGGAGTTGATGTACTGGTTGCCGCCCAGGCGGGTGAAGCAGTCCGGGAAGGCGATCACCACCGGCGGCAGCTTGCCCTCGGCGATCAGCCGGTCGGCGCGCTCGGGCACGTTCTCGCCGAAGTTCTTCCAGTTGGTGTGCGACGGGCCCCCGCCGGTGAAGCCGACCAGGTCGACCAGCAGCGGCAGGTCGCGCCCGTCATGTCCGGCCGGGATGTAGAGGTCGACACGGCGCTCATGCGGGTCGCCCAGCAGGTTGCCCCGCAGCACCCGGCTGTCGACGGTGATGCTCTCCAACTGCCCGCGCGGGGCGGTCCGGTCCTTGCGCATGCGTTCGCTCCCCTGGGGTTGTGATCCCACCCTAGACCGAGTCCCGGTCGGTCGCATCTCCTGGCCGCTCAGAAGGGCCGCAGATGGATCGGCTGCAGCGGCAGCGTCTGCCCTGGCTTAACGAAGACGACGACGAAGTCGAAGGGCCGGCCGGTCACGCCGCCCACGCGCTTGGCCAGGCTGAACTCGGTGCGCCAGGTGTCCAGCCCCTGATACTTCGCGGCCTCGCCCAGGCACCAGTCGTCGTCCTTCAGGCAGATCACGGCCAAGCCGCCGCGGCGCAGCCGGTCGGCGTCGATCCAGGGGGCGTAGGCCGGGGCGAAGGCGGTGAAGTCGGTCGGGTGGTCCGGGCTGTAGAAGGTCGCGCCCAGGGCGTAGCTCTCGGTTCCGGCGACGATGGCGAGCTTCGTGCCGACCCGCTGGCGCCACAGCGCCGTCACTCGTTCGGCCACCAGCCGCCGCGGCTCGGCCGCATGCTCGATGTCGTGCCGCAGGGTCCAGGCGCCGGCGAACGGGGCCATAGCGAGCAGCAGCAGCCCGCCGATGCCGGCCAGCAGCGCCAGCCGGCGCAGCGCCGCCCGGTCGATCGCGAGGCCCAGCCAGGCGATCGCGGCCAGCGGCGAGAGGCTGAAGATCGGGATAGCGAAATGGGTGTTGATCCGCACCGAGAAGATCAGCGCGATCAGCACCGTCAGCAGGAACGGGCCGAGCGCGAAGATCACCAGCGCCCGGCGGTCACCTGCGGACGGCATGGCGGGCCGGTTCTCCGGCGGCGCCGTCCGGCCGCGTCGCCATAGCCAGGCTAGTGCCGCGCCCAGCAGCGCGTGCAGCGCGGCGCAGCCGGCGACGAACACTGCGGCCTTGCCCAGGATCTCCAGCGGTTTGGAGCTGCCCTTGCTGGCCATGTACTGCATCGGGCCGATGGCGGCATGCAGGTGCCACAGCACATGCGGCGCCACCGCCGCGGCGAGGACGGCGACGGCGACATAGGGGGCGGGGCTGCTGAAGTAGCGGCGGCGGTCGGGATGGGCCAGCGCCGCGGCCAGGCAGCAGAGGAGGATGATGCCGCTGTAGTATTTCGACAGCATCGCCGCGGCCGCCGCCAGCCCCAGCGCCACGGCGCCGGCCAGGTCGCGCCGGTCGAAGCTGCGCAGGAACAGCAGCATCACCAGCGGCCACAGCGACAGCAGCACCGAATTGGCGTTGAAGTTCAGCGACTGGACCGTGAAGAAGGGCAGGGCCTCCAGCAGCAGCACCGCCGCCAGCCGGGCCGGGCCGGACAGGTATCGGCCGGCGATGCCCCAGACCGCGGCCAGCCCGATCGCGGCGTTGACCGAGGACAGCAGGGTGAAGGCCCAGTCCCGGGTCGGGAACAGGCTGAACCAGCCATGCACCACCCAGGCGTAGAAGGGCGGGTGCTTGTAGGTGCCGAGCGGCATCTCCTGCGCCCAGGAGAAGGCCTCGGTCATGTCGTTCTGCAGGTCTGATGGCGCCAGGTACAGCAGGCAGAAGGCGGTCCACATCACCACATGGGCCGCCAGCAGCAGCATCAGGCCGCGGGTGTCGCTGCCGGAGCGGCGGAGCGGGACGCTGATCGCGATGGACATGGTGCGGGCGGCGGCAATGGAACCGGCCCGTGGCGTTAGGCCCGGCCGGGGCCGGTGTCCAATTACCTCTTCGTATGCCGAGGGCGGATCCCCGCTCCGTCATTGCGAGGAGGCGAAGCCGACGAAGCAATCCAGGGGCCTGTTCGCACTGGCCCCTGGATTGCTTCCCCCGGCTCAGGGCCGGGGTCGCAATGACGGTGTGGGGCGGGAAGAAGCCCTCTGTGGATCAGATCGTACCCACCTCATAGGCCGTCTCGTAGCCGCCCGGCACGGCACTCTCCAGCAGCGGCTGGATCCGTGCCATGTGCTCGGTGAAGCGCGGGTCTTGGCGGAAGCGCTGGGCGTCTTCGGCGGTCTCGAACACGGTCACCAGCACGACGCTGCGCCCGTCCAGCGACCGGAACAGCCGCCCGCCGCGCAGCCCCGGGACCCGGCCGCGCACCCGGTGGTGCTGGGCCAGCTGCAGCTCCATGAACTCCTCGAACCGGCCGGGCTTCGGCGTGATCGTGCTGATCGAGACATAGGGCTTGGTCATGGTCGGCTCCCAGGGTGACGGCAGGAATCATCTTGCTACAGCTTCAAGCCTGCTTGAGGTCAAGGCCGGCAAACGCGATCGCAGTGGTATTACCGGCCGCTCTCGTTCATGGTATGTTCCATGGATGGGATGCGCCCCGATTGCGAGATGGAGGACCGGCCGGTCGACAGGGACCTGGCCTGGACGCAATGGGCGCTGGGCTCGCTGGCCGAGCTGGTCGACATTCATCTCCGCACGGCGCGGATGATGGCGACGGAGCAGTTGGCGACGCCGATCCTGCAGGCCAGGCCGGATTTCGCGCTGGCGCAGGTGCGCCTGGCCCGCTCGGTGCGGCTGTCGATCGCGATGAGCCAGCGGATCCGCGAGGGCTATCAGGAGCGCAGGGCCGGAACGGCGGAGCGCACGCCGGCGGAGGAGGCGGCCGCCGAAGCCGCCCCGGCCGAGGCAGTACCGGCAGCCGGGCCGAAGGACGGCGAGCCCCGGGCGGAACCGCGCGAGTCGCTGGTCGAGAGCGAATGCCTGGAGGACGAGCTCGAACCGGACGAGGCGGCGGAGGAGCGGCGCGACCTGGACCCAGCCCTGTTGCCCCGGGCCGGGACGGCGCCGCCGCGGTCGAGATCCCCGATCGCCTGCCCGACCGCCCTGCCGACGCCGTTCCCGTGGCCGCTCGGCCGGCTGAGGAATGGCATCCTGCACCCGACGAACCCGACACCGGCCGGCCCATGCCGGCTCTCCCGAAGCCGGACAGCAGCTGAGCCCGTGGGCGGTGCGACCGCGTGGGTTGGGTTCGCCATGCGAACCCAACATCTCGCCACCGCGCCTCTGTTAGGTTCGCGTGCCGTGAACCCAACCTGCGACACCGCTCCGCCTTCCATTCTCCCCCTCCCTTGCGGGAGGGGCAGGGGGAGGGGCCTGCGCGCGTCCGCGCGCGAACGTCCTGGTTACATCACGCGGGGATGTCGCCGGTCCTGGCCGCGACTACCCATGCCCTGGTCCCTCGCAAGGCTGGCCTGGGCGCGCGAGAGAGCAGCGTTTGAGCTTGCTCTCACGCCCTCTTGTGGAACAAGCAACGCCTGACAAGGCAACTGAGCGACACAATCAACCAATTGTTCCGAATCGGTCTCATTTTTCTTGAAACAATCGTTCCCGAATACTGCTCTAGCTGAGAATGGCTCTTAACAACGCGAAATTAGTCAACAAATATGACCTAATCGCGAAAAACTGCTCGCCAGAGCCTGCCGAAATCCGTAAATGTCGCGTCGGCCCCGCCGCTGCGGGGCTGTTCGACTCCGCGTGACGAGGGGCCGCCCATGGCGACGACCAAGATGCTGCAGTTCGTGAAGACCGCCGGCGAGATGCCGGCGAAACGCGCTGCCGAGACTCGTCGGCAGGACTGGCTCGAAGTCTACGGCCCCTATGTCCGGCAGAAGGCGGAGGAGCAGTCGTCGCGCTGCTCGCAATGCGGCGTGCCCTTCTGCCAGGTGCATTGCCCGCTGCACAACAACATCCCGGACTGGTTGAAGCTCACCGCCGAAGGCCGGCTGGAGGAAGCCTACGAGATCTCCTCCGCCACCAACTCCATGCCCGAGATCTGCGGCCGCATCTGCCCGCAGGACCGGCTGTGCGAGGGCAACTGCGTGATCGAGCAGTCGGGCCACGGCGCCGTCACCATCGGCTCGATCGAGAAGTACATCACCGACACCGCCTGGGCCGAGGGCTGGGTCAAGCCGCCGGCGCCGCTGCGCGAGCGCGCCCAGTCGGTCGGCATCATCGGCGCCGGCCCGGCCGGCATCGCCGCGGCCGAGCAGCTGCGCCGGCAGGGATATCAGGTCCATCTCTACGACCGCTACGACCGGGTCGGCGGGCTGCTGATCTACGGCATCCCCAGCTTCAAGCTGGAGAAGGACATCGTCGCCCGCCGGGCGCAGTGGCTGGCCGATGCCGGCATCTCCCTGCACCTGAACTTCGAGGTCGGCCGCGACGCCACGCTGCAGGAGCTGCGGTCGCGCCACGACGCGGTGCTGATCGCCACCGGCGTCTACAAGGCGCGCGACTTCCAGGCCCCGGGCTCCGGCCTCAAGGGCATCGTCGCGGCGCTCGACTACCTCACCGCCTCGAACCGCACGGGGCTCGGCGACGACGTGCCGGGCTTCGCCGACGGCACGCTGAACGCCGCCGGCAAGCGGGTGGTGGTGATCGGCGGCGGCGACACGGCGATGGACTGCGTCCGCACCGCGGTGCGCCAGGGCGCCGTCTCGGTGAAGTGCCTGTACCGCCGCAACCGCGCCAACATGCCGGGCAGCCAGCGCGAGGTGCAGAACGCCGAGGAGGAGGGCGTCGAGTTCGTCTGGCAGGCGGCGCCCGAATCCTTCCTGGGCGACGACGCCGTCACCGGCGTGCGCGCCCATTCGATCCATCTCGGCGTCGCCGACGCCACCGGCCGGCAGAGCCCGGTGGTGATCGAGGGCTCGGCCCACACCATCGAGGCCGACCTGGTGGTCAAGGCGCTGGGCTTCGACCCCGAGGACCTGCCGACCCTGTTCGACGCGCCGGGCCTGCCGGTGACCAAGTGGGGCACGGTCAAGGTCGACCACAAGACCATGATGACCGCGGTCGACGGCATCTTCGCCGCCGGCGACATCGTCCGCGGCGCCAGCCTCGTCGTCTGGGCGATCCGCGACGGCCGCGACGCCGCCGCCGCGATCGACCGTTACCTCGTCGCCCAGTCTGCCGCCGTGCCGGCGGTCGCGGCGGAATAAGCGAGCCGGAAGGAGCCAGCCATGAGCCAGTTCGAGAAGAACCCTGGTGTGAAGTCCGCCGGCCAGCGCTTCGTCGAGGAATACGACGCCAATGTCGCCCGGCTGATCGAGGCCCATGCCTACGACCCGGCGGAGGAGCACGACGCCTGCGGCGTCGGCTTCGTCGCCACGCTCGACGGCAAGCCGCGGCGCGAGGTGGTGCAGGCCGGCATCGACGCGCTGAAGGCGGTGTGGCACCGCGGCGCGGTCGACGCCGACGGCAAGACCGGCGACGGCGCCGGCATCCATGTCCAGATCCCGCAGCAGTTCTTCCACGAGCATGTCGAGCGCGTCGGCCACCGGCCGATGCCCGGGCTGATCGCGGTCGGCCAGGCCTTCCTGCCGCGCACCGACCTGGAGGCGCAGGAGAAGTGCCGCTGCCTGGTCGAGGGCGAGATCCTCAGCTTCGGCTACTACATCTACGGCTGGCGCCAGGTGCCGATCAACGTGGCGATCATCGGCGACAAGGCGAACGCCGCCCGGCCGGAGATCGAGCAGATCATGATCGCCAACCCCAAGGGGGTGCCGGAGGAGCAGTTCGAGCGCGACCTCTACGTCATCCGGCGGCGGATCGAGAAGGCGGCGCAGGCGGCCGGCATCGCCGATTTCTACCTGTGCTCGCTGTCCTGCCGGTCGATCATCTACAAGGGCATGTTCCTGGCGGCGCAGCTGACCGCCTTCTACCCGGACCTGCTGGACGAGCGCTTCGTCTCCAACTTCGCGATCTACCACCAGCGCTATTCGACCAACACCTTCCCGACCTGGCGCCTGGCCCAGCCCTTCCGCATGCTGGCCCATAACGGCGAGATCAACACGCTGAAGGGCAACAGCAACTGGATGCGCGCGCATGAGACGCGCATGGCCAGCCCGGTGTTCGGCGACGCGATCGAGGACATCAAGCCGGTGATCCAGGGCGGCAGCTCGGATTCGGCCGCACTCGACGCGGTGTTCGAGGTGATGGTCCGCGCCGGCCGCGACGCGCCGATGGTCAAGGCCATGCTGGTGCCGGAGGCGACGCCGATCGAGGCCGACATCCCGCCGGCGCATCGCGCCTTCGTCAGCTACTGCAATGCGGTGATGGAGGCCTGGGACGGCCCGGCCGCGCTGGCCATGTACGACGGCCGCTGGGTGATGGGCGGCATGGACCGCAACGGCCTGCGGCCGATGCGCTACACCATCACCAATGACGGCCTGCTGATCGCGGGGTCCGAGGCCGGCATGGTCCGGCTCGATGACAGCCGCATCATCGAGAAGGGGCGGCTTGGCCCCGGCCAGATGCTGGCGGTCGACTTGGCCGAGGGGCGCCTCTACCGCGACCGCGAGATCAAGGAGGTGCTGGCCGCCAAGCAGCCGTTCCAGGACTGGACCAAGCGGATCAAGGTGATCGACGGGCTGATCCGCGCCGGCGGCGAGGACACCGGCGCGGCGATGCCGCGCGAGGAGCTGCGCCGCCGCCAGGTCGCCATGAACATCACCATGGAGGACCTGGAGCTGATCCTGCACCCGATGGTGGAGGACGCGAAGGGGGCGGTGGGGTCGATGGGCGACGCCGCGCCGATCGCCATCCTGTCCGACCTGACCCGGCCGCTGCACCCCTTCTCCCGGCAGAACTTCAGCCAGGTCACCACCCCGCCGATCGACTCGCTGCGCGAGCGGCGGGGGATGAGCCTGCGCACCCGGCTGGGCAATCTCGGCAACATCCTCGACGAGGATGCCAGCCAGTGCGACCTGCTGCAGCTCGACAGCCCGGTGCTGACCAACGCCGAATACGAGGCGATGCGCGCCTATATGGGCACGACGGCGGCGGAGATCGACTGCACCTTCGACCTGCATGGCGGCGAGCAGGCGCTGCGCGACGCGCTGCGCCGGATCTGCCGCGAGGCCGAGGACGCGGTGCGCGGCGGCGCCACCCATATCGTCCTGACCGACCAGCATGTCGGGCCGGACCGGGTGGCGATCCAGATGATCCTGGCCACCGGCGCCGTCCACACCCACCTGATCCGCCAGTCGCTGCGCACCTTCACCTCGCTGAACGTGCGCTCGATGGAATGCGTCGACGTGCACCATTTCGCGGTGCTGATCGGCGTCGGCGCCACCACGGTGAACGCCTATCTGGCGCAGGAGGCGATCGCCGACCGTCAGCGCCGCGGCCTGTTCGGCGACCTGTCGCTCGACGCCTGCATGAAGCGCTACCGGCAGGCGGTCGACGACGGGCTGCTGAAGATCATGTCCAAGATGGGCATCTCGGTGATCTCGTCCTACCGCGGTGGCTGCAACTTCGAGGCGGTCGGCCTGTCGCGCTCGCTCGTCGCCGAATTCTTCCCGGGCATGCCCAGCCGCATCTCCGGCATCGGCATGGCCGGCCTTCAGATGAAGGCGATCGAGATGCACGAGGCGGCGTGGAACAAGAACGTCGTCACCCTGCCGATCGGCGGCTTCTACCGCTATCGCCAGGGGCAGGAGCGTCACGCCTGGGAAGGGCGGATGATCCACATGCTGCAGCAGGCGGTGGCGACCGACAGCTACTCGCTGTACCGGAAATATTCCGACATGGTCCGGCACCAGGCGCCGGTGGCGCTGCGCGACCTGCTGGAATTCGTGCCGGTGCGCGAGTCGATCTCGATCGACGAGGTCGAGAGCATCACCGAGATCCGCAAGCGCTTCGTCACCCCCGGCATGTCGCTCGGCGCGCTGAGCCCGGAGGCGCACGGCACGCTGAACGTCGCCATGAACCGGATCGGCGCCAAGTCGGATTCGGGCGAGGGCGGCGAGGACCCGGCCCGGTTCCGGCCGGACCGGAACGGCGACAACTGGAACTCCGCGATCAAGCAGGTCGCCTCGGGCCGCTTCGGCGTCACCGCGGAATACCTGAACCAGGCGCGCGAGCTGGAGATCAAGGTCGCCCAGGGCGCCAAGCCCGGCGAAGGCGGCCAGCTGCCCGGCTTCAAGGTGACGGTGGAGATCGCCAAGCTGCGCCACGCCACCCCGGGCGTGATGCTGATCAGCCCGCCGCCGCACCACGACATCTACTCGATCGAGGATCTGGCCCAGCTCATCTACGATCTGAAGCAGATCAACCCGGACGCCAAGGTCACGGTCAAGCTGGTCAGCCGCACCGGCATCGGCACCATCGCCGCTGGCGTCGCCAAGGCCAATGCCGACATCATCCTGATCTCCGGCCATGTCGGCGGCACCGGCGCCTCGCCCCAGACCTCGCTGAAGTTCGCCGGCGTGCCGTGGGAGATGGGCCTGTCCGAGGTGCATCAGGTGCTGACCCTGAACCGGCTGCGCCACCGCATCCGGCTGCGCACCGACGGCGGCATCAAGACCGGGCGCGACGTGGTGATCGCCGCCATCCTCGGCGCCGAGGAATACGGCATCGGCACCGCCAGCCTGATCGCCATGGGCTGCATCATGGTCCGGCAGTGCCACTCCAACACCTGCCCGGTCGGCGTCTGCACCCAGGATCCGGAGTTGCGGGCCAGGTTCACCGGCTCGCCCGAGAAGGTGGTGAACCTGTTCAGCTTCATCGCCGAGGAGGTGCGCGAGATCCTGGCCCAGCTCGGCTACCGCTCGATCAACGAGATCGTCGGGCGGACGGAGCTGCTGCGCGAGGTCAGCCGGGGCGCCGCCCATCTCGACGACCTGGACCTCAACCCGCTGCTGGCCAAGGCCGACCCGGGCGAGCATGCGATGTACTGCACGCTCGAGGGCCGCAACCCGGTGCCGGACACGCTGGACGCGCAGATGATCGCCGATGCCCGGCCGCTGTTCGAGCTCGGCGAGAAGACCCAGCTGACCTACTCGATCCGCAACACCCACCGCGCCGTGGGCACGCGGATGTCGTCGATGATCACCCGCAAGTTCGGCATGACCGGGCTGCAGCCGGGCCATGTCACGGTGCGGCTGCGCGGCAATGCCGGCCAGTCGCTCGGCGCCTGGGCGGTGCAGGGGCTGAAGCTCGAGGTGTTCGGCGACGCCAACGACTATGTCGGCAAGGGCCTCTCCGGCGGCACCATCGTGGTCCGGCCCTTCGCGGCGTCGACGCTGAAGACCAACGAGAACACCATCATCGGCAACACGGTGCTGTACGGTGCCACCTCGGGCAAGCTGTTCGCCGCCGGCCAGGCGGGAGAGCGCTTCGCGGTGCGCAACTCCGGCGCCACGGTGGTGGTCGAGGGCTGCGGCTCGAACGGCTGCGAGTACATGACCGGCGGCACGGCGGTGATCCTGGGCCCGGTCGGCGACAACTTCGCCGCCGGCATGACCGGGGGCATGGCCTTCGTCTACGACGCCGACGGCAGCTTCGCCCGCCGGGTCAATCCGGAGAGCGTGCTGTGGCAGCGGATCGAGACCCGTCACTACGACGAACTCGTCCGGTCCCTGATCGCCGAGCATGTGCGCGAGACCCAGAGCGCCTGGGCCGCCTCGATCCTGCACGACTGGCCGATCGAGCGGTCGAAGGTCTGGCAGGTGGTGCCGAAGGAGATGGTGTCGCGGCTGCAGCACCCGATCCATGGCGAGGAGGAGGCGCTGCGCATCCCGGCGGAGTAGGCCAACGACGCTCGCTGCAACCCACCAAAACTGTCATGCCCGGGCTTAACCCGGGCATCCAGAGATGTCGAGGCCACTCTGGGTGGCCCCTGGATTGCCGGGTCAAGCCCGGCAATGACAATGGGACGAAGAAGGGTCCGGCTCGGTCGTGACGCTCAGGTCGCGGCGTAGCGCTGGTACAGCCCGTTGCGGAACACGCCTTTCGGGTCGTGCCGGCGCTGTGCCGCCATCACCTCGTCCCAGGCGGGATAGGCGCGGCGCAGCTGCTCGCCGGTCGCGTGCAGCCGGTAGGGCAGGTAGTAGGTGCCGCCGGCATCGATCGCGGCATCGATCAGGCCGCGGGTCCTGCGCTGCATCCGTTCTTCCCCGGCGGCGGACTTCTCCTGCACGAACAGCATGACCAGGCCGAACACGTCCTCGCGGGCATAGGCCAGGGCCGTGCGGTCGTCGCGCCGCACGTCGCGCACCGTGACGTTCAGCAGGTTGCCCTCGTCGCGCCGGATGATCCGCCGGGCCGCCTGGGTGAAGTCCCACAGCCGGGCCCGGGGCACGAAGTATTCGTGCAGGATGTCGGTCGACCCGGCCTCGCGGTTGGCGAAGACCGAAGCCGGCTCGTTCAGCAGGCTGTTGCGGCTGGTCCGCTCCGCCAGCCACGGCCCGGCCTCGCGCTCCAGCCACCAGCGCAGCGCCTTGCCGGTGCCGCTGCCGGCGGCGTTGCGGAACACCAGCCGCTGCATCCCGCCATGGTCCAGGGCGGGCAGGGGCAGCACCGTGCCGCGCGTCTCCGGCACCGGCACGTACCAGCCCAGCACCGCCTCCTCGAACAGCCGGTCCGGATCGACCGACAGCCTTCCATAGGCCATCTCCACGGGCGATCCCGGCGCGGCGACCCGCTCGGCGAGGGCGGCGGCGTAGTCGCGGGTCGGCATGGTGGCGAAGTCCGGCACGTACATCGCGTTCGGCAGGATGGCGATCTCGGCCTCCAGGATCACCCCGAACAGCCCGTAGCCGCCCAGCGCCAGGCCGAAGATCTCGTCATCGGGGCCGCAATCGACCACCGTCCCGTCGGCGGTCAGCAGCCGCAGCCGGCGCACCGTGCCCGCGGCCGGCGGGCTGTTGGCGTGCCAGCCATGGGCGTTGACGCTCAGCGTGCCGCCGATGCTGAAGTCGTTGTTCGACTGCATCACGGCGGGGGAGAAGCCGGCCGCGTTCAGCGCCGGCACGACGTCGCGCCACAGCGCCCCGCCGCCCACCCGCATCACCCGCGCCTCGGCGTCGATCGTGAGGCCGTTCAGCGGCAGCGCGTCCAGCACCCAGCCGTCGCGCAGCAGGCTCTGCCCGCCCATCGAATGGCGGGCGCCGGAGACGGCCAGGCCCGGCTCCTCGCCGGCCGCGATCCGCCGCAGCAGCGGCGCCAGCCGCGTCGCCGCCGCGTCCGGATCCGCCTCGGCGAAGGCGACGCCGCGCACCGGCGTCGGGTTCAGGCCGCTGGCATCGTCCAGCAGCGTCCGCGGCGGGGCCGGCGGCGGCAGCCGGGCCGCGTCGGACAGGCGCTGCAGCCAGGCCCCGCCGATGCCTCCCAGCGTCGTCGCGGCCAGCGCCACGGCACCCGTCGCCAGCACGCGCCGGCGCGTCGATCCCCTCCTGGCCATGCTTCCCCCGCATCGTCCCCGCCGGCGATTGTATTACCGGCGGGGGTGCGGGATTATGGCAAGGCGTATTGCGCGATGCCGTTGCCGAACGACCAGTTCTCCTTCGCCACCTCGATCAGGCTGATGAACACGTCCTCCCGGCGCAGCCCGGGATTCTCGGCCAGCCGGTCGGCGAGGCGGCGGTACAGGGCCTGCTTCTGCTCGACGGTCCGGGTGTTGCTGACCGTGGCCTGGATGAACACGACGTCGCCGGTGCGGGCGATGCCGGGATAGCTCGGGTCGTAGTCGAAGCCGGCGTCGTCATGCTCGTGCACCAGGATGAAGCGGTCGTTCTCCGGCACATTGAAGGTCTCGCGCAGGGACAGGTAGACGGCGTCGCGGATGGCCTGGATGTGGCTGGCGGGCTTGCCCTTGCGCAGCGAGATCCGGACGAGGGGCATGATGGCGTCTCCGATGTCGGGCGGCGGGTGCCGCGGTGCCTCTCGGTGTAGCGCCGGCTTGATCATTTCGGAATGCACTCGATATCACTATCAATGATGATGATTTGAAATGATGGCATGATGCGCCCCCTCGACCTCGACGCCGTCCAGGCCTTCGTCCTGGTCGCCGACCATGGCAGCTTCACCCGCGCCGCCGATGCGCTCGGCGCCACCCAGTCCGGCATCAGCCTGCGGCTGAAGCGGCTGGAGGACCGGCTCGGCGCCCGGTTGGTCGAGCGCACGCCGCGGCTGGTGCGGCTGACGCCGCAGGGCGAGGCCTTCCTGCCGCGGGCGCGGCGGCTGCTGGAGGCGCAGGACGAGGCGGTCGCCGCGGTCTCGGCCCGGCCGCGGCGGCTGGTGCTGGGCATCAGCGACCATGTCGCGGGGCCGGAACTGCCGGGGTTGCTGGCCCGGGTGGCGGGGCAGGGGCCCGGCCTGGCGCTGGAGGTCCGTCTCGACTCGTCGCTGGATCTCCTCCGGGACTACGACGCCGGGTCGCTCGACGCTGTGATCGTCCGCCGCGACGCCGGCCGCCGCGACGGCGAGGTGCTGTTCCGCGACGAATTCGGCTGGTTCGCGTCGACCGGCTGGCATCATCGGTCGGGCGAGCCGCTGCCGCTCGTCACTCACAGGGAGCGCTGCGGCGTGCGGGTCGCGGCGCTGCGCGCGCTCGACGCCGCCGGCATGCCCTGGGTCGAGGTCTTCGTCGGCGGCGGCGGCGCGGCTGTCGCGGCGGCCGCCATGGCCGGGCTCGGCGTGTCGCCGCTGGCGCGCCGGACGGCGCCGCCCGGCACGGTCGATGTCGGGCCGCGGCTCGGCCTGCCGGCCCTGGCTGCGGGTGAGGTGATGCTGCATTCGCGCCTGTCCGACGCCCGGCTCGCCAGTGCCCTGCGCGGCCTCGCCGCCGCCTTCCGCCTGCCGGTGGCGGCGTGACTCGCGGTCGCAGCCAGACCAAAGGCTCGGGCCCGCCGGATAGTTCCCCGCCCCGGCGCGGGGGAGGCATGTGTCGCCGCAGCGCAACGCGGCCCTTACCGAAATACCGTGGCATCGGTTAGAGTTCGCGCGCCATGCGAACCCTCTATCACATCTGGCTCTCCGCCCAGTCCCGCATCGTCCGGCTGCTGCTGGCCGAGAAGGACCTGCATTGCGACATGAAGGTCGAGCGGGTCTGGGAGCGCCGCGAGGAGTTCCTCGCCCTCAACCCGACGGGCGAGGTGCCGCTGCTGATCGAGCCGGACGGCACGACGCTGACCGATGTCTGGGTCATCGTCGAGTATATGGAGGAGGTGCACCCCGAGGTGCCGCTGCTCGGCGACACCACCCTGGCGCGGGCCGAGACCCGGCGCCTGCTGGTCTGGTTCGACCAGAAGTTCGGCCGCGAGGTGACCGAGAACCTGGTCGGCGAGAAGTTCATGAAGCGGGTGATGCGCAGCGGCCAGCCCAGTTCCGACGCGATCCGCGCCGGCCGGCAGAACGTGCACTACCACCTGGAATACATCTCCTACCTGGCCGAGACCCGGCGCTGGCTGGCCGGCGACGAGTTCAGCCTGGCCGACATCGCCGCGGCCGCCCATCTCTCGGTGGTCGACTATCTCGGCGACGTGCCCTGGGACGCCCACCCCGAGGCGCGGCAATGGTATTCCCGCATCAAGTCCCGGCCCAGCTTCCGGCCGCTGCTGGACGACCACGTCCCCGGCATTCCGGCGCCGGCGCATTACCGCGACCTGGATTTCTGATACGAGGGCCCTTATCTTCGTTGTTGAGAGTGAATCTCAACAAATTGGACTCACAATGATCGTCATGGCGAGCCCCGAAGGGGCGTGGCCATCCAGCGGCTCGATGCTCGAGACAAGAGGCCCCTGGATCGCCGCGTCGCTTCGCTCCTCGTGATGACGGCAAGGGGTGCGAGAGATGGATGCCTTGGATCTTCTGCTGAAGCGCCGCTCGGTGCCGGCCCGCAACATGGTCGAGCCCGGGCCGGATGCGGCGGCGCTGGAGCGGATCCTGCGGGCCGGCACGCGGGTGCCCGATCACGGCAAGCTGGCGCCCTGGCGCATCCAGGTGCTGCGCAAGGACGGGCAGCGCCGGCTGGGCGAGGCGATGGCCGAGATCTTCGCCCGCGAGAACGCCGACGCCAACGAGGCGCAGATCGAGGCGATGCGGCAGAAGCCGGCCCTGGCGCCGCTGCTGCTGGTCGTCACCCACAAGCCCCAGCCCGGCAAGATCCCGGAGCTGGAGCAGATCCTGTCCGGCGGCGCGCTGTGCCAGAATATCCTGATGGCGGCGCACGCCCAGGGCTATTGCGGCAGCTGGAACACCGGCTGGCCGGCCTTCCACCCGCAGATCGTCGAGCTGCTGGGCCACGACCCGGCGACCGACAAGATCCTCGGCTTCATCTATCTCGGCACCGCGTCCGAGCCGATGGAGGACCGGCCGCGTCCGGATCTCGCCGACGTCGTCTCCGAATGGTCCGGCCCGCTGGTGCAGGTGGCCTGAGGCGCCTCACGCCGCCGCGGCGACGCGGTGCGAGTCCATCAGAAGCGCGAGGAATTCCCGTGCCGCGGGGTTGACCGGGCCGTCCCCGGCGCCGCGCTCGGCATGGGCGACGCCCAGCTCCCAGCAGATCTCGGGCGGGGCCAGCGTCGCCACCGCCAAGGGCGGCCGGTGCGGGTCGGCCGGATGGGCGGCGACGATCTCCTCCGGCACCAGGGCGATGCCGAGGCCGAGGGCGACGAGGTCCAGCGCGGTCGGCAGGTCGTTGACCTCGAAGCCGGTGCGGCGTTCCACCCGGATCCGGGCGAAGGCCTGGTCGACCAGCTGCCGCGTGCCCCAGTCGGTCTGGAAGTCGACGAAGGTCTCGCGGCCCAGCCGGCTCAGGGGTACGTTCTTGCGGCCCGCCAGCGGATGGTCGTGGCTGCAGGCGGCCACCAGCTCCTCGCAGGCCAGCATGGTGGCATGGACGTCGGGGGGCGGCGCCGGCTGCATCGGCACGAAGGCCAGGTCCACCCGGCTGTCGCGCAGCTTCTCGAACAGCCGGTCGGACCCGCCCTGGCACAGCCGGATCTCGACCCCCGGATGGGCGGCGTGGAAGCGGGCCAAGAGGGCCGGCAGGTCGACGAAGGGCGCCAGGCTGTGGGTGGTGCCGATCGCCAGACGGCCGCGGGCCAGCCCCTGCACCGCGGCGACGGCGTCGCGGGCGCCCTGCGCCGCGGCCAGCACCCGCCGCGCCTCCTCGGCCAGCACCCGGCCGGCGGCGGTCAGGTCCACCCGCCTCGTGCTGCGGATGAACAGGGGCGCGCCCAGCTCCTCCTCCAGCGCCCGGATCGAGGCCGACAGGCCGGACTGGACGATGTTCCCCCGCCGGGCGGCGCGGGTGAAATGCTGCTCCTCCGCCACCGCCAGGAAATGCTCCAGCTGCCTCAGATCCATGGTCTGCCCGATCGCGCCGATTGTTCTTCAATCATGCTGAATGTGATCTGAACATTCAATTGGAAAGCTGAATGTGATGTCCCCATCCTTGGTGCCGGACATGACGGGAGCAGACCGATGAGCGAAGGCCACACGCATCTGCCGACACGGCGTTTCGGCACCACCGACATGGCGATCACCCGGGTCGGCTTCGGCGCCTGGGCGATTGGCGGCGCCGGCTGGGCCGCGGCCTGGGGCGAGCAGGACGACGACGCCTCGGTGGCGGCGATCCGCCACGCCGCCGATGTCGGCATCAACTGGATCGACACGGCCGCCGTCTACGGCCTGGGCCATTCCGAGGAGATCGTCGGCCGCGCCCTGCGCGAGATACCGGCGGACAGGCGGCCCTATGTCTTCACCAAGGGCGGGCTGATCTGGGACGAATCGGCTCGCACCGCCCCGCCGAAGCGCGTCGGCGCCCCGGACAGCCTGCGGCGCGAGGTCGAGGCCTCGCTGCGCCGCCTCGGGGTCGAGCGGATCGACCTGTACCAGCTGCACTGGCCGGCCGAGGACGGCACCTCGATCGAGACCCTTTGGCAGACCTTCCTCGACCTGAAGAAGGAAGGGAAGGTGCGGGCGGTCGGCCTGTCCAACCACGATGTCGAGCTGCTGACCCGGGCGGAGGCGGTCGGCCATGTCGACACGCTGCAGCCGCCCTTCTCGGCCATCCGGCGCGACATCGCGGGGGCGGAGCTGCCCTGGTGCGCGAAGCACGACACCGGCGTCATCGTCTACAGCCCGATGCAGTCCGGCCTCTTGACCGGCGCCTTCACGGCGGAACGGGCGGCGGCGCTGCCGAAGGACGACTGGCGCTCGCGCTCGCCGCATTTCACCGGCGACGGCCTGGCCCGGAACCTGGCGCTGGCCGAGGCGCTGAAGCCGGTGGCGGCGCGCCACGGCACCTCCGTCGCCGCGGTGGCTGTGGCCTGGACCCTGGCCTGGCCGGCGGTCACCGCCGCCATCGTCGGCGCCCGCAGCCCGGAGCAGGTCGACGGCTGGCTCGACGCCGCCACGCTGGAGCTGACGCCGGAGGATGTCGACGAGATCGCCGCGGCGATCGAACGCACCGGCGCCGGCACCGGGCCGGTCAGGCCGACCCGCTGAGGCGCGTCGCGGCAGCCCTACTTCTGCCGCGGCTCCCGCAGCGTCGTGCCGGCGGCGACCTGGCGGCCGGCGCGGCTGGCCAGCACCGCCTCCAGCAAGGTCCGCGCGGCGTTCCGCACCTCCTCGCGGATCGCCGCATCGGCATCCAGCGCGGCGTGGCTGGTGGCGTAGGGCTCCCAGTAGCCGATGTAGCGGTCGACCTCCGCCAGCGGCCCGGCCGGGACGAGATGCATGTAGCTCAGCCAGTCGGACAGGCTGCGGCGCACGCCTTCGACGCCCTCGACATCGCCGTGCACCACTACGGCGAAGTGGCGGCCGGCGAGGTGCCGGGGATAGTCCCAGCCCGCCATCTCGATCTCCTTGGCCCGCTTGGCGTCCTTGCCCTGGGTCAGGGTCGGATCCGGGTTGCCGCCATCGGCGCAGACCAGCCGGTCCATCATCAGCTTCACCGGCGAGGAGACCTGGTACCAGTTCACCGGCGTCACGATCATGACCCCGTGCGCCGCGACCCAGAGCGGATAGATCTCGTTCATCCAGTCCTGCACCTGGCCCAGCGAATGGTTCGGGTAGCAGGAGCAGGGCCAGTGGCAGAGGGCGGGCGCGGTCGAGAAGCAGGCCTTGCAGGGATGGATGTGCCGTCCGTACTCCGAGGCCAGCCGGCTGAGGTCGAGCAGATCGGTCTCGACCCCCGCGGCGGCGGCGAAGACCTCTCGGGCCGTCTCCATCAGCCGATAGCTTTTCGAGATCTCGCCCGGGCAGGTGTGCTCGCTGCGCGAGGACCCGCTGATCAGCAGGATCCGGGCGGGGAGGGCAGGATCGGCATGCTGGTGCTCCGCGTCCCGGATCGCCTCCCGCGCCGCGATCCAGTCGACCGACAGGTCGTAGTCGGGATCGGCGAAGCCCGGCCCGGCCTTCCGCGTCCGCGGGCTCTTCCGCGAATGGCTGTAGGCATCCCACGCCGCGGCGGCGATCCGGCCGACCTCCTCCTGCAGGGGATCGAAGGCGGGATCCTGGAACTGGCCGAGGAAGCGCCGCCGAAACTCCTCCTCGCTCAGGCCGGGGCTCGGGGAGCCCGTGCGCGGCTCCAGGTCGGGCGGGCCGGATCCGTCGCCGGTCACGCCAGCAGGTCCTCGATCCGGATCGGCAGGCTCCTGATCCGCTTGCCGGTCGCGTGGTATACGGCGTTGGCGACGGCGGCCGCGGTGCCGACATTGCCCAACTCGCCCAGCCCCTTGATGCCGGCGGTATTGACCCTGTCGTCCCGCTCGGGGACCAGGATGACGTCGACCTCGCCGATATCGGCGTTCACCGGGATCAGGTATTCGGCGATGTCGGTGTTGACGAAGCGGGCGCTGCGCTCGTCGATCTCGGTCTTCTCGTGCAGGGCCGAGCCGACGCCCCAGATCATCCCGCCCATCAGCTGGCTGCGGGCGGTGCGCGGGTTCATGATCCGCCCGGCGGCGAAGGCGCCGACCATGCGCGGCACCCGGATCTCGCGGGTGCGGGCATGGATCCGGATCTCGACGAACTCGGCCCCGAAGGCATAGCGGATGAAGTCCTCGCCCTTCGGGCCGCCGGCCAGCGCGTTGGCGCCGCGGTACAGCTTGTCGATCGAGCCGGGCGGCAGGCCCTTGGGTACGGACTCGGCGTATTCCTCGATCGCCCCGGCGCCGATCCGGCCAAACGCCGCGTGCAGCTCCTCGGCCTGCCCGTCCGGGCCGACCAGCCGGCCGTCGCGCAGGTCGTAGCCCGACAGATCGTTGTCCCGGCCCGCCTTGGCGCGGAACAGGGTCTCGCGGATCGCATCGCAGGCCTTGATCACCGCCGTGCAGACGCTCGCGGTCATGTTCGACCCGCCGGCGACCGGGGCGGGCGGCAGCGCCGTGTCGCCCAGCACCACCTCGACCCGGTCGAGCGGCAGGCCCAGCCGCTCCGCCGCCGCCTGCCCGATCACGGTGTAGGCCCCGGTGCCGAGGTCGTGGGCGGCCGTCGCCACCTGGACCCGGCCGTCGCCCAGCAGCCGGACGCGGGCCGAGGCGGCGGCGATCAGGCTCGGATAGCAGGCGGTGGCGCAGCCCCAGCCGACCAGCCAGTCGCCGTCGCGCATCGATCCGGGCCGCGGGTCGCGCCGGGCCCAGCCGAAAGTCGCGGCGGCGGTGTCGTAGCAGGGCATCAGGGACCGGCTGCTGTAGGGCACGTTCTTGATCGGCTCGGCCACTGTGTCATTGACGCGCCGCAGCTCCACCGGATCCATGTCCAGCTTCACCGCCAGCTCGTCCATCGCGCTCTCCAGCGCGTACATGTAGGGCACCTCGGCCGGGGCGCGCATGAAGCCGGGCGTGCCGCGGTCGGCGTGGACGACGTGGACCTTGGAGCGGACGTTCGGCGCGGCGTACATCCGCGTCGTCGTATCGGTGCCGGCGACCATGTAGGAATCGGGCCGGGAGGTGACCTCCCACCCCTCGTGGTCGAGCGCGACCAGACGGCCGTCCTTGCCGGCGGCGAGCTTCACCCGGTGCCGGGTCTCGGCCCGGTAGCTGGTGGTGGTGAAGCCCTGGGTGCGGCTGGTCGTCAGCTTCACCGGCCGGCCGACCCGGCGGGCGGCGATCGCCGTCAGGGCGGTGCGCGGCGTGACCGAGGCCTTCGACCCGAAGGCGCCGCCGACGAAGGGGCTGACCACCTGGACGTTCTCCGGGTCGAGGCCGAGCTGCTGCGCCACGCCGTGCTTCAGGCCATAGACGATCTGGCTCGGCTCGTGGATCGTCAGCCGCACCCCATCCCAGGCGCAGGTGGTGGTGAACAGCTCGATCGGGTTGTGATGCTCGATCGGCGTCGCATATTCGGCCTCGACCGTCGCGGCGGCGCTCCTCGCGGCCGCATCCACGTCGCCGACCGCGGGGTCCTCATGCGACTCGCTGGCCTCGGCCGCGGCGACCGTGTCGACGCCCGGCGCGTCGAAGCCCCAGCTCGGCGCCGGGTCGGCGCGGTACTGCAGCCGCACCCTGTGCGCCGCATCCCGTGCGGCCTCGAAGGTCTCGGCGGTGACCATGGCCACGATCTGGCCGTCATGCCAGATCCGGGCGCTGTCGAGCGGGCGGATCGTGGTCGAGGCATAGCCGCCGGCGGTGAAATGCTTCATCGGCGCGACCTGGCCGTGCGCGTCGCGCCAGGTGAGGATGTCGAGCACGCCGGGCACGGCCTTCGCGTCCTCCAGCTCGATGCCGGCGATCTCGCCCTTGGCCACCGCGCTGGTGACCAGCACGGCATAGGCCGGGTTCTGCACCGGGGCGTCGGACGGGTAGCGCGCCTCGCCGGTCACCTTGCGGCGGCCGTCGATTCGCGGCTCGGGGCGGCCCATATTGGGGCCGGGCTCGGGGGCGGCTCTCACCATGTCACGCCTCCATCCTTGCGGTCTGCAGCAAGGCGCGCACCAGCGTGCGGCGCCCGAGTTCCACCTTGAACGCGTTGTGCCGCTGCGGCCGGGCCGAGGCGAAGGCCGCCTGCGCCGCCGCTTCGGCCGCATCCTCGTCGAGCGGCTTGCCCTTCAGCGCCGCCTCGGCGGCGCGGGCCCGCCACGGCACCGTCGCCACCCCGCCCAGCGCGATCCGGGCCTCGCGCACCGTCCCGTCGGCGATGTCGAGCGCCACGGCGGCGGAGGCGAGCGCGAAGGCGAAGGATTCCCGGTCCCGGATCTTCAGGTAGAGGGACCTGCGGGTCCACGGGCCGCCGGGCACGTCGATCGCGGTGATGACCTCGCCGGGGCCGAGCCGGGTCTCGCGATGCGGCTCGCCGTCCGGCAGGCGGTGCAATTCGGAGACCGGCATGGTGCGGGCGCCGTCCGGCCCGACGATGTCGAGCGTCGCGTCCAGCGCGATCAGCGCCTGTGCGAAGTCCCCGGGATAGGTCGCGATGCAGGCGTCGCTGGTGCCCAGCACCGCATGCTGGCGGTTGACGCCCTGGATCGCGGCGCAACCCGATCCGGGCGCGCGCTTGTTGCATTCGGCCCAGGAAGTGTCGCGGAAATAGGGGCAGCGGGTGCGCTGCAGCAGGTTGCCTCCCAGCGTCGCCATGTTGCGCAGCTGCTGGCTGGCGGCGAGGTCGAGCGACTGCGCCACAACCGGATAGTCCCGCCGGATGTCCTCGTCCGCGGCGACATCCGCCATCCGGGCCGTGGCGCCGAGACGCAGGCCCCGCGCCGTGCTCTCGATCCGGTTCTCGCCGATGCCGGTGATGTCGATCAGCCGCTCCGGCCGCATCACGTCGAGCTTCATCAGGTCCAGCAGCGTGGTGCCGCCGGCGATGAACTGCGCGGCGTGTCCGGCGGCGGCACGGACCGCCTCCTGCGCCGAGGCGGCACGGTCGTAGTCGAAGGGGCGCATCTCAGCCCTCCATCTGGGGCTTGGCCTGAAGGACGGCGGCGACGATGTTCGGATAGGCGGCGCAGCGGCACAGATTGCCGCTCATGTATTCGCGGATCTCGGCCTCGCTGCCGGCATGTCCCTCCTCGACACAGGCGACGGCGGACATGATCTGCCCGGGCGTACAGTAGCCGCACTGGAAGGCGTCGTGGTCGATGAAGGCCTGCTGCATCGGATGCAGGGCCCCGTCGGGCGCCAGCCCTTCGATCGTGGTGACCTCGTGCTCCTCCGCCATGACGGCGAGGACGAAGCAGGACAGCACACGCCTTCCGTCCAGCAGCACGGTGCAGGCTCCGCACTGCCCGTGATCGCAGCCCTTCTTCGAGCCGGTCAGGCCGACATGCTCGCGCAGGGCGTCGAGCAGGGTGGTCCGGCCGTCGAGGGCAAGGCTGTGGTCCTGGCCGTTGATCCTGAGCGTCACCGGCACCAGCCGGCCGCCATCCCGCGAGGCCGTGCGCTCGGCTCTCTCGGCGAGCGCCGGGCCGGGACCGGCGAGCGGGAAGGCCGCGGTGGCGGCGGTGATGCCCAGGAAGGCGCGGCGCTTGACGTCGGGCAGGCTGGCGGGCTGGCTGTCTGCTTGCATCGCCTGGCTCCAGATTGTGTCGGGGACCGCGGCCGCCGTGGCGGCGCGGCCTTTATCGACGACAATGAGCCCGCGGCAGCCCCGGTTCCGGAAGCCCGCCCGCCGGTCAGGTCTCGACCGCCAGCCCGGCGAACGGGTCGCGCCAGGCGTCGATCCGGTTCAGCCGGTCGTGCCAGCGCATGATATGGGCGTACTGCGTCACCGGGATCCCGGCGCGCTCGGCGAAGGGCAGGGCGGTCGCCACCCGGAAGTCGGCATAGGTCGGGCGGTCGCCGACCAGCCAGGTGCGGCCGGCCAGGATCTCGTCGAGCACGGGGCTGCAGACGGCCAGATCCTCGGCGGCGTCGTCCAGAGCCTTCTGGTTGGCGGGCCGCGACATGAATTGCGGCCGGATCAGGTTCTCGAAATAGAACACGTCGCCGGCCCGGGTGAAGTGATGGGGGCCCCAGCTGACCCAGCGCAGCATCTCGACCATGCGCTCGTCGGTCGGCCAGAACTCGCCGCCGGCCAGGGTCGACAGCCGGTAGGCGATGGCGTCGGTCTCCCACAGCGGGGCACGGCCCTCCTCGACCAGGATCGGCACCCGGGTGTTCGGGTTCAGCGGCCGGAACTCCTCCCGGTAGCGCGGGTCCATCGGGCGGGCGCGGACGAACTCGACCGGCGAGCCGAGATATTTCGCCACCGCCACGGCGACGCGCGGGTTGAGGTTCGGAGAATAATAGAGCTTCACGGCGCTGCCTCCTGTCCGGCACGGGTCGCGGGTTGATCACCTCGCAGCCATGGTCGTGGCGGAGTGGACGGAATCGACAGTACCAGATCGAAATATCGACTTGCGGGCGATCACCCCCGTGACGCCGGCTCCACGGGGCTGCGCATGCGCCGGTAGACGAAGTCGGGCGGCGCCTCGCTGTGCGCCGCGGTCTCGGCCAGCCCCAGCATGGCGTCGTGGAAGGGCGACAGCACGCAGGCCGGGTCGGTCGCGTCGGCCTGGCCGGTCAACGCCAGGGCCTGGCAGCGGCAGCCGCCCCAGTCGACCTCGCGCTGCGAACAGCTGCGGCACGGCTCCGGCATCCAGGCGGTGCCGCGGAAGCGCTGGAACGCGTCCGACGCCGCCCAGATCCGGGCCAGCGGCTGGTCGCGCACCGATTCGAAGCCGAGGCCGGGAATGGTCTCGGCGGCATGGCAGGGCAGCACCTTGCCCGACGGCGTGATGTTCAGGAAGCGCCGGCCCCAGCCGCCCATGCAGGCCTTGGGTCGCCGGGCGTAGTAGTCCGGCACGACATAGTCGATCACCAGGGCGCCGCGCAGCCGCTCCCGCGCCGCCTCGACCACGGCGCTGGCCCGGTCCAGCTGCTCCCGGCTCGGCATCAGCGCGTCGCGGTTGTGCAGGGCCCAGCCATAGTACTGGACATGGGCGACCTCGATCCGCGCGGCGCCGATCTCGACCGCCAGCTCGATCATCTCGCCCAGCCGGTCGAGATTCTGCCGGTGGACGACCGCGTTCAGGGTCAGCGGCAGGCCTTCCTCCCGCACCCAGCCGGCGAAGGCCAGCTTCTTCGGCTGCGCCCCGGGATAATGGCCGATGCGCTCCGCCGACTGCGCTTCGGTGTCCTGGATGCTCAGCTGGGCATGGTCCAGCCCGGCCTCGACCAGGCCGTGGAAGCGGTCGCGGTCGATGGCGACGCCGGAGGTGATCAGGTTGCTGTAGAGGCCGGCCTCCCGGGCGCCGCGGACGAGATCCTCCAGGTCGCGCCGCACGGTCGGCTCGCCGCCGGAGAAATGCACCTGCAGGATGCCGAGATCCGCCGCCTCCCGGATCACCCGCAGCCACTCCTCGGTCGACAGCTCGTCGCGCGCCCGGTCCATCTCCAGCGGGTTGGAGCAGTAGGGGCATTGCAGCGGGCAGCGATGCGTCAGCTCCAGGAGCGCGGCGAGAGGTGGCTCGAGGCGGGGGGCGATGTGGTTCATGGCAACATGACCCGCTTGGTCAGGAGGTCGTCCAGCAGCCGGGCGACATCGGCTTCGACCTCGTCCGGATCGGCCTCGAATTGTTCGACCAGGTCGGTGACGACATCGCCGAAGGTATGGGTGCCATCGAAGCGCCGGACGATCTCGTAGGCGATCTCGTCCAGCAGGATCACCCGCTCCGGCGCCAGCAGCACCCAGCTCTGCCGCGCCTCGTCCCAGCGCAGCCGCGATCCCGGCGCCAGCCGCGGGCGAGGGAAGTCGTCTTCGGTCGCCGTCGTCACCGCCGCCCCTCGGGCACGAAGGCGCCGGGCGGGATGTTGCCGGGCTCGACATAGGCGTGGTGCAGCGCGTCCAGCTGGGCCCACAGCACGTCGCATTTGAAGATCAGCGCGTTCATCACGTCCTGCTGCTGGTCCGGCCGCCGCGCCTCGCGCTTGACGTAGTCGAGGGCGAAATCGGCGTCGCGCGGCGCCTGGGTCAGGCGCTTGTCGAAATAGGCCAGGGCCTCGCGCGACACGAAGTCGTAATTCGCCAGCATGCCGGCGACGCGGTTGCCGATGATGGTCGGCGCGAACAGCTCGGTCAGGGAGGAGGCGATGGCCTCCAGCAGCGTGCGCTCGCGCACGAAGCGGACATAGGCGTCGACCGCGAAGCGGGTGGCCGGCAGGATGCCGCGGCCGTCGATCACCTGGGCGCGGTCCAGCCCCAACGCATCGGTCAGGTGCAGCCAGCGGGCGATGCCGCCTTCGCCCTCCTGCTCGCCGTCATGGTCGACCACGCGCTGGCGCCAGGCGCGGCGCAGCGCCGGATCCTCGACACGCGACATCAGGGCGGAATCCTTCAGCGGGATACGGCTCTGGTAGTAGTAGCGGTTCAGCGCCCAGGCCTGCACCTGCCCTCGGTCCAGCTTGCCGCCGTGCAGCAGGGCGTGGAAGGGATGGCGGTCGTGGTACCGCTCGCGCCCGATCGCGCGCAGCGCCGCCTCAAGCCGGTCGGGGGTCATGAGCTCGGTCATCGGCGCATCCTCACAGGGCGATCTCCATGCCGTCCTCCGCCACCTCCCAGCCGGCTTCGGCCAGGGCGGCGCGCTCGGGCGAGTCCTCGATCAGGACGGGGTTGGTGGTGTTCACATGGATCAGGATCCGGCGCCGGGCGTCGAGATCGGCGAAGGCCGCGATCGTGCCGTCCGGGCCGTCGATGCTCATATGGCCCATCCGTCGGCCGGTCTTGGCGCCGACGCCGGTCGTGATCAGCTCGTCGTCGCGCCACAGCGTGCCGTCGAAGAACACCAGCGGCGATCCCTGCAGCCGGGCCCGCAGCTGCGGCGTCATCGCGGCGCAGCCGGGGATGTAGTGGAACCGCGCGCCGTCGGCGGCGATCTCCAGCCCCAGCGTCTCGTCCGGCGCGCCGGACAGGTCGTCGCCGGCCTGGCCCTCGAGGTACAGCGGCACCTTGCCCGGGACCGGAAAGGCGGTGATGGTCAGGCCCAGCCCGCCGCCGGGGCCGGCGATCGGGAAGGGGCCGTTCGGCACCACGGCGTGGCGCTCGACGGAACGGGGGCTCAGCGCGTCGAAGATCGGATTCGCGGCCAGGGCGGCCAGCACCGGCGGCGCCGCCCACAGGGCGAAGGGCTGGGATTCGCGCATCGACAGCAACCCGGCGACGTGATCGATCTCGCCGCTGGTCAGGATCACCGCCGCGATCGGGGAATGGCGCAGCCCCTGCTGCGGCCACAGCGCCGGCGTCGCCGCCACCTGCTGCCGGAAATCGGGGGAAGCGTTCAGCAACAGCCAACGCTCGCCGTCCGCACTGACGGCGAGGGAAGCCTGGGTGCGCGGTTTGGCGCGCAGACTGCCTGTTCGCACCCCCCGGCTGGTGGGCGCGTTGCAGTTCCATTGGGGAAAACCTCCGCCGGCGGCGGAACCGAGGACGACGATGCGCATGGTCTCAGCCCCGCTTTCGGCAGCCTCGCCGGATCCGCCGCATGGCGGAGGTTGGTCGACTTACACGGTCGCGCAGGCGTAGGCGTTGATCTCGCAGCCCACGGAGATTTCGCGGATCTTCGGTGTCTTCCAGCGCTTCATGAGGCTCCTCCAGTCAGGGCAAGCTCTCCCGGGATGACGCCTCGACCCGGACCTTGGTTCCGGGCCGCGAGCATCATGAGCATGATGCGCCTTCCACGCGTCAGGGGAATACTACTTTGGAGCCATGTCCGGCGTTTCTTGTCGCACCGGCGCGGGCCGGCACACTCAGCCCGTCACCGGGCCGAGCCAGACGCCGATCATGGCGGCGACGCTGACCAGGGCCAGGAAGCCGTTGACGGCGATCAGCAGGGCCGCGGGCAGGCGCTGCACGTCCGGCCGCGGCGGCGGCACTCCCGGCGACAGGTTGCGCCAGACCGCGGCGGCGAAGCAGAAGGCGCTGAACAGCACCAGCAGCATGCCGGTGCCGAAGATCATCCACTCCGCCACCAGGCCTTCCAGCAGCTTGCGGCTGCCGATGCCGGCGGCCAGCGCGCCGAGGCCGAGCTGGGTCCAGGAGGCGTAGGTCCGTTCCGCCGCCAGCACCGTCCTCGTCGCCGCCAGTTCGGTCCGGCGGTCTGCCGAATCCGCCATGTCCACCGTCATCGTGGTGCGCTGGGCGGCCATGCGCGTCCGCCGCGCCTCCTCTCTGCTGCTGTCCGCCATCGGGATCTCCGGCAAGGCTCTGCCGTGACAACACGACGGCACGGCCGGCAATCCCGCAAAAGGCGGGATCTCAGGCCGCCGCCGGTCTGGCGCTCATGGTCAGCAGGTCGTAGCGGGCGACCGTTTCGTCATTCTGGTTGAACACCTCGACGTCCCAGCGCACCTCGCCGTATTCCGGCATGCGGGCGGCGGTCTTGCGCTTGACCGTCAGCCGCACCCGGATCGAGTCCCCGGGCGACACCGGCTTCAGGAAGCGCAGGTTGTCGAGGCCGTAATTGGCCAGCAGCGGCCCGGGCGCCGGGTCGACGAACAGGCCGGCGGCGAAGGACAGGATCAGATAGCCATGCGCCACCCGGCCGGGGAAGAACGGGTTCGCCCTGGCCGCCTCCTCATCCATATGGGCGTAGAAGGCGTCGCCGGTGAATTCGGCGAAATGCTCGATGTCCGCCAGCGTGATGGTGCGCGGCCCGGTCTCCACCGTCTCGCCGATGGTCAGCTCGTCATAGTTGCGGCGGAACGGGTGGGTGGCTGGCACCGGCGCCGGGGCGCCGTGCAGCCAGGTGCGGGTCAGGGCGGAGAGGCGGGCCGGCGATCCCTGCAGGGCGGTGCGCTGCAGGTAGTGATGCACGCCGCGGATGCCGCCCAGCTCCTCGCCGCCGCCGGCGCGGCCGGGGCCGCCATGCACCAGCCCGGGCAGGGGCGAGCCGTGGCCGGTCGATTCGCCGGCGCAGTCGCGGTCGACGATCAGGATGCGGCCATGGAACGGCGCCAGGCCGAAGACCAGGGCATCGGCCACCGCATTGTCATGGGTGAAGACCGAGGCCACCAGGCTGCCCTCGCCGCGGCGCACCAGCTCCACCGCCTGGTCCAGCCCGTCATAGGCGATCACGGTCGCCACCGGCCCGAAGGCCTCGACCGTGTGCACCTTGCGCGCCCGGGCCGGGTCGGTGCAGCGCAGCAGCACCGGGTTCATGAAGGCGCCGCCGGGGGCGTCGTTGGCAGGCTCGCCCAAGACGATCTCCGCCTCCTCCACCAGCTCGGCGATGCGGGCGCGCACGTCGTCGCGCTGGGCGGTGCTGACCAGCGGTCCCATCCGCGTGCTCTCCAGCCGCGGGTCGCCGATGGCGAGGCCGGACAGCTTCTGCGACAGGGCGGCGACGACGTCGTTCTCCAGCGCCCGCGGCACCAGGATGCGGCGGATGGCGGTGCATTTCTGACCGGCCTTCGCCGTCATCTCGCGCACCACCTCCTTGACGAACAGGTCGAACTCCGGCGTGCCCGGCGTCGCGTCCGGGCCCAGCACCGCGGCGTTCAGCGAATCCCGCTCGGCGACGAAGCGCACCGCGTTGCGCGAGATCGCCGGGTGGTTGCGCAGCTTTTCCGAGGTCTCGATCGACCCGGTGAAGGCCACCAGGTCCTGGCCGGTCAGGTGGTCCAGCAGGTCGCCGGCGCCGCCGGCCACGAATTGCAGGCTGCCCGCGGGCAGGATGCCGGACTCGGTGATCAGCTTCACCAGCGCTTCGGCGACATAGGCGGTGGCCGAGGCCGGCTTGGTGATCACCGGCACCCCGGCCAGGATCGCCGGCGCCAGCTTCTCCAAGAGGCCCCAGCACGGGAAGTTGAAGGCGTTGATGTGCACGGCGACGCCGGTCAGCGGTGTCAGCACGTGGACGCCGACGAAGCTGCCGCCCTTGGACAGGCGCTCGACTCCATCCTCCAGCAGGAAGCGCTCGCTCGGCAGCTCGCGCCGCCCGCGCGAGGCATAGGCGAACAGGGTGCCGATGCCGCCGTCGATGTCGATCAGGTTGTCGCGCTTCGTGGCGCCGGTGTCGGCGGCGAGGGCATAGAGCGGCTCCTTGCGCTCGGACAGGTACAGCGCCAGCGCCTTCAGCATGTCGGCGCGCCGGTGGAAGGTCAGCCGGCGCAGCGCCGGGCCGCCGACCTCTCGGGCATGGCCGACCATCGCCGCGAAGTCCAGGCCGCGGCTCGACAGCCGGGCCACCACCCGGCCGTCGATGGCGCTGGCGATGTCGGCCAACCCCTCGGTCGGGGCGATCCAGCGGTCCTCGGCGTAGTTCTGCAGGATGGCGGTCATGGCGTCCTCCCAATGCCCCGGCCTCGGCGTCGGTTGGCGATTGACAGGCCGGGTCTCGGGCCTAAGAATTAACCGACCGATCGTTCAATTCAAGAGGCCCGGCGCAACCGGCCCTGCTGGAGGAGGATGCCCCGTGGAGCCAACGGTTCTGGTCGACCGCCGTGACGGCTGGAGCGTCCTGACGCTCAACCGCCCGGACCGGCTGAATTCCTTCAATGAGGAGATGCACCGCGCCTTGGCCGAAGCGCTGACCGGGGTCGAGGCCGATGCCGGCTGCCGGGCGGTGCTGCTGACCGGGGCGGGGCGCGGCTTCTGTGCCGGGCAGGATCTGAACGACCGCGCCACCAGCGGCCAGGCGCCCGATCTCGGCGCCACGCTGGAGGGGATGTACAACCCGCTGATCCGCCGCCTGCGGGCCTTGCCGAAGCCGGTGGTCTGTGCCGTCAACGGCGTCGCCGCCGGGGCTGGGGCCAACATCGCCCTGGCCTGCGACATCGTGCTGGCCGCGCGCTCCGCCAGGTTCATCCAGTCCTTCGCCAAGATCGGCCTGGTGCCCGATTCCGGCGGCACCTATGTGCTGCCGCGGCTGGTCGGCGCCGCCCGCGCTCGCGGCCTGGCGCTCTTGGCCGAGCCGCTGCCGGCGGAGAAGGCGGAGGAATGGGGCCTGATCTGGAAGGCGGTGGACGACGGGGCGCTGATGATGGAGGCCGAGGCGCTGACCGCCCACCTGGCGTCCCAGCCGACCCAGGGTCTGGCGTTGATCAAGCAGGCGCTCGATGCATCGGCCGACAACAGCCTCGACGCCCAGCTCGACCTCGAGCGCGACCTGCAGCGCCGGGCCGGGCGCACACCGGATTATGCCGAGGGCGTGCGAGCCTTCATCGAGAAGCGGCCGGCCAGGTTCACGGGGCGGGCGGAATGAAGGCGACGACAGGGGCCGAGGCCGAGGCGGTCGCGAAGGCCGCGGCCGAAACGATGTGGCGCGACGACGGCGCCAGCCGGGCGCTGGGCATGGAGATCCTGGAGGTCGGACCCGGGCGGGCCAGGCTGGCCATGACCATCCGGCCGGACATGACCAACGGCCACGGCACGGCCCATGGCGGCTTCATCTTCACCCTGGCGGATTCGGCCTTCGCCTTCGCCTGCAACTCCGGCGGAGAGCGCACGGTGGCGGCGCATTGCAGCATCACCTTCCTGCGCCCCGGTGCGCTCGGCGACCGCCTGGTGGCGACGGCACGGGAGGTGTCGCGCTCCGGCCGCTCGGGCCTCTACGACGTCAGCGTCGCGGTCGGCGAGACGGTGATCGCCGAGTTCCGCGGCCATTCCCGAACCGTCGGCGGCTCGTTCATCGACCGGGCGACAGAAGACTAAGAAGCAGCACGGGGAGGAGACGATGACGGAGATCCCGGGGCTGGATGCGGCCGAACGGGCCTCGCGCGACGAGATCATGGCGCTGCAGCGCGAACGTCTGTCCTGGACGCTGCGCCACGCCTACGACAACGTCCCGCATTACCGCCGGGCCTTCGATGCCGCCGGCGTGCACCCGTCCGATTTCCGCGACCTGCTGGATCTGGCGAGGTTCCCCTTCACCACCAAGCAGGACCTGCGCGACGCCTATCCCTTCGGCATGTTCGCAGTGCCGCGCGAGCGCATCGCCCGTATCCACGGCTCTTCCGGCACCACCGGCAAGCCGATCGTGGTCGGCTACACCCGGGCCGATCTCGACATGTGGGCGGAGGTCATGGCGCGCTCGATCCGCGCCGCCGGCGGCCGGTCCGGCATGATGGTGCATGTCGCCTATGGCTACGGCCTGTTCACCGGGGGCTTGGGCGCCCATTACGGGGCGGAGCGGCTGGGCTGCACCGTGGTGCCGATGTCGGGCGGCATGACCGAGCGCCAGGTCCAGCTGATCACCGATTTCCGGCCCGACATCATCATGGTGACGCCCAGCTACGCGCTGGCGATTCTCGACGGCTTCCGGGCCCGGGGGCTGGACCCGCGCGACAGCTCGCTGCGCTTCGGCATCTTCGGGGCGGAGCCCTGGACCAACGCGATGCGGCAGGAGATCGAGCAGGCCTTCGCCCTCGACGCCACCGACATCTACGGCCTGTCGGAGGTGATCGGCCCCGGCGTCGCCCAGGAATGCGTCGAGACCAAGGACGGGCTGCATGTCTGGGAGGACCATTTCCTGCCGGAGGTGATCGACCCCGAGACCGGCACGGTGCTGCCGGACGGCGAGATCGGCGAGCTGGTCTTCACCTCCCTGACCAAGGAAGCCTTCCCGGTCATCCGCTACCGCACGCGGGACCTGACCCGCCTGCTGCCCGGCTCTGCCCGGCCGGGCATGCGGCGGATGGAGAAGGTGACCGGCCGTTCCGACGACATGATCATCCTGCGCGGCGTCAACGTCTTCCCGACCCAGATCGAGGAGGCGCTGCTGGCCTGCGACTGGTGCGGCGGCCACTTTCTCATCGAACTGAGCCGCCCCGGGCGGCTCGATGAGATGACGGTGCTGACGGAGGCGCGGCCGGAGCATTGGGACGGCGCCGGCCTGACCGTGGCGGCCGAGCGGCTGACGCTGCGGATCAAGGACACGGTCGGGGTCTCCGCCCGGGTGGTGATCCAGCCCCCCGGCACGATCGAACGCTCCGCCGGCAAGGCGAAGCGGGTGATCGACAGGCGGCCGAAGGGGTGAGCTGGCGGACAATGCCCCCTTTTCTGTCATGCCCGGGCTTGACCCGGGCATCCAGGAAATGCCGAGGCCGTTCTGGATGGCCCCTGGATTGCCGGGTCAAGTCCGGCAATGACAACGAAGAAGGCGGGCCACCTCACACCTGGTCGTAGTCCACCACCACCCGGTCGGTCCTCGGATGCGACTGGCAGGTCAGGATGAAGCCGGCCTCGAGCTCCCAGGGCTCCAGCGAGTAGTTCAGGTCCATCGCCGCCTCGCCTTCGACCAGCCTGGCCCGGCAGGTCGAGCACATGCCGCCCTTGCAGGCATAGGGCAGGTCCATGCCGGCGCGCAGGGCCGCGTCCAGAATGCTCTCGCCGTCCGCCACCGGCACCTCGCGGCGCTTGCCGTCGACGGTCAGCACGGCGGTGCGGCTCGGCGCGTCGGGGGCAGGGGCTACGGGTTTCGGCCGCGGCCGGCCGCCGAGGGCGGAGACGAACAGCTCGACATGCACCTTTTCGGGTGCCACGCCCAGCTCGGTCAGCACCGCCTGGATCTCGCGGCTCATGCCTTCCGGCCCGCAGAGATAGACCTCGTCGACCGCCTCGGCCGGCACCACCAGACGCAGCAGGCGCCGCGCCTTGTCGCCGTCCAGCCGGCCGGAGAGGACCGGCAGGGCCTGCTCCTCCTGCGACAGCACGTGGAACACCGAGAGCCGGCCGAGGAAGCGGTCCTTCAGCTCCTCCAGCGCCTCGCGGAACAGGATCTCGCCGGTGGAGCGGTTGCCGTAGAACAGGAAGAAGCGGCTCTCCGGCTCGCGCGCCAGCACGCCGCGCAGGATCGACAGCACCGGGGTGATGCCCGACCCGGCGGCGAAGCCGACATGAATCCGTGGCTGCTCGGAAATGCCGGATGCGCCGAAGCGGCCGGTCGGGGTCATCACCTCGATCGCGTCGCCGGGCGTCAGCATGCGGTTGACCCAGTCGGAGAACACGCCGCCTTCGACCCGCTTCACCGCGATCCGCAACTCGCCGTCATCGGGGCCGGAGCAGATCGAGTAGGAGCGGCGCAGATCCTCGCCGTCGACGGTGGCGCGCAGGGTCAGGTACTGGCCGGGCGTGAACCGGTAGTCGTCGGCGAGCGTGCCCGGCACGTCGAAGGCGATCGAGACCGCGTCGGCGGTCTCGCGCCGCACGTCCTGGACCGTCAGGCGATGGAAGCGCGGCGTGGCGGACATCAGTGGCACTTGAAATAGTCGAACGGCTCGCGGCAGTCGGTGCAGCGCCACAGCGCCTTGCAGGAGGTCGAGCCGAACTCCGACAGCCGCTCGGTCCGGGCCGAGCCGCAATGCGGGCAGGGCACGGATTCGGCTCCGAACAGGGCGCGCCGACCGGCGCCGTCCTGCGGCGGGGCCACGCCGTATTCGGCCAGCTTGCGGCGGCCTTCCGGCGTCAGCCAGGCGGTGGTCCAGGCCGGCGACAGCACGGTGCGCACCCGGGCGCCGCCGATGCCCGCTCGCTCCAGCGCCAGCCCGATCTCCAGCGCGATGACGCTCATCGCCGGGCAGCCGGAATAGGTCGGGGTGATCGCCACCTCGACCTGACCATTCCGCACCGTCACGTCGCGCAACACGCCGAGATCGGCGATGGTCAGCACCGGCAGCTCCGGGTCGACCACCGCGGCCGCGGCTTCCCGGGCGCGCCGGCGAAGAGTGTCCGAGTCCAGTTCTTTGCGTTGCCTCTCCCGCGTGGCGGGAGAGGTCGGGCTCGCGGAGCGAGACCGGGTGAGGGCTGGCACCGGCCTCGACAAACTCCCCTCACCCGGAGTCGCTGGCGCGGCTCCGACCTCTCCCGCAAGCGGGAGAGGCAACGCATAAGCCTGGTCCGTCTGCCTGCTCACCACGTCGCCCCCGGATAGGTCCGCTGCAGATATTGCAGCTCGCTCAGCAGATGGCCGAGATGTTCGCTGTGCCGGCCGTCGCGGCCGCCGCGCTGGGACCAACCGGCGGGCGGGGCGGCCAGGGTCGCCTCGGCCAGCACCGTGGCCACCGTGCGCGACCAGGCCTCGCGCAGGCTCTCGGGATCGACCGCGACGCCCTGGGCGATCAGCCCACGCTCGGCCTCGTCCGGCAGGAAGATCTCGCCGGTGTAGGGCCACAGCTCCTCCACCGCCGCCTGCGTCCGGGCGTGGCTCTCCTCGGTGCCGTCGCCGAGGCGGATCACCCATTCGGCGGCATGGCGCAGGTGATAGGCGCTCTCCTTCTCCGACTTCGCAGCGATCGCCGCCAGGGTCGGGTCGGTCGAGGCGATCATCGCCCGCCAATAGGGATCGGCGAAGGCGGAATAGAACAGCTGGCGGACGATGGTGCGGGCGAAGTCGCCATTCGGCTGCTCGACCAGCAGCAGGTTGCGGTACTGCCGCACGTCGCGCAGATAGGCGTAGCGGTCCTCGTCGTTGCCCGCCGCCTCGACCTCGGCGGCGTAGCCGTAGAGGGCGCGGGCCTGGCCGATCAGGTCCAGCCCGATATTGGCCAGGGCCATGTCCTCTTCCATCATCGGTGCGTGGCCGCACCATTCCGACAGGCGATGGCCCAGGATCAGGGCGTCGTCGGCCCGCGCCAGGGCGTAGCGGACCAGCGGCGTCTCGGCGACGGTGATCATCACATGTGCCCGATCTCGTCGGGCACGTCATAGAAGGTCGGGTGGCGGTAGATCTTGCTGGCCGCCGGCTCGAACATCATGCCCTTGTCGGCGGGGTCTGACGCGGTGATGGCGTTGGACGGCACCACCCAGATCGACAGCCCCTCGCCGCGGCGGGTGTAGAGGTCACGCGCCGCCTGCAGCGCCATGGTCGGGTCCGCCGCGTGCAGCGACCCGACATGCTTGTGCGCCAGCCCGTTGCGGCTGCGGATGAAGACTTCCCAGAGGGGGAAATTCTGCGTCGTCATGGCGTCTCCTCCCTCAGGCCGCCGCCCGGGCGCGGCGCTTTTCGGCATGGGCCAGCGCCGCCTCTCGCACCCAGGCGCCGTCGTCATGCGCCTTGCGGCGCGCGGCCATCCGGTCGCGGTTGCACGGGCCGTTGCCGGCCAGCACCCGCTTGAACTCCTCCCAGTCGATCGGCCCGTGCCGCCAATGCCCGGTCTCCTCGTCGAAGCGCAGCTCCGGGTCGGGCGGGAACAGGCCGATGAACCGGGCCTGCGGCACGGTGGCGTCGATGAACTTCTGGCGCAGCTCGTCGTTGGAGAAGCGCTTGATCTTCCACTTCATCGAGGTGTCGCTGTGCTGGCTGGCCGAATCCGGCGGGCCGAACATCATCAGGCAGGGCCACCACCAGCGGTCCAGCGCGTCCTGCGCCATCGCCTTCTGCTCCGGCGTGCCACGGGCCAGGGTGACCATGATCTCGTAGCCCTGGCGCTGGTGAAAGCTCTCCTCCTTGCACACCCGGATCATGGCGCGGGCGTAAGGCCCGTAGGAGCAGCGGCACAGCGGGATCTGGTTCATGATCGCGGCGCCGTCGACCAGCCAGCCGATGGCGCCGATATCGGCCCAGGTCAGGGTCGGATAGTTGAAGATCGAGGAGTACTTGGCGCGGCCGGTCAGCAGCTGGTCCACCAGCTCCTCCCGCGCCGTGCCCAGCGTCTCGGCGGCGGCGTAAAGGTACAGGCCGTGGCCGCACTCGTCCTGCACCTTGGCCAGCAGGGCCGCCTTGCGCCGCAGCGTCGGCGCCCGGGTGATCCAGTTGCCCTCCGGCAGCATGCCGACGATCTCGGAATGGGCGTGCTGGGAGATCTGGCGGGTCAGGGTCTTGCGGTAGGCCTCGGGCATCCAGTCGTTCGGCTCGATCCGCTCCTCGGCATCGATCCGCTCCTGGAACCGGGCGGCGAGGGCGGCGTCCTCGACCGGCCCCTTGGCGCTTGGGCGGGCAGCCTGATCGGCGGCGTTGAGGGCCTGCGTGTACATGGGCGTCCTCCCTGACCTTGATCCGATCATATGTCACAGAAATATAGGTAGTCAACAATTTTGGTAACATATCGTAGGTTGGGTTCGCCGTGGCGAACCCAACCTACGATACTATCGGAACCGGGCGTGCAGCTCCGGGCCGGGCGGGGGCAGGGGGCCGGCTTCGGCCTGGCCGTTCGCATCGAGCCAGCGCTCGGAGGCCGGCAGCAGCCGGTGGTAGAGGTCGGCGCAGAGGGCGCGGGCGGCGGTGCCGGGCCAGTCCGGCGGCAGCAGGTCGGCGGGCAGCACCGGGTCGCGCAGCACGATGCGGCGCCAGGCATGGATCAGCAGGATGCGGGCGATGAAGCTGTCCTGGTCGGACAGCGTGCCGCCCGCCGCCAGCGCTGTCCGCAGCGGCTCGAACTCCGCCAGGAAGCGGCGATAGGCGGCGGCCGTCTGGTCCAGCGGCCAGCTCTGGGCCGCCAGCCGGCGCCGGGTTCCGGCGTCGGCCGAGGCGTCCAGGCGCAGCGCGTCTCCCGCTTCCGGCGGAACCGCCGTGCCGGCCGGCGCCACCCAGACGCCCGGCGCGGCGCTGCCGAAGCCGGCCGCCTGCAGCGCCGTCCGCGTGGCCTCCCGGTCGCCTCCGTTGCCGGCCAGCACCAGCACGAAGCCGCTGCCGGGCGGCGGCGGATGGGCATTGTAGATGTGCTCGGTGGCGGTGCGGAACGTCTCACGCCCGCGCTCGGCCAGACGATAGAAGCTGTTGCGGCCGACCCGGCTGCGCTCCAGCCAGCCATCGGCGGCCAGCCGCGACATCGCCGTGCGCACCACGCCGTCGCCGATGTCGATCGCGTGCAGGAAGGCGGACAGGGTGCCCAACCACAGCGACCCGCCGCGCGGCGCGATGGCGTCGCCATAGACGGTGATGATGATCGACCAGGTGCGCGACGGCTCGGCCTTCAGGCCCTCCAGGATCCGGCGCAGGGCGGTGCGGGGCATGAGGCTCAGGCGGTCTCCATCCGCCGGCGGAGCGCGGCCTTGCCCTCCACCGCCGCCACGGCGTCCGCGGCGCCGGACAGCACCAGCTCGGTCGCGAGCCGGGCATAGTCGGCGCGGCTCAGCCCCTTGCCTTCACGGAACCAGAGATAGTGCCAGTTCAGCATGCCGAACAGCGACATGGTCAGCGGCATCAGCAGCGTGCGGTCGGATCCGACCTGCGGCACCGCCGCGGCCAGCGCCTCGGCGAAGATCCGTACCAGGGTCCGCTCCATCTCCTTCAGCTGCTCCTGCTGCTCCGGCGGCAGCAGCTTCAGGCTGGTGATCTGCACCTGGTGCTCGGCATCGGCGTCGCGATAGGCGTCGAGCAGCGCGGCGACGATCGCGTGCAGCCGTTCGCGCGCGCTGGCGGGGGCGGCGGCCGCCTCCTCGACCACCGCGACCAGGGTCGACAGATGGTCGGCCAGGATGTCGAACAGCACCGCGTCCTTGTCGCGGTAATAGTGGTACAGCAGCGCCTTCGAGATGCCGCAGGCCTCGGCGATCTTGGTGATCGAGGCGCCGGTGAAGCCGTGCCGGGCGAACAGCTCCGCCGTCCGATGCAGGATCGCCCGCCGTTTCTCGTCGTAATCATGGGCGCGGGTGCGGGCCATGACCTCCGGTCCGTCTCAGATGTCGGTGGAATCAGACTCGGCGTGTCGCGGCCGCAGATCAAGAATTCTCTGAACGCTCGATCAATGAATTCCCGAGGCATCGCCGTCGGAGGGGCGATCCTGGCCCGAGGGCTCCCCGCGCCACGGCTTCGTCTTCCCCAGCGTGTCGGCCATCACCGCGCCGCGCCGGCCCATCGGCTTGTCGCCGTCGACCGTGCTGTCGCGGGCGGTCTGGTGCTCCGTCTCCGCGTTCAGCTCGGCGCCGATCAGGAACACGACGGTCGACAGCCAGATCCAGGTCAGGAAGCCGACCACGGCCCCGAGCGAGCCGTAGGTCGCGTCATAGCTGCCGAAACGGGCGACGTACCAGGAGAACAGCATCGACCCGCCGATCCAGACCAGGGCCGCGACCGCGCTGCCCCAGCTGATCCATTGCCAGCGGGGCTGGCGGCGGCTCGGGCCGAACCGGTACAGCAGCGACAGCCCGACGATCGTCAGCGCCAGCAGCGCCGGCCAGCGCAGCAGCCAGACCAGCGTGCCGGCCACCGATCCGAGGCCGACGAAGTTGAGGACGACCGGCACGACCACGACGCCGACCAGGGCCAGGACGACGAAGACCAGGGCGAGGGCAGTGAACAGCAGCGAGACGGCGTTCAGGCGGAAGAAGCCGCGCTTCTCGGTCTCGTCATAGACGACGTTCAGGGCATCGAACAGCGCCTTCATTCCCGCATTGGCGCTCCACAACGAGATGGCGAGGCTGGCGAAGAAGGCCAGCCCCAGGGCCGGGCGGGGCTGGCTGGCGATGCGATGCAGCTGGCCGCCGATCACCTCCATCCCGCCGCTCGGCAGGATGAAGGCCAGCTCGGCGACGTTCCGCTCGACCGTGGCGGGATCGGCCATGAATCCGTACAGCGACACGATCACGCCGATTGCGGGGAACAGGGCCAGAAGGGCGTAGTAGGCGACCCCGGCGGCGAGGGCGAAGATGCGGTCGTCGTCGATCTCCGCCCAGACCCGCCACAGGATGTCCAGCCAGCCGCGCCGCGGGATCTCGACCGGCGAACGCGCATAGCGGCCGTGCCTGTCCTCCGTCGACGGCGGCGTCGTCATCGGGCTCCCCAACCGATACCGGACCTCTCAGTCGAACGGTGGGGAGAGCGGAGGCGTTCCGCCGGCTACCGCTCGGTCAGGGCCAGCTTGGCGCCGAGGGCGACGAAGGCGGCGGCGAAGCTGCGGCGCAGCCAGGCCATCACCCGCGGGCGCGTGATCACGTGGTCGCGCATCGCGGCGGCGAACAGGCCGTAGACGGCGAAGACCAGGAAGGTCATCAGCATGAACACACTGCTCAGCTCCAGCATCCGGGCCAGTGGCTGGGCCTCGCCGGCGCTGACGAACTGCGGCAGGAAGGCGACGAAGAAGATCGACAGCTTCGGGTTCAGGATGTTGATCAGGATCGCGGTCACGGTGACCTGCAGCGCCGACCGGCCGCCGGCCTGCTTCTCCACCGTCAGCGCCCCGTGCTCGCGCAGCGTGGTCCAGGCCATCCACAGGAGATAGGCGACGCCGAGATACTTGAAGATCTCGAAGGCCAGGGCGCTGGCGTGCAGCAGCGCCGCCAGCCCCAGGATCGCGGCCGCCAGATGCGGCACGATGCCGAGGGTGCAGCCGAAGGCGGCGACGACGCTGGCGCGCGACCCGCGGGTCAGCCCGGCCGCGATGGTGAAGAGCGCGCCGGTGCCGGGCGAGGCGACGATGATGAACGAGGTGATCAGGAACTCGATGCTCACGCTGGCGCTCCTCCCGTCGGTCTGCGGCCGCCACGATGCCTCGGAGCCAGCGGGCGAGCAAGGGCGACGCGGATAGTCCGGAGCCACCCCCTCACCCGAAATCGCTGCGCGATTTCGACCTCTCCCCAAGGAGAGGTAAAGGGGGACGGCCTTGTTTTCCCTCTCCTCGGGGAGAGGGAGGGGCCCGTCGCGTTGGCGACGGGAGGGTGAGGGGGCGGCTCCGCCTCAGACCGGGATCGCCACGCTGTTCTTGATCTCGCGCAGCGCGAAGTTCGAGCTGATGTGCTGCACCGCCGGGCTGGTGAACACCACCTCCTTCAGGAATCTCTCGTAGTCCAGCGGGCTGCGGGTGACGATCCGCAGGATGTAGTCGGCCGAGCCGGTCATCGAATAGAACTCCAGCACCTCCGGCCGCTCGGCGATCTTGCGCTCGAAGGCCTCGATCTGCTCGCCGTCATGCTTGGCCAGGGTGACATGGGCGAAGGCGGTCTCGCCGTAGCCCAGCCGGGCCGGATCGACCCGGGCGACGTAGTCCTTGATCACGCCGCGCTCCTCCAGCGCCTTCAGCCGCCGCCAGGTCGGCGAGGTCGACAGGCCGACCGCGTCGGCCAGCTCCTGCACGCTCTGTCGGGCGTTCCGCTGCAGCGCCGCCAGGATGGCGCGCTCGAACCGGTCCAGCTCTTCGGCACCCGTGGGCATGAAACCTCCGCAATCTCCTTGATCCGGGAAAATCATACCTCAGATCAGATGGTGCTGCGCCTACATCGGCAAAACTTTTCCCCGATCCCGGCGCATCCTTTGCCTGGAGATGCGCGCTTCGCGCGTCCCGGTCGGAAACCCAGCGGAAGGACGACCCGGTGACCGCTCTCGCCTATCAGCAGCCCCGCCTCCTGGCGAACGCGCCCGACCCCGGCTTCGACTGGCGCCGCGTCGCCCACCTCCTGCACCTCTCCCGCGCCCTGGACGCGCTGGAGGAGACGGTGCTGGCGCCGCAGAAGAAGGTGCTCTACCAGTTCTCCGCCCGCGGCCACGACCTGGCGCAGATCCTGCTGGGCACCCGGCTGACCGATCCCCGGGACGCCGTCTCGGGCTATTACCGCTCCCGGCCGATCCTGCTGACTCTCGGCGTCGACCTTGTCGACGCGCTCGGCTCCGCCATGGCGCGCGACGGGGGCTATTCCGCCGGCCGCGACATCGGCGTGGTGTTCAACTTCCCGAACTCGGCCGGCCCCTCGGCGCTGCCGATGTGCGGCGGGGTCGGCACCCAGTACACCCCGGCCGCCGGCTGGGCCCAGGCGCTGGAATACGGCCGCACCGTTCTGCACGATCCGGCCTGCGACCACGCCATCGCCGTGGTGCTGGGCGGCGACGCCTCGGTCGCCACCAACGGCTTCTGGTCGGCGCTGACCATCGCCGCCACCCAACGCCTGCCGGTGCTGTTCCTGATCGAGGACAACGGCTACGGCATCTCGGTGCCGTCGCGGTTCCAGACCCCGGGTGGCGACATCGCCGCCAATCTCGCCAGCTTCCGCGGCCTGCACATTCTGGCCGGCGACGGCACCGACCCGGCGGAGGCGGCGCGTCTGGCCGACGCCGCCGTCGCCCATGTCCGCGGCCGCAAGGGCCCGTGCCTGCTGCGGCTCAGCGTGCCGCGGCTGGAGGGCCACAGTTTCCAGGATACCCAGGCCTACAAGCCGGCCGAGACCGTGGCGGCGGAATGGGCCCGCGACCCGCTGCCCAAGCTGAGGCAGTTCCTGGTCCCGGCCGTCATGGAGGCGGCGGAGTGGGACGCGCTCGCCGCCGAAGCCGAGGCGCAGGTCGAGGCGGCCCGGGCCCGGGCCGAGGCGCGCCCCGCCCCCGACGCGGCGGTGGTGACGCGCCATGTCTTCTTCGAGGGCGAGCCGCAGGCGATGGGGGGCTTGCGCAGCCTGGGCATCGTCCCGGCCGCCGGCAGCGAGACCCCGCGGCCGGAGGGGCCGCGGATCAACATGGTCACCGCCATCCGCCGCACCCTGGACCATGAGCTGTCGGTCAATCCGCGCATGGTGGTGCTGGGCGAGGACATCGGGCCGAAGGGCGGTGTCCATGCCGTGACGCTGGGACTGCAGGAGAAGTTCGGCGCCGCCCGGGTGATGGACACCAGCCTGTCGGAGGAGGGCATCGTCGGCCGCGCCGTCGGCATGGCGCTGGCCGGGCTGCTGCCGGTGCCGGAGATCCAGTTCCGCAAATACGCCGACCCGGCGGTGGAGCAGATCAACGATTGCGGCACGATGCGCTGGCGCACCAGCAACCGCTTCGCCGCGCCGATGGTGCTGCGCATGCCGGTCGGCTTCCTGAAATGCGGCGACCCCTGGCACAGCCAGACCAACGAGGTGCAGTTCGTGCACGCGCCGGGCTGGAAGGTGGCGGCGCCGTCCAACGCCGAGGACGCGGTCGGGCTGCTGCGGGCGGCTTTGCGCGGCGACGACCCGGTGATGTTCCTGGAGCACCGCGCCATGCTCGACGCCGCCTGGGCGCGGCGGCCCTATCCCGGCGACGATTACGTCCTGCCCTTCGGCCGGGCCCGGACCACGATGGAGGGCCGGGACCTCACCATCGTCACCTGGGGCGCCATGGTCGAGCGGGCGGAGGAGGCGGCGCGGAGCAGCGGCCGGTCGGTCGAGGTGATCGACCTGCGCACGCTGATGCCGTGGGACAGCGCGGCGGTGCTGGCCTCGGTGGCGCGCACCCGGCGCTGCCTGATCGTGCATGAGGATCTGCGCACCGGCGGCTTCGGGGCGGAGATCGCGGCGGTGGTGGCGGACCAGGCGTTCCTGGACCTCGACGCCCCGGTGGCGCGGCTGACCATGCCGGACATCCCCAGCCCGCACAGCCCGGTGCTGCTGGAGGCCGCGGTGCCGTCGGTCGAGCGGATCCGGGACAAGATCGTCGAGCTGACCGGGTTCTAAGAGCTGATGCCGGCCATCTTTCCCAGATTGTCATGCCCGGGCTTGACCCGGGCATCCAGAGGATGTCGAGGCCCACTGGATTGCCGGGTCAAGCCCGGCAATGACAGCAAGGGGAATGCCTCGACTGCTCAGAAGGCAACCGGACAGCAGCGGGGCTGAAATGGCCGACATCATCGAGGCGACCACGGTCGACGTGCTCGCGCCGGTCCAGCAGGAAGGCACCAAGGCGGCGGTGCGGGGCTGGCTCGCGGCCGTGGGCGACACGGTACGCGAGGGCGACCCGCTGGTGGAGTTGGAGACCGACAAGGTCACGGTCGAGGTCCCGGCTCCGGCCTCCGGCATGCTGGCCGAGATCCTGATCCCGGTGGGACAGGATGCGGCGCCGGGCGCGGTGCTGGGGCGGATCGGGACCGAAGCGGGCAGGGAGCGATCTTTCTTAGTCCCCCCTCCCCTTGCGGGAGGGGGGCGGGAGGAGTCTGCGCGCGTCCGCGCGCGAGAGCCGGCGACCTCGATGCGTTTACCCAACCCGCCATCAACTCCAGCGGAGACAACCCCCTCCCCCTACCCCCCTCCCGCGAGGCGAGGGACTCGGATGGGGCGAGCAGGAGAGGCGGAGAGGCATCCCCGAATAGGTCCATCGCCGAGTTCGACCCGGCCCTCCGCCTGTCGCCTTCGGTGCGCAAGCTGCTGGTCGAGACCGGGCTGGATCCCGCCGGACTGACCGGCAGCGGCAAGGACGGGCGGCTGACGCGCCAGGATGTCGAGCAGGAGGTCGCCCGTCGGCAGGCTCGGCCGGCCGCGCCGCCGGCCGAGGCGAAGCCGGCATCCGGTGCCGTCCGCTCCCGCCGCATCCCGCACGATGCCATGCGCCGGCGCATCGCCGAGCACATGGCGCACTCGGTCGCCGCGGCGCCGCATGTCACCGCCGTGTTCGAGGCCGATTTCGGCGCCGTGCTGGCGCATCGTCAGGCGCACAAGGCGGCGTTCGAGCGCCAGGGCGTGGCCCTGACCGTCACCGCCTATCTGGTCCAGGCCTGCGTCGCGGCGATGAAGGCGGTGCCCACGGTCAACAGCCGCTGGCACGACGACGCGCTTGAGGTGTTCGACGACGTCAATATCGGCATCGGCACCGCGCTTGGGGACAAAGGCCTCGTGGTGCCCGTGGTGCACCGGGCGCAGTCGCTGTCGCTGCTCGGCATCGCCGCGCGGCTGCAGGAGGCGACGGCCTTGGCGCGTTCCGGAAAGCTGGCGCCGGCCGACGTCCAGGGCGGCACCTTCACCATCTCGAACCACGGCGTCTCCGGCTCGCTTCTGGCCGCGCCGATCATCATCAACCAGCCGCAGGTCGCGATCCTCGGCGTCGGCAAGGTCGAGAAGCGGGTGGTGGTGCGCGAGGTGAACGGCGCCGACGCCATGCTGATCCGGCCGATGGCCTATGTCTCGCTGACCATCGACCACCGCGCCCTGGATGGCGCCCAGACCAACGCCTGGCTGACCCGCTTCGTCGAGACCATCGAGACCTGGCCGCTGGTGGACTGACGGCACGGCCGGAGCCACCCCTCACCCGAAATCGCCATCGCGATTTCGACCTCTCCCCAGGGGAGAGGTAAAGCAAGCCTGGGTCTGATATCCCTCTCCTCGGGGAGAGGGAGGGGCCCGGCGCGAAGCGACGGGAGGGTGAGGGGGAGAGCCGGCGGCTCAGGCCGCGACCGACCCTGCCGCCCGGGCCAGTCGCTCGATCAGCATCACATCCCCGAACTCATGGCCGCGATAGCCCTCGGCAGCGAGAACGGCCGGCAGCCCCTCCAGCACCCCGTCCGGGGCGAAGGCCCGCAGCAGCTCGAAATGGCTCTCGCCCGGCTGGTGCATGCCGGTGAGCAGGGCATCGACCACGCGCAGCCGCGTGCCGGGCCCGATGCGGTTGGTCGCGATGCCGTCGCCGGCCCGGACCGCGCCGTCGGGCTCGGCCGCGGCTTCGAGGGCACGGACCACGGTGGTGCCGATGGCGACGACGCGGCCGCCCGCCGCCTTCGTCCGGGCGATCACCGCGGCGGTCCCCTCGGGGATCCGGTAAGGCTCGTCGAAGGGCAGGCGGCGGTCGAGCGCCGGGTCGCCGGTCGAGGAGATGCCGGCGGCATGGGTCAGCGTGGCGAAGCTGACGCCGCGCCGGCGCCAGGCGGCGAGCAGCGCCCAGTCCAGCGCGAAGCCGGCCGAGGGCGGCTCGAACGCCACCGGGGCGGCGGCGATGCGGGTCCAGACGTCCCACAGCGCCAGCGGCGCCGGCACATGGGCGTACTGGATCGGCTTTCCGTGCCGTGCCAGCCCGGCCAGGATCCTGTCGCGCCGGCCCAGGAAGCGCAGCCGGACCAGCTGCGGATGATCCAGGCGGCGCTCGACCACGGCATTCAGCGGGCCGAGCGAGAGATGGTCGCCGGCCGCAAGCGGCGGCGGCGCCGGCCGGTCCTCGGTGCGGGTGCGGTGGTCGCCGGCGCCGAAGGCGACGGCAACGAAGCGGGTCGGATCGCCGGCCGCGACCCAGCCGGCCAGCCGCACCTCGATCGGCCGGCCGCTGGCGGCATGGAGGCCGTGCAGGCTCGCCGGCAGGGTCGCGGCGTCGTTGGCGACGACGAGGTCGCCTGGCGCCAGCAGCGTCGCCAGGGCCGCGCGCGGCAGATGTCGGGCCTGGCCCTCGGTATTGATGGCGCAGAGCCGGACGGCCGGCCGGTCGGCGCGGTCGGCGGCGATCATGCGGATTCCCCGACCCGCTGGTCCGCGGCGCGGGCCGGCAGGGCGGCCAGCACGGCCTGCACGATCTCCGAGGCGGAGAGCTCGGGCAGCTTCAGGGTCGAGGGATCGGCGTCGGGCACGGCCAAGGCGTGCAGCGGCGTGTCCATGTCGCCGGGGTCGATCGACAGGAAGCGCACGCCCTCGGCCTTGGCCTCCTCGGCCCAGATCGCGGTCAGGTGGCGCAGCCCGGCCTTGCTGGCGCCGTAGGCGCCCCAGCCGGCATAGGCGCTCACGGCCGCGTCGCTGGAGATGTTGACCACCACCGCGCCGCGGCCTTGGCGGGCGGAGGCGGCAAGGGCGCCGAACAGCGCCTTGGTCAGCCGGAACGGCCCGACCAGATTGACCGCCAGCGCCTGCTCCAACTCCTCGCACTCGGTGTCGGCCAGGAGCGCGAGCGGGACCGGACCGAGGCTGGAGGCGTTGTTGATCAGCACGTCGAGCCCGCCCAGCCCGGCGGTGACCTGCAGCGCGATCGGGTGGATGTCCTCCTTGCGGCCGACATCGCCGATGATGCCCTGGGCGCCGGTCTCCCGCGCCGTGCGGCCCACGGCCTCGGCGCCGCGGGCGACGAAGGCAACCCGCGCGCCCATCGCGGTCAACAGCCGCACCAGGGCGAGGCCGAGCCCGGAGGTGCCGCCGGAGACCGCCACGCGCAGCCGCCGCAGATCGGTGTCGATAGACATGATGGATGCTCCTCTCGTCGGGAGCCTCCATCGGTACAAATTCAAGTGCAGTTCAGGTCAAGGGGATTTTGCAAGAACTGACTTTGACAATCTTGAGCCGTCATGGCGAGCCCCGAAGGGGCGTGGCCATCCAGGGCGGCTCGCACCGGCCTCTGGATGGCCACGTCGGCTTCGCCTCCTCGCCCCATGACGGTGAGGGAGTGACTTACCCCCAAACCTCCCTTGCGATCTCCACGATCATCGCCAGCTTGGCCCATTGCTCGTCCTCGGCCAGGACGTTGCCCTCCTCGGTGCTGGCGAAGCCGCATTGCGGGCTGAGGCACAGCTGGTCCAGGTCGACGAATTTCGCTGCCTCGTCGATCCGGCGCTTGATGTCGTCCTTCTTCTCCAGGGTGCCGGTCTTGGAGGTCACCAACCCCAGCACCACGGTCTTGCCCTTGGGCAGGAAGCGCAGCGGCTCGAACCCGCCGGCGCGCTCGGTGTCCCATTCCATGAAATAGCCGTCGGCGCCGATCTCGTTGAACAGCCGTTCCGCCACCGGCTCGTAGCCGCCCGAGGCGATGAAGGTGGAGCGGAAATTGCCGCGGCAGAGATGCATGGTGATGGTCATGTCCTTCGGCCGCCCGGCGATGGCGGCGTTCAGCATGCCGGCATAGATCGCCGGCTGCTTCACCGGGTCGTCGCCGCGCTCGGCCAGCATCCGCCGCTGCTCCGGGTCGCAGAGATAGGCGAAGCTCACGTCGTCCAACTGCAAGTAGCGGCAGCCCTCGGCGGCGAAGGCGGCGACCGCGCCGGCATAGGCCCGGCCGAGATCGGCGTAGAACGCCTCCATCTCCGGATAGACCGCGGCGTCGATCACCTGCCGCCCGCCGCGATAGTGCAGCATGCTGGGCGACGGGATAGTCATCTTCGGTACCCGGCCGGTGTTCGCCTTCAGGAACCGGAAATGCTCCAGCATCGGGTGGCCGGAAAAGCCCAGCTTGCCCTTGACGCGGATGCCCTTCGGCTTCAGCTGGGTGCCCTGGAACTGCACGCCATGATCGGCCCAGTAGCCCTCGACGCCGTCGAGGTGCTCCAGGAAGTCGAAATGCCAGAAGGCGCGGCGGAACTCGCCGTCGGTGACGGCCTGCAGGCCGATCTCCTCCTGCCGGCGGATGATCTTGCGGATCTCCTGGTCCTCGACCGCGCGCAGCTCGCCGGCGCTGATCGCGCCTTGCTCGTGCTGGGCGCGGGCGGCCTTCAGGGGCGCGGTGCGCAGCAGGCTGCCGACCATGTCGGCACGGAACGGCGGAGTCTGGCGCGGCATGAGATGGTCCTCCTCAGATGGCAGTTTTCTTGAACTGTCATCCTCGGGCTTGACCCGAGGATCCAGGGGCCGCCAGAGCGGATCTCTGTGGCCCTGGATTGCCGGGTCAAGCCCGGCAATGACAATGAAGAGAGATGCTACGACGCAGCATGGATTGATCCCTTGCGGGTCACGCCGAGATGGCGGGTCAGGGCGGCCTCGTCGGCCTTGAGGGCGGCGCTGGGCGCGGCGTGGACGATCGCGCCGCGCTCCAGGATCACCGCCTGGTCGGTGACCGACAGGATCTTCTGGGCATGCTGCTCGACTACGACAGCCGCGACGCCCTCGTCGCGCAGGATCCGCTTCAGCGCGGCCAGAAGCTCCTCGACGATGATCGGCGCCAGGCCCTCGGTCGGCTCGTCCAGCAGCAGCAGCTTCGGATTCAGCATCAAAGCGCGGGCGATGGCCAGCATCTGCTGCTCGCCGCCCGACAGCTGGCTGCCCAGATTGCCGCGCCGCTCCTTCAGCCGCGGGAACAGGGCATAGGCGCGCTCCGGCGTCCACGGGCCGGGCCGGGCCACCGCGGTCATGTTCTCCTCGACCGTCAGCGACCTGAAGATGTTGCGCTCCTGCGGCACCCAGCCGATCCCGGCCAGCGCCCGGTCTTCCGGCCGCGCCCGGGTCAGGTCGCGGCCGGCCAGACTGACGGTGCCGGCGAAGCGGCGGGTGACGCCGATGATGCTGTTCAGCAGCGTGGTCTTGCCGGTGCCGTTGCGGCCCAGCAGGGCCAGCGCCTCGCCCTCGGCCAGGGTCAGCGACACGCCGGAGACGACGACGGCCTCGCCATACCCGGCGATCAGGTCGCGCAAAGCGAGGAGCTCAGCCATCCACCGCCTCCCCGAGATAGACGGCGCGGACCCGGCTGTCGGCAGCGATGGCGTCGGGCGGGCCTTCGGTCAGCAGGGCGCCGTTGACCAGCACCGAGATGCGGTCGGCGAAGCTGAACACCAGGTCCATGTCGTGCTCGATCAGCAGCACCGAGACATCCGGCGGCAGCTCGGCGATGGTGGCCAGCAGCTCGTGCCGCTCCGCCTCCGGCACGCCGGCGGCCGGCTCGTCCAGCAGCAGCACGCGCGGCCGGCAGGCGAAGGCGGTGGCGATCTCCAGCAGGCGCTGCTTGCCATAGGCCAGGGTGGCGGTGCGCGCCTGCAGCACGTCGGTCAGGCGGAAGCGCTCGGCGACGGCCAGGATCTCGTCCAGCACCTCGGCCTTGCCGCCGGCCACCCGCCACCAGTCGCCGCCGCGGCCCAGGCGCTCGGCCACGGCGAGGCCGATGGTGTCGAGCGGCGTGATCTCCGGAAACAGCTGGTTGATCTGGAAGGTGCGGGCCAGGCCGCGGCGGACGCGCAGATGCGGCTTCAGCCCGGTGATGTCCTCGCCGCCCAGCAGCACCCGGCCGCCGCTCGGGGCCAGCACGCCGGTCAGCAGGTTGACGAAGGTGGTCTTGCCCGCACCGTTCGGGCCGATCAGCGCGTGCCGGGCGCCAACCTCGATCCTGAGCGACACGTCGTTGGTGGCGACGAGGCCGCCGAAGCGCTTCCGCAGGCCGATGGTCTCGAGCGCCGCGGTCATCGCCCGCCTCCGACGCGGGAGAGGAGAGAGGCGAGGGGGCGGCGGACGCCCTGCACCAGCCGGTCGCGCCCGACCAGCACCAGCAGCACCAGGAAGGCGCCGAGCCAGAAGGACCAGTATTGCGGCGTCAGGCCGGCGATCCAGTCCTGCAGGAAGCGGAACAGCACCGCGCCGATCGGCCCGCCATAGAGGGTGCCGGCGCCGCCGATCACCAGCACCAGCAGCACATCGGCCGAGCGGTGGAAGTCGAACACGTCGAGCGAGACGAACTGCGTCGTCTGCGCCAGCAGCGCCCCGGCCACCGCGGCATAGGCGGCCGACAGCGTGTAGACGCCGACCAGCCGCCGCGCCACCGGCACGCCGACCGCGGCGGCGCGCAGCCGGTTGTCGCGGATCGCCTGCAGCGACAGGCCGAAGGGCGAATGCACCAGCCGCCGGGCGAACAGGAACAGCCCGAACAGCACGGCGAGGCTGTAAGCGTAGGCGGTGGTGCCGAACAGGTCGAACTCGAACCGGCCCAGGATCGGGCCGACGATCATGCCGTTCAGCCCGTCGGCCCCGCCGGTCAGCCCGGCCGCCTGGTTGGCGATCTCGAACAGCAGCAGCGACACGCCGAGCGTCACCATCAGCCGGGTGAGGTCGCTGCCGCGCAGCACCAGGAAACCGGTGGCGAAGCCCAGCACCGCCCCGGCGATCGCGGCGGCCACGAGGCCCAGCAGCGGCTCGCCGGCGACATGGATGGTCAGCAGGCCGGCGACATAGGCGCCGAGGCCGAAGAAGGCGGCATGGCCGAGCGAGACGATGCCGGCATAGCCCAGGATCAGGTCGAGCGAGAGGGCGAACAGCGCCAGGATCGCGATCTCGTTCAGGATCAGATGCTGGTCCGGCAGCAGGAACAGCGCGGCCAGCGCCGCCAGCCAGAACACCGCCTCCGGCCAGCGCCAGCGCGCGCGAGACGCGGCCGGAGAGAGCCGCGCGGCTTCGGAGGGCAGCGGGGCGGCAGTCATCGGCTTCCTCCGCGGGCGAACAGCCCCTGCGGCCGCAGCCGCAGCACCAGGATCATCACCGTGTAGATGACGAAGGATCCGAAGGCGGGGACGTAGTACTTGCCGGCGACGTCGGCGATGCCGAGCAGCAGCGCCGCCACGAACGGCCCGGTCAGGCTGGTGGTGCCGCCGACCGTGACCACGATCAGGAAATAGATCATGTATTTCAGCGGAAAGGTCGGGTCGACGCCCAGGATCTCCGCCCCCAGCGCGCCGCCGAGCCCGGCGAGGCCGCTGCCGGCGGCGAAGGTGACGGCGAAGACGGCGTCGACCCGGATGCCCAGGCCGCGCGCCGCCCGCGGGTCGTCGACCGCGGCGCGCAGCCGGCTGCCGAAGCGGGTGCGGGCCAGCACCCCTTGCAGCGCCAGCACCAGCACGCCGCAGACGGCGATGATCAGGGCCCGGTAGATGCCGATGCCGACGCCCAGCACCTCGACCCGGCCGCGCAGGTAATCGGGCAGCTGGATGATCTGCTGCTCCGACCCCATCAGATAGTCGGCGGCGGCCACCGCCATGAACACGATCCCGATCGAGAACAGCACCTGGTCCAGCGGGCTGCGGCTGTACAGCTGCCGGTACAGCGTGCGCTCCAGCACCAGCCCGACCGCCGCCGCGGCCAGGAAGGCCGCCGGCAGGCACAGGAAGAACGGCACCTGCCAGCGGCTCATCAGGGTCGCGGTGACATAGCCGCCGAGCATGGCGAAGGCGCCGTGCGCCAGGTTGATGAAGTTCATCAGCCCCAGCGTCACCGACAGGCCGCAGGCCAGCACGAACAGCAGCATGCCGTAGGCGATGCCGTCGAACAGGATCGTCGCCATGGCGGGCTTACTTCGCGGCCTTGACCGGGTCCTTCACCGCCTCGATGGTCGCGAACTCGACGTTCCAGAGCGCGCCGTCGCGCTTCTCGACCTTCCGGACGTAGACGTTCTGGATGATGTCGCGGGTCTCCGGGTCGATCGAGACCGGGCCGCGCACGCTGGTCCAGCTCATGCCCTTCATGGCGTCGACCAGGCCCTGGCCGTCGGTGGCGCCGCCGGTCTTCTTCAGCGCCTCGACGATCAGGTGCATGCCGTCATAGCCGCCGACCGCCATGAAGTTCGGCCGCATCCCGCCATTGGCCGCCTGGAAGGCCTGGACGAAGGCCTTGTTCTCCGGGCTGTCATGCGCCGCGGAATAGTGGTGGGTGGTGATGGTGCCCAGCGCCACGTCGCCGATCTTGTCCAGCAGCTCGTCATCGGTGACGTCGCCGGTGGCGATCAGCCGGATGCCGGACTTGTCCAGCCCGCGCTCGACGAACTGCTTCATGAACACGGCGCCGAAGCCCGAGGGCACGAAGACGAAGACCGCATCCGGCCTGGCGTCGGCCACGCGCTGCAGGAAGGGCGCGAAATCCGGGTTCTTCAGCGGCACCTGCAGCTGCTCCACCACCTGCCCGCCGGCCTTGCCGAAGCGTTCGGTGAAGGCTTTCTGCGCATCCAGGCCGGGGGCGTAGTCGCTGACCAGCGTGACCACGGACTTGATGCCGTTCTGGGCGCTCCAGTCGGCCAGCGGCACGGTCACCTGCGGCAGGGTGAAGCTGGTGCGGACGATGAAGGGCGACGCCTCGGTGGTCGCCGCGGTGGCGGCGGCCATGATCACCTGCGGCACCTTGGCCTGGGTCGCGATCGGCGCCGCCGCGGCGGCCAGCGGGGTCAGGCCGAAGCCGGCCAGCACCGACACCTTGTCCTTCACCACCAGCTCCTGCGCCAGCCGCTTGGTGACGTCGGCGGTGCCGGTGTCGTCCCGGACGATCAGCTCGACCGTCTTGCCGGCGACGGTGGCGCCGTTCTGCTGCAGGTACAGCTTGGCCGCGGCCTCGATCTCGCGCCCGGTCGAGGCGGAAGGGCCGGTCATCGGCAGGATCAGGCCGATCCTGACCGTATCCTGCGCGGCGGCCGGCAGGGCCGCCAGCAGGGCCGCGCCCAGGGCGGCGGCGGTGAAATGGCGTCGGTGCATCTTGGTCCTCCCCGTTCGTTGCGGGCCGGCGGGTTGTCCCGCCGGCCGGTTGGATCAGTTGTCCTCGATCATGCCCTCGCGGCGGCTGTCCGGCATCAGGATGGCGACGACGAAGGCGATGGCGCACAGGCCGGTGACGTACCAGGCGAACCAGGCTTCGACGCCGATATCCTTCAGCCACAGCGCCACATATTCGGCGCTGCCGCCGAAGGCGGCGTTGGCGATGGCATAGGACAGGCCGACGCCGAGCGCGCGCACGCCCATCGGAAACAGCTCGGCCTTCACCAGCCCGCTGATCGCCGTGTAGAAGCTGACCGCCGCCAGGCCGCACAGGATCAGCCCGAAGGCGGCGATCGGGCTCGCCACCGTGCCGATGGCGCGCAGCAGCGGCACCGTGGTCAGCGTCGTCAGCGCGCCGAAGATCAGCATGTTGCTGCGCCGGCCGATGCGGTCGGACAGGGCGCCGAAGACCGGCTGCGCCACCATGTAGACGAACAGCACCGCCGCCATCACCAGGCTCACCGTCTTCGTGTCCATATGGGCGGTGTTGACCAGGTATTTCTGCATGTAGGTGGTGTAGGTGTAGAAGATCAGCGACCCGCCGGCCGTGAACCCCAGCACCGTCAGGAAGGCCCGCGGATGCTGGAACAGGGCCCGGATCGTGCCGGCGTCGCGCGACTTGCGCACCTCCTCGGTGCTGGTCTCGATCAGCGATCGGCGCAGATAGAGGGCGATCACCGCGGCCGCGGCGCCGACCACGAAGGGAATGCGCCAGCCCCAGGCCCGGATCTCGCCCTCGGACAGGGTCAGCTCCAGCACCACCACGACCAGCGTCGCCAGAAGCTGCCCGCCGATCAGCGTGACGTATTGGAACGAGCCGAAGAAGCCGCGGTGCCGGCGGGCCGCCACCTCGCTCATATAGGTGGCGCTGGTGCCGTATTCGCCGCCGACCGACAGGCCTTGCACCAGCCGGGCCAGCAGCAGCAGGACGCCGGCCGCGGCGCCGATCGATTCATAGGTCGGCAGCACCGCGATCGCCAGCGACCCGGCGCACATCATCAGCACCGACAGCATCATCGAGGTGCGGCGCCCGTGACGGTCGGCGATCCGGCCGAACAGCCAGCTGCCGATCGGCCGCATCAGGAAGCCGGCGGCGAAGATGCCCGCGGTGTTCAGCAGCTGGCTGGTCGGGTCGCCCTTCGGGAAGAAGGCGCTGGCGAAGTACAGCGAGGTGAAGGCGTAGGTGTAGAAATCGTACCACTCCACCAGATTGCCGGAGGAGCTGCCGACGATCGCCACGATCCGGTCGCGTGTGCTCATCGCGGCGATCGCCGTGGTCTGCGCCGGCCGGTGGTCGGAGGCGGTCACGTCCATGCGGAGGTCCTCGATCTCGTCAGGTTCGAGCCCGTCCCGGCCGGCCGCCCGTCGCGGCGGTCCCGGCCCGTTCGGACGGTGACGCTGTTCGTCATCCCGGACGCTCCCTCGATCTTCTTTTCTCCCCTGATCTCTTGTGCCCGGTCCCGGATCCGGTCAAGAATCCGTGCGCATAGCGAAACTCTTGTTCGCAATACGAACAAGCCGGGGAGGAAAATCCTGCGCGAGGAGCAGGTCGTCTCGTTCCGCAAGGGGCTCGACATCATCCGCAGCTTCGGCGCGGGCCACCGGCGGCAGACCATCACCGAAGCGGCGTCGCGCACCGGGATGACGCGGGCCGCGGCGCGGCGCTTCCTGCTGACCCTGTGCGAGGCCGGCTACGCCCGCAGCGACGGCAAGCATTTCGAGCTGACGCCGGCGATCCTGACGCTCGGCCACAGCTTCCTGTCCGGCATGGGCGAGATCGAGCGGGTGCGCGACGCCTTGCTGGGCCTGACGCGGGCCCTGGGCGAATCCGCCTCCGCCGCCATGCTGGACGGCACCATGATCACCTATGTCGCCCGGTCGCCGGCGGCGCACCGGATCATGACGGTCGGCCTCGGGGTCGGCACCCGGCTGCCGGCGCACGCCACCTCGATGGGCCAGGCCCTTCTGGCGGCGCTGCATCCGCGCGAGCTCGAGCGCTATTTCGAGTCGGCGGTGCTGGAGCGGTTCACCGGGCGCACGCTGACCACGCGCGCGGCTCTGACCGACCGGCTGGCCGAGGTGCGCGGCCGCAGCTATGCGCTGGTGTCGGAGGAGCTGGAGACCGGGCTGAACTCGATTGCGGTCGCGGTGCCCGGCGGCATCTCCGCCGGCCACCTGGCGATCAATATGAGCGCCCCGGCCGGGCGGGTCGGGGCGGAGGAGATGCGCGAGCGCTTCCTGCCGGCGCTGCAGGAGGCCGCGCGCGCCGTCGCGCTGGCGGTGCAGCGGGGCTAGAGCCGGTTCCGGCGGTCCAGCACATGGGCGTAGAGGCCGCCGTCGACCGGCAGGTTGGCGCCGCGGATCCAGGCCGAGGCGTCGGACAGCAGGAAACCCACAACGGGGGCGATGTCCTGTGGCCGGCCGGGCCGGTCCATCACCGCCATGTCCTCCTCGGCCCGGGCGCCGAGCGTCGCCACGAAATCGGGCAGGATCGGGGTCTCGACCGGCCCCGGGCTGACCGCGTTCATGCGGATGCCGCGGTCGCGCCAGCTCCAGCGGTTCCGGTGGGTCCAGGCGATCAGCGCTTCCTTCGAGAAGAAGTAGCTGCGGGCGCCCTCGATGCCGTGGCGCTCGCAGAACGCCTCGACGCCGTCGAAGCCGAGGTCCTCGCTGGCTCGGACCGCCGGCAGCGCCTCGGCCCAGTCCAGCCCGGCGATCGGGGCGAGGTTCACGATCGAGGCGCCGTCGGCCAGCTTCGGCACCAGCCGCAGCGTCAGGTGCTTCAGCCCGACCAGGTTGACCTTTAGCACCTCCGCCGCCGGCCGGGTCGGCGGCACGCCGGCGATGTTGGCCAGGCCATGCGCGCCGGCGGGCAGCGCTTCCGCCAGGGCGTCGATCGCGGCCCGGTCGGACAGGTCGGCGGCGAAGAAGGCGTCGACCGGGCCTGCCGGCTCGTGCCGGTCGACCGCGATCACCCGGCCGCCCCAGGCCTGCACCAGCCGCGCGGTCTCGGCGCCGATGCCGGAGGCGGCGCCGGTGACGATGATGGTCTTGCCGGTCAGCATGCGGCTATCCCTGGTTCCAGCGCCGGACGACCGGTTCGGTGAGGTCGTGCTCGTAGCCCAGGACGCTGAGGCTGGCGGTGTCCAGCACGAAGCGCGATCCGTCCTGCGGCGGCAGGCCGATCCAGCGCGCCGCGAGGACCCGGAGGAAATGGGAGCTCGAGAACACCAGGACCGTGCCGGCCGCCTGCTTGAACTGGCCGATCACGGCATCGGCCCTGGCGCCGACCTGCGCCGCGTCCTCGCCCTGCGGGCAGCCGTCCCGGAACAGCTGCCAGCCCGGGCGCTCCGCCAGGATCTGCCTGGTGGTGATGCCCTCATAGGCGCCGTAGTCCCACTCCGCCAGCTCGTCCTTGACCACGGCGCCGTCGCCGAAGCCGGCCAGCGCGCAGGTGGTCCGGGCCCGCAGGGACGGGCTCGACCAGACCGCCGCGAAGGCCGGGCCCCGCAGCCGTTCGGCAAGCCCGCGCGCCGCCGCCTCGCCCGTCTCGGTCAGCGGGATGTCGGTGCGGCCGGTGTGCCTGCCGGACCGGCTCCATTCCGTCTCGCCGTGCCGGACGAGATACAGTTCGGGGAAGGGGCTGCTCATGGGCTCGTCTCTCGATCGCGCAAACTTCGCGGAGAGGATCCTAGCCCATCACGATCGTGCCGTCGGCCTCCACCCGCACCGGGATCGCATCGAGCCCGCAATCCGCCGGGCCGGAGATGGGGCTGCCGTCCCCGGCGTCGAATTCGGCGAAGTGGTTGGAGCAGACGAGGCGCTGCCCGTCCGCGCTCAGCACGCTGCCGCCGCGCCAGGTCAGCGGCAGGAAGGCGTGCGGGCAGGCATCGAGGAAGGCGCGCACCGTGCCGCCGCGGCGGACCAGCAGCATGGAGAAGACGCGGCGGCCGGCGCCGAAGGTGAGGGCGCGGACGCCCGGATCCTCGATCTGGTCGAGGCGCCCCAGCGCCGTGCCCGGCGCCGGGGCATGGGGATGCCGGCGCCAGGCCGGCCCCTCGTCCGGCGGTGCGAACGGGTTGCCGGTCACGCTGCCTGGGTGCCGTCGGCGGACAGCACGCCGCGCCGGATCTGGTCTTCCTCGATGCTCTCGAACAGGGCGCGGAAATTGCCCTCGCCGAAGCCGTCGTCGCCCTTGCGCTGGATGAACTCGAAGAAGATCGGGCCGATCACGGTCTGCGAGAAGATCTGCAGCAGCACCTTGGTGTGCGCGCCCTCGACCACGCCCTCGCCGTCGATCAGCAGGCCCAGCTCGCGCAGCTTCTCCACCGGCTCGCCATGCTTCGGCAGGCGGCTGTCGATCTTCTCGTAATAGGTGTCGGGCGGGGCCGGCATGAAGGCCAGGCCGTTGTCCAGGAGCCGGCTGACCGAGGCGTAGATGTCGCGGCTGCCCAGCGCCACGTGCTGGATGCCCTCGCCCTTGTATTCGCGCAGATATTCTTCGATCTGGCTCTTCTCGTCGGCGCTCTCGTTGATCGGGATGCGGATCTTGCCGTCCGGGCTGGTCAGGGCGCGGGAGTACAGGCCGGTCAGCTTGCCACTGATGTCGAAATAGCGGATCTGCCGGAAGTTGAAGAGCCGGCTGTAGAAATCGACCCAGACATCCATCTGGCCGCGATGGACGTTGTGGGTCAGGTGGTCGACATAGTAGAGGCCGGCGGGCTCGGGGTGCGGCTCGGCCTCGCCGATCCAGTCGAAATCGACCTCGTAGATCGAGCCCTTCGGGCCGTAGCGGTCGACGAGGTACAGCAGCGACCCGCCGATGCCCTCGATCGCCGGGATGCGCAGCTCGCCGGCATTGACCCGGGTCTCGACCGGCTTGGCGCCCAGCGACACGGCGCGCTTGAAGGCGTGGCCGGCATCGGCGACGCGGAAGGCCATGGCGCAGGCGCAGGGGCCGTGCCGGCGGGCGAAGTCGCTGGCGAAGCTGTCCGGCTCGGCATTGACGATGAAGTTGATGTCGCCCTGGCGGTACAGCGTCACCCGCTTCGACTTGTGCCGGGCCACCGGGACGAAGCCCATGGTCTCGAACAGGGTTCCCAGTGTCTCCGGCTCGGACGAGGCGTATTCGACGAACTCGAACCCGTCCGTGCCCATCGGGTTGGATTCGGTGATCTCGGCCGGCGGGGCATCGTGCGGATAGGGGCCCATGCTGCTCTCCTGGCGTGGCGGTCCGGGAAGAATGATAGCAGCGGGGGCGTGGCCGTTCCGTGCGAAACGAGGGTCCGGGAGGGGCTGGATGCGCAGTCCAGGCATGGATGCAACACTGTGTGCAAGAAATGTGCATCCTTCCTGCCTGTCATGCCCGGGCTTGACCCACGGCTGTCCGGTTGAGGATTTTCGGGGCGCGGACGAGGAGTAAGGCTCAATTTATATTGTTATCGCCGGGCTTGACCCGGCGATCCAGGGGCCGCCCAGAGCGGCATCGACATTCCTGGATGCCCGGGGCAAGCCCGGGCATGACAGTTATAAATAGAAGATCATGATCTGAAATTCTTCCACTGGTTGCTGCTGAACCTCAACCGGACAGGCCTGGGCTTGACCCGGGCATCCAGAGAGCGTCGACACCCTCTGGATTGCCGGGTCAAGCCCGGCGTTGACAAGGGGAGGGGAAGGCAAAAGGAAAAGGCCGCCGGATCGCTCCGGCGGCCTTGGCGGCGGCGGGTGAAACCGCGTATTACTTCTCGACGAAGGCCTTCTCGATGACGTAGTCGCCCGGCTCGCCGTGATTGCCCTCGACGAAGCCCCGCTCCTCCAGGATCACCTTGAGGTCGGCCAGCATCTGCGGGCTGCCGCACAGCATCACGCGGTCGTGCTCGACCGCCAGCGGCGGCAGGCCGATATCCTCGGACAGCTTGTTCGAGACGATCAGGTCGGTGATGCGGCCGCGGTTGCGGAACGGCTCGCGCGTCACGGTCGGGTAGTAGATCAGCTTGCCGCGGATCTCCTCGCCCAGGAACTCGTCCTGCGGCAGCTCCTGCGTGATCAGCTCGCCATAGGCCAGCTCGGCGACCTGGCGGCAGCCGTGCAGCAGCACGACCTTCTCGAAGCGCTCATAGGTCTCGGGGTCGCGGATCAGGCTCAGGAACGGCGCCAGGCCGGTGCCGGTGCCCAGCAGGTACAGGTTGCGGCCGGGCTTGAGGTTGTCGAGCACCAGCGTGCCCGTCGCCTTGCGGCCGACGATGACCGGGTCGCCTTCCTTCAGATGCTGCAGCCGCGAGGTCAGCGGCCCGTTCTGCACCTTGATCGAGAAGAATTCGAGCCCGTCCTCGTAGTTCGGGCTGACGACGCTGTAGGCGCGCAGAAGCGGCTTGCCGTCGACCGGGATCCCGATCATCGTGAACTGGCCGTTCTTGAAGCGGAACGTCGGGTTGCGGGTCGTCTTGAAGCTGAAGAGCGTGTCGGTCCAGTGATGGACGCTGAGAACGCGCTCCTCATTGAAATTGCTCATGCCTCGTCACCCTTCGCTCGCGACCACGCGCAGAATGTGGGAAATAGCCTCGCCGGTGTCGAGCCGATGCGTGTAGATTCTTCCGGCGAAATTTGCAAGGCGGCCTTGCTGCGGCATAATTTGTTTGTATACTAACAATAAATGCGGGCGGCTGATGTTGTCAACGGTCCGCGGCAGGCGAGGCGCCCCGCACGGCGGGGCAGCGGAAAAGGAACGTCCCATGGCGCATGACGAGCCGCAGAAGCCGGCCGGTCCGGCCAAATTGGTCATCCGCAACATCGGGTTGCTGCTCAGCGGCAGGCTGGAGGCGCCGATCCTCGAGGCCGACACGGTGGTCGCGGTCGACGGGCGCATCGCCGCGGTCGGGCGCGAGAAGGATGTCGACACCGAAGGCGCCACCACCCTGATCGACGCCCATGGCACGACGCTGGCGCCAGGCCTGATCGATAGCCATGTCCATCCGGTGATCGGCGACTGGACGCCGCGGCAGAACCAGATCGGCTGGATCGACAGCAGCCTGCATGGCGGCGTCACCACCATGATCTCGGCCGGCGAGGTGCACCTGCCCGGCCGGCCGCGCGACGTGGTCGGGCTGAAGGCCCTGGCGGTCACGGCGCAGCGCAGCTTCTCCGCCTTCCGCCCCTCCGGCGTGAAGATCCATGCCGGCGCGCCGGTGATCGAGAAGGAGATGGAGGAGCAGGACTTCAAGGACCTGGCCGCCGCCGGCGTCACCCTGCTCGGCGAGATCGGCCTCGGCGGGGTCAAGGACGGGCCGACCGCCCACCGCATGGTGGAATGGGCCCGCAAATACGGGATCCAGAGCACGATCCACACCGGCGGCCCGTCGATCCCCGGCTCCGGCCTGATCGACAAGGACGTGGTGCTGGAGACCGACGCCGATGTCGTCGGCCACATCAATGGCGGCCACACTGCCCTGCCGGACGGCCAGATCCGCTGCATCTGCGAAGGCTGCCGGCGCGGGCTGGAGCTGGTGCACAACGGCAACGAGCGGGCGGCCCTGTTCACCCTGCGCATGGCTCGGGAGATGGGGCAGCTGGAGCGGGTGATCCTGGGCACCGACGCGCCGGCCGGCTCCGGCGTCCAGCCGCTCGGCATCCTGCGGATGATCGCGATGCTGTCCTCGCTCGGCGAGGTGCCGGCCGAGACCGCCTTCTGCTTCGCCACCGGCAACACCGCGCGGATGCGCAAGCTCGACGCCGGCATCATCGAGCCCGGCTGGTCGGCCGATTTCGTCTTCCTCGACACCGCCCAGCACTCCGCCGGCACCTCGCTCCTGGAGAGCGTGCAGCTGGGCGACCTGCCGGGCGTCGGCATGACCGTGATCGACGGCGTTGTGCGCAGCCAGCGCAGCCGCAACACCCCGCCGGCGACCCGGGTCCCGGTGGTGGTGAGGGGGTAGGGGCGGCGGCCGGCCCGGCTACAGCACGAAATCGGCCGCGGTCAGCTGGGTGTCGGCGGAGACCTGCACCAGGAAGTCGGTGCGGCGGGCGCCGTCGACATCCGCCTTGATCTGGAAGTTGCGCCCCGACGGCCCGAACGGCACCAGTAGCAGCTCCGCCCCGGCGCCGGTGAAGCTGCCGGTGACGATGGTGAAAGCGGTGTCGCCGTTGCCGGTATCGTCGTCAGCGTCGACGGCGCCGAGATCGATAATGTCGCCCTCGGCGGCGGAGAAGCCGGTGATGCTCTCGCGGTTGCCGTTCGCGTCGGGAAGCGGCGCGTCGGTGATCGCGGTGTAGACGTGGCGGTCCGCGCCCTCCCGTCCCTCCTGGGAGTCCAGGCCGGCGCCGCCGATCAGGACGTCGTCGCCCTCGTATCCATGCAGGTAATCGTTGCCGTCATTGCCCGAAAGCCAGTCGTCGCCCAGGCCGCCGACCAGGATGTCGAGGCCACCGGCCCCCTCCAGGATATCGTCCCCGCCCTCGCCGTTGATCCCGTTCGACCCGCCCGTGGCGCGGAAGTGGTTGGCCTCGGCATCGCCGCGCAGCGAAGACCCGATCCGGCTGCCTTCGATGATCTCGATGCCGCTCAGATACCGGTCGCTCTCGGCGTCGCCGAAGTTGCGGCCGGGGTCGGTCAGATCGACTGTGACGCCGACCGTGCTGTCGGCATAGCTGACGATATCGGTGCCGTCGCCGCCGATGAAGCGGTCGGCCCCGGCACCGCCCACGAGCACATCGTCCCCGGCCCCGCCGTTCAGCGTATCGGCGCCGGCGCCGCCCGAAAGGGCGTCGTCCCCGGCCAGGCCGCGCAGCGCATTGTCGGCCGCATCGCCGGCGATGGCGTCGTCGAACAAGCTGCCGCGCACGATCTCGAAGCCGTCGAGCAGCACGTCACCCTCGGCGTCGCCGCCATGGGTGGCGCCGGTGGTCAGATCGACGGAGACGCCGGCGGCGCTGTCGCCGTAATTGAGGATGTCGGTGCCCGCCCCGCCGCTCAGCATGTCGGCGCCGGCGCCGCCGTAGAGAGTGTCGTCGCCGTCGCCGCCCTCGAGCCGGTCGTCGCCGTTGCGGCCGCGCAGCACGTCGTCGCCGCCGAGGCCGTACAGGCTGTCATCGCCGTCGCCGCCGAACAGCCGGTCGTCGCCTTCGGTGCCGATCAGGATCGTCATCTTTCCCTCCCCAATAGATTGGGCTATCCCGGTTGCCCTGCAGTGCACTGCATGAAATCTTATTTCAGTAAGAAGTTTATGGATTTCGGCCGAATGGAGTCCATCGCCGTCGTATGAAATCTTCCAAGCCGGATGCCGGCAGGCACCGGCCATATCGTATGTTCGGCTGATGTGGCGGACGGCTCGGGACGCTACGGTTCGCGCCAGAGGCGCCGCGGGGCGGCGGCGGGCATGGGGGTGATCCCGGTGGGCAACATCTTCGGCGACGACAATCCCAACACCCTGTCCGGCACGGCGGCGGCCGATTCCGTGTACGGCCGGGGCGGCAACGACACGCTGATCGCGGTCGACGGCTATGACGAACTCTACGGCGAGGCCGGTGACGACATCCTGTTCAGCGGCGGCAGCAACAATGATCTCTATGGCGGGGACGGGAACGACACCGTCGACTACAGCCGTGCCGATCTCCTCGAGGGAGGCGCGCGTGCCAGGATAGGCATGCAGGTCGCCGGCAGCGGAGCCTCGTTCGCCGACACGATCGGAGCGGACGTGGAGAATCTCACCGGGACGCCGTTCAGCGACTGGCTGATGGGATCCGCTGCGGACAACATCCTCAAGGGCGAAACCGGGATCGACCCCTTCGGCTCTGGCGACGAGCTTTACGGCGAAGACGGTAGCGACAGGCTCTACGGCTACTACGGCGACGACAAGCTCTACGGCGGCGCGGGCGCCGATCTCCTCTATGCGGGCGACGAGGACGACAGGCTCTACGGCGATGCCGGCGCGGACGGTCTGAGCGGCGAGGAGGGCGATGACGTCCTGCGCGGCGGCGACGGCGACGACGGGCTGGAAGGCGGGGCCGGCACCGACATCCTGCTGGGCGGCGCCGGCTTCGACACCGCCCACTACTCGACCAGCCTCGCCGGCGTGGCCGTGACGATCGGGGCCTATGGCTCCGGCGGCGACGCCGAGGGGGATCTCGTCGGGCCGGATGTGGAGAATATCGGCGGGTCGAACCATGCGGACGTGCTGGTCGGCTCCGCCGCCGACAACCGTCTCGACGGCGAGCCGACACGCACCCGCACGGGCGGGAACGACAGGCTCTCCGGGTTCGGCGGCAACGATACGCTTTCCGGCGGGCTGGGCGACGATATCCTCAACGGCGGCACCGGCGCCGACCGGCTCTCCGGCGGGGCCGGCATCGACACCGCCAGCTACTACGCCGGCACGGCCGGCGTCGCGGTCAACCTGGTCACCGGCGCCGGCAGCGGCGGCGAGGCGCAGGGCGACAGGCTGGCCGAGATCGAGAACCTCTCCGGCAGCCAGGGCAACGACAGCCTGGTCGGGGACACCTGGGCCAACACGCTGCTGGGCTGGAACGGCAATGACGTGCTCGCCGGCGCGGGAGGCAGGGATATCCTCACCGGCGGTGCCGGGGCCGACCGCTTCGTCTATGGCAGCGCGGCGCAGAGCGTGGTCGGCGCCAATGCCGACCGGATCACCGATTTCAGCCATGCCCAGGGCGACAGGATCGACCTGTCGGCGATCGACGCCAACACCGCGGCTGCCGGCAACCAGGCGTTCGGCTTCATCGGCACCGCCGCCTATGGCGGCGTCGCCGGGCAGCTGCGCTATGTTGCGCGCGACGGTGTCACCACCATCGGCGGCGACATCGACGGCGACAGGATCACCGATTTCCATATCACCCTGACCGGCATCAGCGCCCTGGTTGCCGCGGATTTCGTGCTGTAGCGGCCCGCCTTGGGGCGGGTGGGCTCATATCGGCCACCCATTGCCGGACGCCGGGATCCAGCCTGCCGGCCGGGACCACGATCGCAGTGGTATTATCGGTCATCTGCGTTCATGCTATGTTCCATGGACGCGACGCAGACCGATCATGCAATGGAGGCCGCGCCCGCTCTTCAGGAGGAGCGGGCGGCACGGCATCTGCGCATGCTCGCCCGGGCGGCGGACGTCCATATGGAGATCATCGAGGCCACCCGCACCGAAGCGGTGGAGGCGCCGCAGCCCGGGGTCGACTATGGCCAGCGGATCGCCGTCGTCACCCGGTCGCTGCGTCTGACCCTGCTGCTGGAGGACAAGCTGTCGCGGCAGGCGGAGGAGAAGCGCAAGGCGGCGGCGCAGCGGGAGGCGGCGCAGGAGGACTGGCACGGGCTGCGGGTGAATCTCGCGATGATGGCGGCGGCCTATGAGGCGTCCGGGGACGGCGAGGAGGCCGACCGCCGTGAAGCCGAGATGCATGAGCGGCTGGAGCGGCCGGAGGTGGTGGAATTCATCGAGGCCAGCCGTCCGGAGGTGGCGGTGGCGGCGCTGTGCCGGCGCTGGGGCTATCCGGTGCGGGTGGAGCAGTGGCTGGAGATGGCCGACGAGGCGATGGAGGAGCTCGGCTTCCTGCCGCCGCAGGACGGCGAGGACGCCGAGGATCCGCCTGAGCCCCGCTCGGCTGCCGCCCACAGACCGAAGGCGCCGGACACGGGATGACCGCGTCGGTCGGGTTTGCCCGTGGCGAACCCGACATCCGGCCGCCGTCGCGGCCCCCGAACCTGTTGGATTCGCTGCCGCGAACCCAACCTACGAAATCCGGTTCCTCTCGCCTCTCCCGCCCCGCGGGAGGGGTCGGAGGCGCTCGGCACCTCCGGGTGAGGGAGGACCGGCCTTCCCGGCGAAGATGCTCGCCGGTATCAGGCCATGATGCGACCGGATGTCAATTCATCCGGCCCTAGCTCAGCCGGCGCAGCAGGTCGACCAATGTCGCCCGCTCGGCCTCGTCCAGCGGCGCCAGGGTCTCCTCGGTGATGCGGAACGCATTCGGCACGATGCGCTCGGCCAAGGCCTGGCCGGCGGGGGTCAGGGCGACCTCGAGGCGGCGGCCGTCCTCGGGATCCGGCCGGGTCTCGATCAGGCCGCGCCTGACCAGCCGGTCGACCACGCCCTTGATCGTCGCCGCGTCCATGGCGGTGCGGCGGCCGAGGCGGTTCTGCGAGCAGGGGCCGCGCTCCAGCAGCTTGGCCAGCACCGCCCATTGCGTCGCGGTCAGGTCCGGGTCGCCGATGCCGGCGGCGAAGATCGCGGCATGGCGCTGGCTGACCTGGCGCAGGATGAAGCCGATCTGGTCGTCGAGGATATAGGGGCTCGCCCCTGATCCGCGTGTCGCGGTGATGATCATGGCCGCCTCATATCACACCGCGAGATAGGCGTCGCGGATCTCCGGCTGCGCCTCCAGCTCGGCCATCGTGCCGCCGAAGCGGATGCGGCCGGTCTCGATGATGTAGGCGCGGTCGCTGATCAGCCGCGCGAAATGCAGGTTCTGCTCGGACAGCAGCACGCTTAAGCCCTCGCGCTTCATCGCCAGGATGGCGTCGGCCATCTGTTCGACGATCTTCGGCGCCAGCCCCTCCGACGGCTCGTCCAGCAGCACCAGCGACGGGTTGCCCATCAGGGTCCGGGCGATGGTCAGCATCTGCTGCTCGCCTCCGCTCATCCGCCCGCCGGGGCGGCGGCGCATCTCGGCCAGGTTGGGGAACAGGGCGTAAAGCCGCTCCGGCGTCCATGTCGGCGCTCCCGGCCGCGGCGGCTGCTGGCCGACCGCCAGGTTCTCCTCCACCGTCAGGTCGGTGAAGATCCGCCGGTCCTCCGGCACATAGCCCAGGCCGGCGCGGGCGATCTCATGCGTCGGCTTCGCGGCGATGTCGGCGCCGCGGAACAGGATCCGCCCCTCGCGCCGCGGCACCAGCCCGACCAGGGACCGGAAGGTGGTCGACTTGCCGGCGCCGTTCCGGCCGAGGAAGGCGACGACCTCGCCTTCGCCGACCTCGAAGCCGACATCGAACAGGATATGCGCCGGGCCGTAATGGGCGTTGAGACCGGAGACCGAGAGCGTCATGCGGGCACCTCCGTCCGGTGGCGGGCGTCGTAGACCAGGCCGTCGCCGAGATAGACCGCGCGCACCTGCGGGTCGCGGCGCACCGCCTCGGGCGCGCCCTCGGCGATCAGCGCGCCGCGGTTCAGCACCATGATCCGGTCGGCATGCTCGAACACCACATCCATGTCGTGCTCGGTGAACAGCACGCCGATCCGCCGCTGCCGCGCCACCTCCGCGGTCAGGCGCATCAGCGCCACCCGTTCCTTCGGCGCCATGCCGGCGGTCGGCTCGTCCATCAGCAGCAGCTTCGGCGCATTGGCCAGGGCGATCGACAGCTCCAGCCGCTTGACGTCGCCATAAGCCAGCTCGCCGCAGGCTCGCTCCGCCGCGCCGCCCAGCCCGACGAGGTCGAGCAGCGCGTCGGCCTCATCCGGGTAGGCGCGGCCAGCGAAGCTGAGACCGAACCGGCGGTGATGCGACAGCAGCGCTGTCTGCACGTTCTCGCGCACCGTCATCGAGGCGAAGGTGGCGGCGATCTGGAAGGTGCGGCCGACGCCCAGGCGCCAGACCCGGCGTGGCGCCAGGCCGGTGATGTCCCGCCCCTCCAGCCGGACGCGGCCGGCATCGGGGCGGATCTGGCCGTTCAGCATGTTGAAGCAGGTGCTCTTGCCGGCGCCGTTCGGGCCGATCAGGGCCAGAATGCCGCCGGCCTCGAGCGTGAAGTCGCCGCCGCGCACCGCCTGAACGCCGGCATAGGATTTGGCCAGGCCCTCGCCCGGCAGCAGCGGCCCCATCACTTGTTCGGACTTCATCCCGCGGCCTCCAGGCGGGGGGGGGCGGCGGAGATCGGGGGGGGGGGTTTTCGTCGCCTGGCCCGCCCCTCCTCGACGAAGCCGACCAGGCCCTTGGGGGAGGCCACGACCAGCAGCACGATGATGCCGCCCAGCACCAGCTTCGACAGGTCGGTCTGGCTGACCAGCCAGATCGCCAGCGCCTTGTAGACGATGGCGCCGATCACGGCGCCGGACGCGGTCTCGATGCCGCCCAGCAGCACCATGACCAGCCCGTCGATCGACAGCGGGATGCCGAGATTGTCCGGGAAGACGCTGCCCTTGAGGAAGGCGAACAGCGCCCCGGCCAGCCCGGCGGTGGTGCCGGCGACCAGGAAGGCGGCCCATTGCACGCCGGCCCGGCCGATGCCGATGGCCTCGGCCCGCTGGGTCGAATCCCGCACCCCGCGCAGGGCGAAGCCGAAGGGCGAGAAGGTCAGGATCCGCAAGAGCGCGATGCCTGCGGCCGCCACGGCCAACGCCAGCCAGTAGAAGCCGGCCGGGCTGGCGGCCCATGACGAGGGCCAGATCCCCAGCATGCCGTTGTCGCCGCCGGTCAGCTCGACCCACTGCGTCGCCACCGACCAGGTGATCTGGGCGAAGGCCAGGGTCAGCATGGCGAAGTACACGCCGGACAGGCGCACGCAGAAGGCGCCGAACAGCGCCGCCCCGGCCAGCCCGAACAGCGGCCCGGCCAGCAGCGCCACCTCCATCGGCAGGCCCATCGCCCTCACCGCGAAGGCGGCGCCATAGGTGCCGAGGCCGAAATAGGCGGCATGGCCGAAGGAGGCGAGGCCGCCGGTGGTCATCAGGAACTGCAGGCTGGCGGCGAACAGGGCGAAGATCGCGATCTCGGACGCCACCGCCAAGGCGTAGCCGCCGGCGACCGTCGGCAGCAGCGCCGCGGCCGCGAGGGCGACGAGCAGGGCGATGCGCTCCCCGGTGCCGAAGGGCCGCCAGGGCCGGATGGCGATACCGATGGTCGGCCGCGCCGGCCCCTCCGCCTTGCCCAGCAGGCCCCAGGGCCGCACCACCAGCACGCAGGCCATCACCAGGAACACCAGCACCAGAGAGATGGTGGGGAAGACCAGGATGCCGAAGGCGTTCAGCTCCGACACCAGCACCGCGGCGATAAAGGCGCCGGGCACGCTGCCGAGGCCGCCGATCACCACCACGACGAAGACCTCGACGATGATGCGCAGATCCATGGTGTGGGTGACCGCGTCGCGCGGGATCTGCAGCGCCCCGCCCAGGCCGGCCAGGAACACGCCGAGCGCGAAGACGCTGGTGAACAGCCATTTCTGGTTCACGCCCAGCGCCGCGACCATGTCGCGGTCCTGGGTCGCCGCCCGCACCAGCACGCCCCAGCGGGTGCGCCGGAACAGCAGCCACAGCAGGCCGAGCACGACGGGGCCGAGGACGATCAGGAACAGGTCGTACAGCGGCAGCCTCTGGCCCAGGATCTCGACCGCGCCGCGGAAGCCCGGCGCGCGGCGGCCGACCAGGTCCTCCGGCCCCCAGATCAGGACCGCGAGGTCCTGCACCATCAGGGTGACGCCGAAGGTGGCCAGCAGCTGGAACAGCTCCGGCGCCCGGTAGATCCGGCGCAGCAGCACGATCTCCAGCAGGGCGCCGAGCGCCGCCACGATCAGCGCCGCGGCGACGAGACCGCCCCAGAAGCCGAGGGCGCCGGAGAAGCGCTCGGTCAGGGTGTAGGCGAGATACGCGCCCAGCATGTAGAAGGCGCCGTGCGCGAAGTTCACGATCCGCGTCACGCCGAAGATGATCGACAGGCCCGACGCCACCAGGAACAGCGAGGCGGCGCTGGCGAGTCCGGTCAGGAACTGGGCGACGAGGAAATCCACCAAGCCTCTCCCGTTACTTATTCTAGTCCCCCCTCCCCCTGCGGGAGGGGGTAGGGGGAGGGGGTTTTCGATGCGGGACTCCGGCGGTGCCGGTTCAACAAGGACGGCTATTCCGCCGGCCGCAGCTTGGCGACCTCGGCATCGGACGGCAGGTAGTTGGCGCCATCACGGTACTGGAAATCGGTCATCACGCCCTTGCCGTCCTCGACCGTGGTCTTGCCGACGAAGGCGCCGAGCGTCGACTGGTGGTCGATCTTGCGGAAGGTGATCGGGCCGAACGGGCTGTCGACGCCAATGCCCTCGGCCGCCGCGATCATCTTGTCGGGATCGGCCGACCCGGCCTTGGCCAGGATCGCCGCGATCGACTTCATGGTGGTGTAGCCGACGATCGAGCCGAGCCGCGGATAGTCGTCGTACTTGGCCTGGTAGGCCTTCAGGAACGCGTCGTGCTCCGGCGACTTGATCGCGTACCAGGGATAGCCGGTGACGATCCAGCCCTCCGGCGTCTCGTCCTTCAGCGGATCGAGGTACTCCGGCTCGCCGGTCAGGAAGCTGACCACCGAGCGGTCGTCGAACAGGCCGCGGGTGTTGCCCTCGCGCACGAACTTCACCAGGTCGGCGCCGAAGGTGACGTTCAGGATCGCCTCGGGCTGCGCCGCCGCCAGCGCCTGCACCACCGCGCCGGCGTCGATCTTGCCCTGCGGCGGCCACTGCTCGTTGACCCATTCGATGTCCGGCCGCTTGGCGGACAGCAGCTGCTTGAACACGGCCACGGCCGACTGGCCGTATTCGTAGTTCGGCGCCACCGTGGCCCAGCGCTTGGCCGGCAGCTTCGCCGCCTCCTCGGCCAGCATCGCCGCCTGCATGTAGTTCGACGGGCGCAGCCGGAAGGTGTAGCGGTTGCCGTTGGCCCAGGTGACGGCATCGGTCAGGGGCTCCGCCGCCATGAAGAACACCTTCTTCTGCTTGGCGAAATCCGACACGGCGAGGCCGATGTTGGAGAAGAAGGTACCGGCCAGGATGGTCACGCCTTCGCCCGAGACCAGCTCGTTGGCCGCGGTCACGGCATCGGCCGGCTTGCCGCCGTCGTCCTTGGAGATGACGACCAGCTTCTGGCCGTTGACCCCGCCGGCGGCGTTGATCTCCTCGATCGCCAGCTGCCAGCCCTTGCGATAGGGCTCGGTAAAGGCCGGCAGGCCGGCATAGCTGTTGATCTCCCCGATCTTGATCTCCTGCGCTCCGGCCGAAGCCGGCCCGCAGAGGGCGGCGGCCAGCGCCAGGACCGCCGCGACGTGAAACCCTGCCTTCATCCCTGTCTCCTTCGTGTCCTTGTCGGTCGGGCTGCCTTGTGGTTTGCCCGATTCAGCGGAGGCCGTCCTCCCCCTTGATCTGGTCCTTGGTCAGTCCGCCGACCCGGGGCAGGGGGCGGCCGCTGTCGGTCACCGCCACCGCGATCATGATCTCGCCGGCCCGCGGCGCATCGGCGATGCGCACCTCCATGCCGTCGAAATGGCTGCGGACATAGGCTGCGTCCTTGTGGCCCAGCGGGATGTCCAGCGCCACGCCCGGGCCGCCGCGCTTCTTCGAGGACGGGATCAGCGCGGCGCCCTTGCCCAGCACGCGGCGCACCGGCGTGCCCAGCTTCGGGTGCAGGATGGCGGCGGCATGCTCCAGCTCGCCGTTCTCACCGACAGCCGCGGCCTTGCCGTAGCTCTCCGCCGCCGGGCCGTCGATGCCCAGTGCCGCCACCGCCTTCTCGGCCAGCAGGCCGCCCAGCTCCTCGCCGATCTCCATCAGCTCGGTCAGGTCCTCGGCATAGCGGCCGGCGAAGGGGTTCTCGATCACCGCCACCGCCGCGGCGCGGCGGGTCGGCGGGGTGACCGGCCGGCCCATCTCGGTCACCGTCTCCTCGACCACGGTGACGATCTTGCGGATCCTCGCGCTCATCGCAACCTGTCCTCGCCCTTGATCTCGCTGGCCTTCAGCCCGCCGACGCGGGCGTGGACGCGGGCGCCGGTGGTCATCACCAGCACCAGCGCGATCTCGTCCGCCTTCGGGCCGTCCGGCACGCCCACCTCCATCGCGTCGAAATGGCTGCGGACATAGGAGGCGTCGATATGGGTGACCGGCACGTCCAGCCGCGCGCCGGGGCCGCCGACCTTCTTGGCCGAGGGCACGATCGCCTTGGCGCCGCCCAGCGCCTCGCGCATCGCATAGCCGCCGGGAACATGCCACAGCGCGCCGTGCTCCAGCTCGCCGGCGGCGCCGACGATGGCGCCCTTGCCATAGCCCTCGATCGCCTTCGGGTCGCCGCCCAGCGCCCGGATCAGCTGCTGCGCCATGGCCAGGCCCAGCGGCTTCAGGTCGTCCATGAAGCCGGCGATCTCCTCGACATAGCGGCCGGCGAAGGGGTTGCGGATCACGGCGACGATCGCCCCGCGCCGCAGCGGCGTCGCGGCCGGCGGCCCGCCCTCGTGGAAGATCTCCTCGACGGTGACCAGGCGCTTGCGGATCTCGACCTCAGGCATCGATCAGGCTCTTTGGTTGCGGAGACATGCGTGCGTCCAGCCCCACCGCCCGCGTCTCGCCAGCCAGATGCAAGGCGGCGGCGCGGATCAGGCCGCGGGCGATCAGGGGCTCGGCTCGGGCCGCGCCGGCGGCCAGGGCAGCGTCGATCTCGGCCGGAACCAGCGGGCCGACGCCGCGGGTCACCAAGCGGTCGCCCAGGTCGCTGTCGGGCTGCAGTTCCCGTGCCGGAACGCGCTGAATCGCGGGATGGCCGGGCAGGTCGACGGCATTGGCCACCACCGTGGCCGCGGCATCGGCATCGGCGGCGCCGGCCGCGAGGATGGTCACCGCATCGGCGATGCCGAGCGAGAAGCTGCGGCCGCGCCAGCCGCTGGTGGCGATGCCGCGGATCCCGTCCCCGGCCGCCAGCGCGGTGGTGCCGAACAAGCCGGGCTGGTCCGGCTTGTCCACCAGGCCGACGGTGAAGCTTTGGCCCGGCGCCAGATGCAGGGCGATGTCGCCGCCATTGTTGACATAGGCGCGGTCCACCGGGGCCGTCCCTGTCATCACCGCCAGCACGGCCTCGGCCACGGCACCGGCCACCGCCGCCATGGGGGTGATGAAGGTCTCGGCGGCATAGGGCGCCACCGCGTCATGCATGCGGCGGGCGACCGGGCCCTGCAGCGGGCAGCGGTCCGGCCGGGCCGGGGCGCGCAGCAGGGCCAGCTCGTCGCACAGCTCGTCCAGAAGGCCGGTGAAGCGCCGCGCCGCCGCCTGATAGGCCGCCTGCACCGCCTCCATCGTCCCATTGGCCTCGACGATCAGGTCGATCGGCCCGTCCTGCAGATGCAGGCGCCGCCCGTCGGGCAGCAGCGCGATCTGCGGGAGGCGGGCCATCGGCGTGCCTCAGCCGTGCGACCGCTTCGCGCCCTGGGGCGCGAAGGGCCAGGGGTTGTCGCGATAGGGCGCCACCGGCCGCCGCGCCGCGTCGACGCCGAGGGAGGAGAGGGGGCGGACATGGTCCATATGCCCCTCCAGCGCCTCGTAGTCGGACAGGCGCAGCGTGAACTCGATCGGCGCCACCAGGGCGGGGGTCGGGACATAGCCGAAGGCGTTCTCCGGCACCCGGGTGACGTCGACCATGAAGGTGATGCCGCCGCCCGGCCAGACATAGACCGGGGCGCCGCCGCAGGTGACATAGGTCAGCGCCTGCTTCACCGACCGGGTCAGCCGCACCGGGTTCTCGGTGACGCCGGAGCGCAGCGAGCCGCCGGCGCCGCCCATGAACAGCACGGTGCACAGCGCCGGCTCGCAATTCTCCTCGATCCGCGCGATCGACTGCCGCAGCGCCGCCGGCAGCTCCTGCTGCACCGGCTTCAATTCGTCGTCCAGCACGTAATAGGCGAAATGCTCGCCGGTGGTGCTGACCATCAGCATGGTCAGGCCGGGCCGCGCCGCCTTCGGGTTGAACGGGCCCAGGATCGACAGCGGGTCGGAGATGTCGGTGCCGCCCCAGCCGGTGCCGGGCTGCGCCACCTGGAAGTAGCGGCCGGGGGTGGAGCGGCGGCCCTTCATGTGGATGCCGGTGTCGGGGATGCCCAAGAGCTTGCCGGCCTGGTGCTCCGACAGCACGCCGGTGATGTGGTCGTCGACCACCACCACCTCGTCGACCTTACCGTGCCACTGCTTGGCGAACATGCCGATGGTGGCGGAGCCGCAGCCGACCCGCATCCGCTCCTCGGCGGCGCCATTGACGATCGGCGGCTTGCCGGCCTGCACGATCACGGTGGCGCCGTCATCGATGGTCAGCTCGACCGCGCGGCCGTTGCTCAGCTCCAAGAGGGTGTCGCAGGTGACGCGACCTTCCTTCTTGCTGCCGCCGGTCAGGTGGTGCACGCCGCCCAGCGACAGCATCTGCGACCCGTACTCGCCGGTGGTGACATGGCCGACCGGCTCGCCCTGGGCGCGGACCAGGCTGCGCTCCGGCCCCAGATGGCGGTCGGTGTCGATCTTCACCTTGACGCCGCAATAGCTGAAGATGCCCTCGGTCACCACCGTGACCATGTCGACTCCGTCGACCTCGGCCGAGACGATGAAGGGGGCCGGCTTGTAGTCCGGATAGGTGGTGCCGGCGCCGATCGCGGTGACGAAGGTCTCTGGCCCGCGCACCAGCTTGCCGTCCCAGTCGCCGCCGCCGCGGTTGAACGGCACCACGCTGCCGCCCTGCTGCAGGGTGCGGTCCAGCACCACATGCGGGTCGACCCGCACCAGCGTGCCGTCATGGTTGGCGTAGCGGTCGCAGGCCCCGGCGGCGCCGGGCTTGATGTAGCACATCACCGGACAGGCATCGCAGCGGATGCGGCCGTCCTCGGTCTTTTCCGTGGGCTGGGACATGTCAGTCCTTCTGTCCGGCCGCCAGGATCGCGGCGCGGACGCGGTCCGGCGTCGCCGGCACCCGGCGGATGCGCACGCCGGTGGCGTCGTGGATGGCGTTCAGGATGGCGGGGGCGGTCGGGATCAGCGCCTGCTCGCCGATGCCCTTGGCACCGAAGGGGCCGACCGGGGCGGCGTCCTCGATCAGGATCGATTCCACCGGCGGCATGTCGCCGGCCGATGGGATCAGGTAGTCGTGCAGGTTCTCGCCGCGGCCGGGATGGAACTCCTCCATCAGCGCCAGGCCCAGCCCCTGGGCGGCGCCGCCCTCGATCTGGCCTTCGACCAGGGTCGGGTTGATCGCCCGGCCGACATCGTGCGCGGCGGTGATCTTGAGCACCCGGACGGTGCCGAGCTCGAGGTCGACCTCGACCTCCGCCATGTGGGCGCCGAAGCCGTAGACGGCGTAGGGCACGCCCTGGCCGTCCGCATCCAGCGGGCTGGTCGGCGGGTCGAAGGTGGCCTCTGCCGCCAGCACATAGCCGCGCTCGTCCTGCGGCAGGGCCGCCAGGTCCAGGCTGCGCGCGTGCTCGCCCTCGGTCACCGTGACCCGGCCGTCGGCGAAGGTGATGTCCGCGCCCTCGCCGGCATTGGCCAGGCGCAGCAGGGCGCGGCGCAGATCGCGGCCCGCCAGCTCCGCCGCCTTGCCGGTGACGAAGGTCTGGCGCGAGGCCGAGGTCTTGCCGCAGTCCGGCGTCAGGTCGGTGTCGGCCGAGACCAGGTCGAAGCGCCCGATCGGCGCCCCTAGCGCGTCGGCGCAGATCTGGGTGACGACGGTGTTCGAGCCCTGGCCGATATCGACCGCGCCCTGGTGCAGCGCGATCCGCCCATCCGGCTTCAGCCCGACGCGGATGGTCGACGGGTTGGGCAGCGAGGTGTTGCCGCAGCCATACCACATGCCGGCGACGCCGGCGCCGCGGCGCAGCGGGCCGGTGGTGGCCCGGTTGAAGGCGGCGGCCTCCTCTCGCGCCCGGCGCCAATGCGGCCGCAGCGCTTCCAGGCAGGCGCGAATGCCGGTGCCTTCGCCCAGCACCTGGCCGGTCACGGTTGGCTGGTCGGGCCGCAGCGCGTTGGCGATGCGGAACTCCAGCCGGTCCAGCCCCAACCGGTCGGCCAGCTCGTCATAGAGCTGCTCCTGCGCCACCCCGGCCTGGGGCACGCCGAAGCCGCGGAAGGCGCCGGCCGGCACCAGATGGGTGTGCACGGCGCGGGTCAGGGCCCGGTAATGCGGCACGTAATAGGGACCGGAGGCGTGCACCGGCACCCGGTTGGCCACGGTCGGGCCCCAGGAGGAATAGGCGCCGGTGTTGAAGTCGCCGGCGAAATCCATCGCTGCCAGCTTGCCGTCGCGGGTGGCGCCGACCCGCACGCGCATCCGCGACGGGTGGCGCTTGGTGGTGGTCATGATCGACTCGGTGCGGGAATAGACCATGCGCACCGGCCGCTTCAGATGCCAAGCTGCGATCGCGACGAAGGGCTGCAGCGACAGGTCGAGCTTGGAGCCGAAGCCGCCGCCGACCGCGGTCGGGATGATGCGCACGGCCTCCGGCGCGATGCCCAGGATCCTGGCGACGTCGTCGCGGTCCATATAGGGCGCCTGGGTGCAGGCCTGGATCTCGATCCGGTCGCCGACGCGGCGGGCGAAGCCGGCCTCGGGTTCGATATAGGCGTGCTCGACGAAGCCGGTCTCGAATTCGCCCTCGACCACGACGTCGGCCGCGTCCAGCGCCGCCTCGACATTGCCGCGCACGACGCGGCCGCGCACCAGGATGTTGCCGGCCCGGTCGGGATGAACCAGGTCGGCGCCGGGCGCCAGCGCGGCATCGATGGTGGTGTGCGCGGGCAGGGGCTCCCACGCGACCGGAAACTCCGACAGGTCGAGCGACTCGATCGCCCAGCTCTCGCCGACCACCGCGGCCACCGCCTCGCCGCGGAACCGGGCCTCGGTCTCGGCGAAGACCGGCTGGTCGGCGAAGGGGCCGATCACGCCGAAGCGGTTCTCGCCCGGCACGTCCTTTGCCGTGAACACCCGGACGATGCCGGGATGGGCGGCGACGAAGCCGTCGAGGTCGCCGAAGGCGAAGCGGGCGCGGTGATGCGGGCTGCGGACGGCGCGCACCGACAGGGCGCCGGACGGGATCTCGTCGGCGCCGAACACGTCGCGGCCCTCGACCTTGCGGCGGCCGTCCAGCCGGTCGATCCGGGCGCCGACGGCGCGGCCGGCCTCGGGTGGTTCCGCCGCGACAGGCTCGGCACGGGCGTCGAGGATGGCGACGACGATCTTGCGATAGCCGGTGCAGCGGCACAGCACCCCGCCGATCGCGTCCATCACCTCGGCCTCGCCCGGCTCCGGATTCCGGTCCAGCAGGGCGGCGGCGGCCACCAGCATGCCGGGGGTGCAGATGCCGCACTGGGCGGCGCCGTGGCGCAGGAAGGCGGATTGCAGCCGCGACGCCGTGGGCGACTGCGCCGGCAGCCCCTCGATGGTGGTGACGCGGCGGCCCTCGACCTGGCCAGCAGCGACCAGGCAGCCGCAGACCGGGGTGTCGTCCAGCAGCACGGTGCAGGCGCCGCAATCGCCGGCATCGCAGCCGACCTTGGTGCCGGTCAGGCCCAGATCGTCGCGCAGCAGGCGGGTCAGCCGGCCGGCCGGGTCGGCCGGCACCTGCACCGGGCGGCCGTTCAGTGTGAAGCTGAGGACGGGACGGGAATCCAGCATCTCAGATCTCCGCCGCGCAGCAGTCCAGCGCGCGGCGCACCAGGGTCAAGGCCGCATCCAGGCGGTAGGCCGCGCTGGCGCGGACATCGTCGATCGGCGACAGCGGTGCCAGATGCTCCGGCCTGACCAGCGCGCCGAGGCCGGGGCGCGCCGGGGCGCCGACCAGCTCCTGCTCCAACGCCGACAGTCGTTGCGCGACGGCGGAGCAGGCGCCGACCGCAACCCGGGCCTGGGCGACCCGCCCATCGGCATCGGCTTCGACCACCGCCGCCACCATGGCGATCGAGATCACGAGATAGCGGCGGGCGCCGAGCTTAAGGAAGGCGGAGGCGCCGGCATCGATCGTCCGTGGCACGATGACTGCGGTCACGATCTCGTCGTCGCGCCGGGCGGTGCGGCGGTTGCCGGAGATGAAGCCGGACAGGGGCAGGGTGCGGTTGCCGGCCTGCGAGCGCAGCTCCACCGCGGCGTCCAGCGCCAGCAGCGGCGGCACGCCATCGGCGGCGGGGGAGGCGTTGCACAGGTTGCCGACGATGGTGCCGAGGTTCTGGATCTGGATCGAGCCGACCTCCCGCGCGGCGGCCTTCAGCGCATCGAAGCAGCGCGGCAGCGGCGCGGCGATGATGCTGCTCCAGCTGGTGCGGGCGCCAATGCGGATGCGGTCGTCGCCGAGGACGATGCCGTCCAGCTCCGCGAGCCGCGAGATGTCGATGATCGGCCCGGCCAGCGGCCGGTCTCCCGCCGCCGGAAAGATGTCCGTTCCGCCCGCCAGGATGCGGCCGCCCGGCGCCGAAAGCGCCGCCACCGCCTCGTCCAGCGTGCCTGGCCGGAGGTACATGCTGATCTCCCTGGCCTGATCCTGTTCCGAAGATCCGCCGTTCTCCAGCGGTCATTTCATTCGTATACAAACGATCTTCATCCGCGCCGGCAGGGCTGTCAAGGCGGGATCGGACAGGGGGAAGCGGAGCCGCGCCGCTACGCGATCGTCAGCGTATCGCCTTCCGCGATATGGCCGCCCGCCAGAACCTCGGCGTAGATGCCACAATCGGCGTGGCCGAAGCCGCTGATCAGGGCCTTGGGGATGTTCAGGTCGCGATCGCCGGTCGCCGGATTGACGTTGGTCGCGGCGCAGCGGCCGATGCGCGACACGACGCGGAGCCGCGCCGGCCCGATGGCCAGCTCCTTTCCGACCAGCTCGAACTCCGACCAGGCCGGCAGGCCGTCGAGATAAAGATTGCCGCGGAAACGCCGCGGGTCGACCGGCGCGCGCGTCACCCGCTCGATGTCCTTCACCGACGCCAGGTTGATCAGCGAGACCAGCTTTTCCGGCTTGTCGGTGAAGGCGATGCCGGGGGCGGAGACGATCTTCAGCGCGCCACGCGGGTCCTTCATGAAGGCATTGAGGAACTGGTTGATCAGCTCCTGCCCGATCGGCAGGGACAGCAGGCCGCGTGCCACCTGCTTGCCGTCGCGCTTCAGCGTCAGGGCTTCCGTGGCGTCGTCGTAGTCGATGCCCAACTGAGCCAGCCGCTCGTCGGTCATCAGCTGCAGGAACTGTCGCTTCGGCTGCCAGCTGGGCGCCGTCGGGTCGCATTGGCTGGCGCCGTGCACGATGGCGAAGCGCCGGTCGTGCGGCAGCGTCTCCCCGGCGGCGAGATCCGTGACGGCGAGTTTCTGCCCGGCCAGGCCCTTGACGGGATAGCGGTACAGGTCGGCGGGGCGGGCGGCGGTCCTGGGCGGGCTGGCTGGCAACGGGGCGGGGACATGGCCCTAGCGCCTTAGGGCGCGGGGGAACATTCGGCGCCCCGGGGACCGCCGCTATGCGCGAATGGGACCGGCTTCGGATCGGCGCGTTCGCAGCGCATGCGGTCCCGGACGCCTCCGGAAGGCCTTGTTGCTGTCGGGCCACACTCCTACATCAGTCCTGCATCCTCCCGGATCGCACTGATGTGGATCAAGGCGGGGTCGGGCTTCGTGCAAGACGACCGCGCCGGACAGTGGAGACAGAGTTTATGGATCTTCAGAAGTTCACCGAACGCAGCCAGGGATTCCTGCAGGCGGCTCAAACCGCAGCGCTGACCCGCGGCCACCAACAGCTGCTGCCCGAGCACCTGCTCAAGGGGCTGCTCGACGACGAGGAAGGGCTCGCGGCCAACCTGATCCGCAGCGCCGGCGGCCGGCCCGAGGCGGCGGCCCAGGCGGTGGAGCAGGCGCTGGCCAAGCAGCCCAAGGTCGAGGGCGGCGGCCAGGTCTATCTGAGCCGCGAGCTGGCGCGGGTGCTGGACCAGGCGCAGGAGCAGGCGAAGAAGGCCGGCGACCAGTATGTCGCGGCCGAACGCCTCCTGCTGGCGCTCGCCATCGCCAAGGAGACCGAGGCCGGCCGCGCCCTGGCCCAGGCCGGCGTAACGCCGCAGACGCTGAGCCGCGCCGTCGACGCCATGCGCAAGGGCCGAACCGCCGACAGCCCCGGCGCCGAGGGCCAGTACGACGCCCTGAAGAAATACGCGCGCGACCTGACCGAGGCCGCGCGGTCGGGCAAGCTCGACCCGGTGATCGGCCGGGATGAGGAGATCCGCCGCACCATCCAGGTGCTGTCGCGCCGGACCAAGAACAACCCGGTGCTGATCGGCGAGCCCGGCGTCGGCAAGACCGCGATCGTCGAAGGACTGGCGCTGCGCATCGTCAACGGCGACGTGCCGGAGAGCCTGAAGAACAAGCGCCTGCTGGCGCTCGACCTCGGTTCGCTGGTGGCGGGCGCCAAGTTCCGCGGCGAGTTCGAGGAGCGGCTGAAGGCCGTGCTGCAGGAGGTGACGACGGCAGCCGGCGAGATCGTGCTGTTCATTGACGAGATGCACACGCTGGTCGGCGCCGGCAAGGCGGACGGCGCCATGGACGCGTCGAACATGCTGAAGCCGGCCCTGGCGCGCGGCGAGCTGCACTGCGTCGGCGCCACCACGCTCGACGAGTACCGCAAGCATGTCGAGAAGGACGCGGCGCTGGCCCGGCGGTTCCAGCCGGTCTTCGTCTCCGAGCCGACGGTCGAGGACACCATCTCGATCCTGCGCGGCCTGAAGGAGAAGTACGAGCTGCACCACGGCGTGCGCATCACCGACGGCGCGATCGTGGCTGCGGCTACCTTGTCGAACCGCTACATCACCGACCGGTTCCTGCCGGACAAGGCGATTGATCTGGTCGACGAGGCCGGGTCGCGGCTGCGCATGCAGGTCGACAGCAAGCCCGAGGAGATCGAGGCGCTGGACCGGCGCGCCATGCAGCTGAAGATCGAGCGCGAGGCCCTGAAGAAGGAGACCGACGCGGCCTCGAAGGACCGCCTCGCCAAGCTGGAGCAGGAGCTGGCCGAACTGGAGGAGCAGTCCTCCTCGCTGACCGCCGCCTGGACCGCGGAGAAGGAGAAGCTGTCCGCCGCCACCAAGGTGAAGGAGCAGCTCGACCAGGCCCGCGGCGAGCTGGAGCAGGCGCAGCGCGGCGGCAACTGGGCCCGCGCCGGCGAGCTGACCTATGGCGTGATCCCGGAGCTGGAGAAGAAGCTCAAGGAGGCCGAGGCGGCCCAGGCCTCGCACATGGTGCGCGAGGAGGTGCAGGCCGACGACATCGCCGCGGTGGTCAGCCGCTGGACCGGCGTGCCGGTCGACAAGATGCTGGAGGGCGAGCGCGACAAGCTGCTCCACATGGAGGAGAAGCTGAAGACCCGCGTCGTCGGCCAGGACGAGGCGCTGACCGCAGTCGCCAACGCGGTGCGGCGCGCCCGCGCCGGGCTGCAAGACCCGAACCGGCCGATCGGCAGCTTCCTGTTCCTGGGTCCGACCGGCGTCGGCAAGACCGAGCTGACCAAGGCGCTGGCCGAGTTCCTGTTCGACGACGAGACCGCCATGGTCCGCATCGACATGTCGGAGTTCATGGAGAAGCACGCGGTCAGCCGGCTGATCGGCGCGCCGCCGGGCTATGTCGGCTACGACGAGGGCGGGGCGCTGACCGAGGCGGTGCGGCGCCGGCCCTACCAGGTGATTCTGTTCGACGAGGTCGAGAAAGCCCATCCGGACGTCTTCAACGTGCTGCTGCAGGTGCTGGACGACGGCCGCCTGACCGACGGCCAGGGGCGGACGGTCGACTTCCGCAACACGCTGATCGTGATGACCTCCAATCTGGGCTCCGAGCATCTCGCCTTGGCTTCGATCGAGCAGGGCGACGACGAGGGCGAGATCGACTTCGTCAGCCGCGAGAAGGTGCTGATGGCGGTGCGCCAGCACTTCCGGCCGGAGTTCCTGAACCGGCTCGACGAGATGATCGTGTTCCGTCGGCTCAGCCGGACGAACATGACCGGCATCGTCGACATCCAGCTGGGCCGCCTGCGCCACCTGCTCGAGGACCGCAAGATCGCGCTCGAGCTCGACGAGCGGGCGAAGGCCTGGTTGGCGGAGCAGGGTTACGACCCGGTCTATGGGGCGCGGCCGCTGAAGCGGGTGATCCAGCGCGAGCTGCAGAACCCGCTGGCGACCGCGATCCTGGAGGGCCGCGTCGTCGACGACAGCACGGTGAAGGTCACTGCGGGCGAGGACGGGCTGGTGCTGGAGCCGCAGCCGCTCGCCGCCGCGGCCTGACGTGAGACGGGAAGGGGCGCTGCGGCGCCCCTTTCTCTTGCCTACACCGTGACCTCGAAGACGAAGTCGAGGAAGGCGCGCACCCGGGCCGGGGGCAGACCGCGCGAGCGGTGATAGGCGTAGACCGGGAAGCGCTCGTCCGACCAGTCGGGCAGCAGCCGGACCAGCCGGCCGGAGGTCAGCAGGTCGCACACGCTGAACTCCAGCGGCTGGCCGATGCCCTGGCCGCCCAGCAGGGCGCCGATCAGGCTGCCGGAATCATTGACCGTCAGCCGGCCCCTGACCGGGACCGACACCACCTCCGCCTTGCGCCGGAACTCCCATTCATAGGGCCGGCCGGTGGCGGCCTCCTTCACCAGCACACATTCATGGCCGTCCCGGACCAGATCCTCCGGGTGGCGGGGCCGGCCGCGGCGCTCGACGTAATCGGGGGAGGCGCAGGTCAGGACCCGCGTCTCCAGCAGCAGCTTGCTGTTCAAGCCTGAGGGCTCCGGCTCGCCGAAGCGCAAGGCGATGTCGAAGCCCTCCGCCACCAGGTCGCCGATGCGGTCGCGCACCACCAGCTCCAGCTCGATCTCCGGATGGCGCGCCATGAAGCCGGCCAGGCGCGGCGCCAGCACATGATGGCCGAAGGCGGCATCGGCATTGACCCGCAGCCGGCCGCGCACCGCGCCGGCGGCGCCCGACGCCTCGGCCGCCCGCTCCTCGATGCCGGTCAGGTGCGGCATCACCCCGTCGTAGAAGCGACGGCCCTCCTCGGTCAGCGTGATCGCCCGCGGCGTGCGGTCGAACAGGCGAACGCCCAGCCGCGCCTCCAGCCGGGCGACGGCACGGCTGACGCCGGACTGAGTCAGGCCCAGGCTGTCCGCTGCCCGCACGAAGCTGCCGGCCTCGACCACCGCGGCCAGGGCGCTGATGCCGCTCAGCAGGCGGCCATCGAAAGCCATGAGCACGAGTCCCAGTCATTGAAATGATGTCGACTATGCGCTCGTGTCGTGTTGGGTCAAGCCATAGGGTCGTGGCGGCGGCGAGGCACGCCGCAGCTGATGGAGATCCGACATGGAAGGCAAGGTCATTGCCGTCACCGGCGCGTCGAGCGGCATCGGCGAGGCCGTGGTGCGCCATTTCGCCAGGGCCGGCGCGGCCGTGATGCTGGGCGCCCGCCGCCTGCACCGGCTCGAGGTGGTGGCCGATGAGATCCGCCGCGGCGGCGGCCGGGTGGGGCTGCAGCGTTTGGACGTCACCCGCCGCGAGGATGTCGACGCTTTCGTCCAGGCCGCGGTGGCGCAGTTCGGCCGGCTGGACGTGATCGTCAACAACGCCGGGGTGATGCCGCTGTCCCCGGTTGCGGACCTCAAGGTCGAGGAATGGGACCGGATGGTCGACGTCAACCTCAAGGGCGTGCTGTACGGCGTCGCCGCGCCCCTGCCGGTGTTCCGCGCCCAGGGCAGCGGCCATGTCGTCAACGTCACCTCGGTCGCCGACCGGCGCATCGTGCCGACCGCAGCGGTGTACTCGGCGACCAAGTGCGCCGTGCGTGCCTTCTCCGAGGGGCTGCGGCAGGAGATCGGCGGCGGCGTCCGGGTCACGGTGGTGGCGCCGGGCGCGACGGAATCGGAGCTGGCCAACGGCATCTCCGACCCCGAGCTGCGGCGGGCGGCGATCGAGGACTACCGCCGCGACCTGCTTCCCGCCGAAGCCATCGCCCGCGCCATCGCCTATGCCGTCGCCCAGCCGCCGGACGTCGACGTCAACGAGCTGGTCGTGCGCCCGACCGCCCAGGCCTATTGAGCGGCGGCCGTGATGCTGCCCTTCCGCATCGCCCTGGCGGCCCTGGCGGTTCTCTCCGCCCCGGCCACCGAAGCCCAGACCATCCCCGCACAGGCCAGCGACATGACACGCACCGATCTCTCCGAGGCCGATCTCGTCGGCATGTGGGTGACCGAGAACGGTCACATCCGGCTCGAACTGCTGGCCGGCGGCCGCTACGACGAGGCGCGCGGCGCCCGGCGCAGCGCCTATGCCGGCCGCTGGGAGATCCGCGGCCCCGGCGAGATCTTCTTCGCCGACGATTCCGGCTTCACCGCCACCGGCACCGTCGCCGACGGGACCCTGGAGGTGGGCGGCGACCGCTTCCGCCGGGACGGGCGCTGGGACTGACCGGCATGCCGTCCTATCATCCCGCGCCTGAGGAGGAGGACGGCATGATCCGCATCGACCATCTCGACCACTTGGTGCTGACCGTGGCCAGCATCGAGGCGACCTGCGACTTCTACACCCAGGCGCTGGGCATGCAGGTGGAGACCTTCGGCGCCGACACGCCGGAGGGGAACCGCCGCAAGGCCCTGCGCTTCGGCGACCAGAAGATCAACCTGCATCAGGCCGGGCACGAGTTCGAGCCGAAGGCGCTGCGGCCGACGCCGGGCTCGGCCGATCTCTGCTTCATCGCCGCGACGCCGCTGGAGGAGGTGATGGCCCATCTCCAGCGCCTCGGCATCGCGATCGAGGAGGGCCCGGTGCCCCGCACGGGGGCCGCCGGGCCGATCCGCTCGATCTATCTCCGCGATCCCGACGCCAACCTGATCGAGATCTCGAACCCGGCGTGAGGGCGCCGGTCACCCCCAGTCGCCGCGCTTCTTGCCGGCGCGGTACTGCTTGTGCCGCTGGATCCAGACGCGGCGGGCCTCGGCCCGGGCCAGCGGGTCCTCCTTGCGCTCGAGATGGGCCAACTCGCGCTGCAGCTTGCCCCAACTGCGCCAGCGCTCCGGGTCCAGGCTGCCGTCCTCCAGCGCCGCGCGCACGGCGCAGCCAGGTTCGGTCTCGTGCCGGCAGTCGGCGAAGCGGCACTCCGCCGCCAGCGCCTCGATGTCGGCGAAGGTGGCGGCGACGCCGTCCCCGGCGTCCCACAGGCCGAGCTCGCGCATGCCCGGCGTGTCCAGCACCAGCCTTCCGTTCGGCAGCAGCACCAGCTCGCGATGGGTGGTGGTGTGGCGGCCGCGGGCGTCGTCCTCGCGGATCGCGCCCGTGGCCATCAGCTCGGTCCCTGCCAGGGCGTTGACCAGGCTGGACTTGCCTACGCCGGAGCTGCCGAGCAGCACCGCCGTCTGGCCCGGGGCGAAGCAGTCGCGCAAGGCCTCGACGCCCTCGCCGGTGACGGCGGAGACGACATGCACCGGCACGCCCAGCGCCACCGCCTCGATCTCGGCCAGCGGCGCGTCGCGGTCGTCGCACAGGTCGGCCTTGGTCAGCACCACGATGGGGGAGGCGCCGCTCTCCCACGCCGTGGCCAGGTAGCGCTCGACGCGCCGGGCGTTGAGGTCGGCGTTCAGCGAAGTGACCAGGAAGGCGACCTCGACATTGGCGGCAACCACCTGCCCGGTCGGGCGGCCGGGGCCGGCGGCCTTGCGGGTGAAGGCGCTGCGTCGCGGCAGCACCTGGTGGATGGTGGCGCTGCCCTCCTCCGGGCGCAGGGATGCGGCCACCCAGTCGCCGGCCACCGGATAGTCGCCCTCCAGCGCCTCATGGGCGAAGCGGCCGGAGAGTTGGCCGGTCATCTCGCCCGCCGGGGTGACGAGACAATATGCGCCGCGCTGCTGCACGGTGACGCGCGCCGGGCTGAGGCCGCGGACGGCGAGCGGACGGAAATCATGCTGGAGCGCCGGGCTCCAGCCATAGCGATCGATCAATGTCGGATCCTCGATCGGAAGCCTGTCAGGCGCCGGCCGAAGAGATCCCGATGTCAGGAGGCCCGAACGGCGGCGCAGCGAAGGGGGGCGCGAAGCGCGCGGACAATCGCAGCCATCGTCATCCCCTCCTTTCCGAGCCGTTAGGGGCGACCCAGGGATAAGCCGGCCGGGACGGGGCGTCAAGCCGGCGTCCGATCTTACCGCTTGGAGGCCGGCCCGGGCTCGGGCGATGCTCGTCCGCGCAAACCATCGAAGGGGGCTTCCATGCTGCGGATCCTGGCCGGGACGGCCGTCCTGTCCCTTGCGCTGGCCGCCGCGCCGGCGGCGCAGGCGGCGGAAGGGCTGTGGAGCGTCTATGATTCGACGCTGAAGAGCGCGAAGTACATCGACCTGACCCATGCCTTCGCACCGGTCCAGCCGGTCTGGCCGGGCTTCGGCAATGCCGAGTTCAAGCCGGCGGTGGCGGGCAACGATCTGCCCGACTACGCCAAGAAGGGCGACGAGTTCACCTACGCCAAGCACGGCTTCGTCGCCAGCGCCTATGCCCTGCCGACCGACCAGTACGGCACCCAGCTGGACCCGCCGGCGCATTGGGACGAATACGGCGCCACCATCAGCGACCTGCCGCCGACCTTCGCGGTGCGCCCGCTGGTGGTGATCGACATCCACGAGAAGGTGGCGAAGGACCCCAGCTACGCCATGACCGTCGAGGACGTGACGGCCTGGGAGGCGAAGCACGGCACCGTGCCCGAGGGCAGCGTCGTCATGGTCCGCACCGACTGGTCGAAGAAGTGGGGCGATGTCGAGCACTTCAACGACAAGCCGTTCCCCGGCGTGTCGCTGGACGCGCTGAAGTTCCTGCATCTCGAGCGCCGCATCCTGTTCCACGGCCACGAGCCGCTGGACACCGACGCCACGCCGACGCTGGAGGGCGAGGCCTGGCTGATGCACAACCACTTCACCCAGGCCGAGGGCGTGGCCAATCTCGACCAGGTGCCGGAGGCCGGGGCGCTGATCGCCATCGGCTTCGCCAAGCCGCTGGGCGGCACCGGCGGCTACGCCCGCTACATCGCCATCGCCCCGGCCGACTGGCCGCACGGCGTCACCATCGCCGAGGCGCCGGGCGCGCCGCTGCCGAAGCAGACCGCCCCGCTGCGCCGCGGCCCCGACGGGGTGATGCGGCCGACGCCGCAATAGCGGTTGCCGGTCGCGGACGCTCACGGCGGAGGAGTCATGTCGATGTCGAGGATGGCGCTGATGGCGATGACCCTGTTCGGCCTGCTCTCGGCCCCGGCGGCAGGGCAGGCGGCCGAGAAGACGGTCGAGTTCACGGTCGACGGCCAGAAAGTGGTCGGCACGCTCAACCTGCCGGACGGCGTCGCTTCGCCGCCGGCGGTGCTGCTGCTGCACGGCTTCACCGGCAGCCGGGACGAGCTGGAGATCCCGGCGGCGAAGGAGGGCATCTTCCGCCGCGCCGCGCGGATCTGGGCGGCCCAGGGCATCGCCAGCCTGCGCATCGACTTCCGCGGCAACGGCGACAGCGAAGGCGCCTTCGCCGACATGACGCTGGACGGGCAGGTGAAGGACGCGCTGGCCGCGCTCGACTTCCTCGCCGGCGGGGGCGAGGTCAACAGGGATCGCCTGGCCCTGGTCGGCTGGAGCATGGGCGGCACGGTCGGCGCCATCGTCGCCGGTCGAGCCAGGCAGAAGCTGACCTCCGTCTCGCTCTGGGCGCCGGGCACCAACATGCCGGCATCGATCGCCCTGCTGCTCGGGCCGGACATCGTCCGGCAGGGGCTGGCCGGCGGCGACACGCCGGTCACGGCGAAGCTGCCCTGGGGGGCCGAGGTCGCGCTCAAGGACAGCTTTTTCCGGAGCTTGTACGCGATCGACCCGGTGGCGGAGATCGCCCGGTACAAGGGGCCGCTGCTGGTCGCGGTCGGCACCAAGGACGACGTGGTCTTCCCGCAGCCGACGGCCGGCCAGGTGCTGCTCGACAGCCATGACGGGCCGGAGGAGCTGTGGGTGCGGCCGATGGACCACGTCTTCAACGCCTTCGACGGCACCGCGACGGTGGACGAAGTGATCGCCAAGACCGGCAGCTTCATCGCCGCGGCGCTGCCGCCCGCGGTCGACGCCGCGGCCGATCACGAGACCAAGGGCGTGACCGAGGGCAACCTGCCGGTCTTCTACCAGAAGCTGAAGGACCAGCTGCACTTCGCCCTGGCCCGGGACCAGGCCGGCGGCGACTTCCCGCAGTGGCGGGCGACCGCCCGGGCGAAGCTGTGGGACCTCTTGATCCAGCCCGACGACGACACGCCCTTCGACGCCCGGGTGGTGGAGGAGCAGGATCGCGGCGGCTACGTCGCCCGGAAGATCGTTCTGTCGATCACCGGCAACAGCCGCGTCGCCGCGCTGCTGCTGGTGCCGAAGGGGCCGGGGCCGTTCCCGGCGGCGCTGGTGCTGCACGACCACGGTGGCAAGTTCGATATCGGCAAGGAGAAGATGGTCCGGCCCTGGGGCGACGCGGCGCGGCTGGCCTCGGCCCAGGCCTGGGTCGACAAGTACTATTCGGGCAACTTCATCGGCGACGACCTGGCCCGACGCGGCTATATCGTGCTCGCGACCGACGCGCTGGGCTGGGGCGACCGGCAGAACAACGGACCGGAGTCGCAGCAGGCGCTGGCCTCGAACCTGTTCAATCTCGGCTCCTCGCTGGCCGGCACCATCGCGGTGGAGGATGTGCGGGCGGCGCGCTGGCTCGCCTCGCTGCCCGAGGTCGACAAGGACCGCGTCGCCGCCATCGGCTTTTCCATGGGTGCCTTCCGGGCCTGGCAGGTGGCGGCGCTGACCGACGCGGTGACGGCGGGCGTCGCGGTCAACTGGATGGCGACGCTGGACGGGCTGATGGTGCCCGGCAACAACCAGCTCAAGGGCCAGTCGGCCTTCAACATGTTGCACCCCGGCATGTTCCGGTGGTTCGACTATCCCGACGCGGCCGCGATCGCGGCGCCGAAGCCGATGCTGTTCTATGCCGGCGAGACCGACCCGCTGTTCCCGGCGGCGTCGGTGCGCGCGGCCTTCGCGAAGATGGCGAAGGTCTGGGCCGATGCCGGCGCGCCGGACCGGTTCTCCGCCAAGGTCTGGCCGAACGCCCATATCTTCCGCGCCGAGGAGCAGGCGGAGGCCTTCGACTGGCTCGACCGGCAATTCGCCCGGCCGGAGTGAGGGACCCGCGCGGACACGCGCAGACCCCTCCCCCTAGCCCCCTCCCGCAAGGGGAGGGGGAGAGTGGAAGGCCGGGCGGGCTTGGTGATGGCGTCGCAGGCCGGGTTCGCGCTACGCGAACCCGACACAATGGTGCGGCGGCGGGATATTGGGTTCGCGATGCGAGCCCAACCTACGCGGTCGAGCCGCAGAGGCCTCAGCTGCTGTCCGGTTTCGCCGGCTCCGGCGCGGGACGGCCGGTGCCGGACTCGTCCGGTCCGGCGGACCAGTCTTCCGCGGTCTCGCGGTCGCCGGCTTCAGTCTCGGCCCGCGGGGTGGTCGCCGGCGGGGCTGCCGGCGGATCGAGGATCTCGTCCCAGCTGCGCGGCAGCCGGATCGGGTCCGGCGGGTAACCGATCTTGCGGCACACCGCCTGCACGAACTCCGCCGCCGACAGCGTGTCCAACTGCGCGTCCAGGATCTCGTCCTCGACCAGCGCCTCCCACGCCGTCGACCGCATGCATTCGGCGTCCAGCCCCTCCTCCGGCCGCGACGCCGCCGCCACCATCCCGGCCGCGCGCTCCCGCCGCTCCCGGCGGCGCCCTTCCTCGCCCGATTCCTTGCGCTCGTCCCTGCGCTTGATGAAGCCGGTGCGGATCCGCTCGGTCAGGGCCACGGTCAGCCGCACCGAGCGCGTCAGCCGCGCCTGGACCGGGCCGAAATCGGGCGACGCCTCCGGGTCGAGATGCGCCCGCTCCTGCTGCCGCTCGGTCATCCGCTTGCAGCGCATGTCGATCTCGGCCGCCTCGCGCAGCAGTCGCAGCGCCCATCCCGTCCAGTTCATGTCGGGATCAGTCGGCCGGGTCGGTTCGGATGGCAACTCGTCCATGGAACGTATCATGAACAAGAGAACTTGCTAATACTACTGCGATCTTTGTCCGGCCGAATTCCACGATGTTAATCTGTCTATCAAAATGGCGGCACCGGCCGAAAACGCCGCGGGATGGGCCTGTTCCGGCCGCAAATCCGGGGTTTTCTGTCCGCAATGCCGCTGGGTGGACGCCGGGCCCCGGGATAGACTCGGGGCCAAAGGTCGCGCCCGGCGGCCTCCGCTGGCTGCATCGGACCCTTCCATGACCTTCCTCACCGGTTTTGGCCGATTCCTCCCGGGCGAACCTGTCGGCAATGACGAACTCGAGGCCCTGTTCGGCCCGCTGAGCCCGCGCCAGCGCCGGGTGCAGGAGGAGGCGCTGGCCCATAACGGCATCCGCAGCCGGCACTATTCGCTCGACCGCAGCGGCGTCTTCCGCTTCGACAACGCCGGCATGGCGGCCCGGGCGGCGCGCGCGGTGCTGGAGAATGCGGGGCTGCCGCCGGGCGACCTGGCCTTCCTGGCCGCCGGCACCTCGGGCGGCGACGTGCTGGCGCCCGGCTTCGCCAGCATGGTGCATGGCCGGCTGGGCCTGCCGCCGCTGGGCCTTGCCAGCCTGCAGTCCTTCTGCGCCAGCGGCATGATGGCGCTGCAGGCCGGCCACCACGCCATCGCCGCCGGCGGCCGGCCCAACGCGCTGGTGGTGGCCTCGGAATTCGCCAGCCGCTTCTTCCGCGCCGGCTTCTTCGAGACCGGGCGCTTCGACCTCGACGCCGAGTTCCTGCGCTGGATGCTGTCGGACGGCGCCGGCGCGGTGCTGCTGGAGGACCGGCCGGCCCGCCGCGGCCTCAGCCTGCGGCTCGACTGGGTCGACATCGTCTCCCATGCCGGCCATCACGACACCTGCATGGTCGGCGGCGCCCGGCCGTCGCGCGAGGCGGAGGATGGGTTGGCCGCCTGGGGCACCTATCCGACGCTGCAGCAGGCCGTCGACGACGGCGCCTTCCGCCTGCGCCAGGACCTCAAGCTGCTCGACGCCATCGTGCCGATGTGCACCGCGCGGTATTTCGAGCTGATCGATGCCGGCCGGATCGATCCCGACCGCATCGACTATGCCCTGTGCCACATCTCCTCCGCCGCCTTCCGCGGCAAGATGCTGGCGGGGCTGGAGGCGGCGGGGCGGCCGCTCGACCCGGAGAAGCTGTTCTCGAACCTCGCCACCTGCGGCAACACCGGCGCCGCCTCGATCTACATCATGCTGGAGGAGCTGGTGCGGACCCGGCCGCTGGCGCCCGGCCAGCGCATCGTGCTGATGGTGCCGGAGAGCGGGCGCTTCATTGCCGCCTATGCCCATCTGACCGTGGTCGGCCCCGACGGCGAGGCCGGAAAGGCGCCGATGCCGGTGACCGCAGCTGTGCCGCCCGAGCCCGCGCCGGCGACGGGATCCGACGCCATCCGCCGGCTGCAGCAGCGCCTGGCCGCGGTCTGGGCCGCCTTCGAAGCGGACCTCGAGGCGGTGCCGGTGGTGGTCCGGCTGCAGCATGGCCGGCTGACGCTCGACGACTACCGCCAGGTCCTGTTCGACCTGCGCCAGCAGGTGGTGGAGGGAGCGCGCTGGATCGCCCGCGCCGCCTCCTCGATCGGGCCCGATCTGGTGGCGGTGCGACCGCTGTTCATCGGCCATTCCGGGGCGGAGCAGAACGACTTCCGGCTGCTGGAGGAGGATTATGTCGCGCTGGGCGGGTCGCTCGACGACATCCGCCGCGGCCGCAAGAACATCGGGTCGGAGGCGCTGTCGGCCTGGATGTTCCAGAAGGCGAGCGAGCCGAATCCGATCGACCTCCTGGGCGCGATGGTGATCATCGAGGGGCTCGGGGAGCGCATCGCCGGCCGCTGGGGCGCCGCGATCCAGGACCAGTTGGGCCTGCGCGACGACCAGGTGCGTTTCCTGCGCCATCATGCGGCGGAGGACGAAGACCACATCGCCAAGCTGTGGTCGCTGCTGGAGCAGCTGGACCTGACCGAGGCGCGGATCGACGGCATCGTCGCCTGCGCCAAGGTCACCGCCCGGCTGTACCGGCTGCAGCTGGAGGAGCTGGGCAACCGATGACCATGCAGGCGGGGGAGGGGGGAAAGGCGGCCTGGCCGGCGGATTTCGATCCGGCCCAATCGCCGCCGGACGACCCCGATCCGTGGACCACGCTCTATGTCGACCAGGGGCTGTGGATCGACCCGGAGGCCAAGGCCGCCCTGGTGCGCAACATGAAGTCCTGGTCGCGCCGGGCGGTGCTGCCGATCCTGCGGCCGGTCGCCCGCAGCTTCGTCGTGCTGAACACCCTGATCCGCCTGGCCCTGCCCAGGACGCTGGCGCGGCCGGTGCTGCTGCACCGCATCCTGGTGTGGAGCCTGCGCCGCTTCGTCCGCCGCGACGCCAACTTCCTGGTGCTGCGGCACTTCCATCTCGGGTCGGAGATCCTGGCCTTCATCGCCGCCAACGTGCCGGGCTTCCGGCCGACCACCCGGCCGCTGCGCCCGGCCAATGTCGGCGAGCTGATGCCGGACGTGTTCCTGCGCCACGACATCAACATCTACCGCTTCATCCTCGAGCTGAACGCCCATCTCGCCGCCACCGGGCGCGAGCTGGTGCCGCCGGAACGGCTGGACCTGACGCCGATCACCGACGGGCCGATGCCGATCGAGGCGGAGCTGGAGGGCACGCGCAACGGCATCGACCTGCACAGCGCGGTCGAGGCCTACACCCCGGTCTACCAGCTGCTGCTCAGCGACAGCGACTTCTGGCGGGCCAGCAACTCGCTGCAGCTGGACGAGATCATCGGCGTTTACGTGGCCCGCATTCTCGGCAACCCCTACAACCTGTCCTTCATGCTGAACCGCCATCCGCTGATCCCGGAATCGACCCTGAAGGCCGGCTATCGGCTGATGCTGCACGGGCTGGTGACCGAACAGCTGCACGGCTATCTGCGCCAGCTCAAGCGCGCCCAGGCCAGCGGGGGGGCGATCCCGGCCACCCGCGCCACGGTCGACGGCTGACACATGGCGCCGACCGTGCGGAAGGGCCTGCTTGCCTCGTTCCGCCATGCCCTGGCCGCGCATCGCAACGGACTGCACGGCATCCCCGACGAATCCTACGCCGCGGCCTGGACCGAGCAGGCGGTGCTGGGCTGGCGCTTCCTGCTGGCGAACGAGCCGGAGGCGATCCGCGCCATCCTGACGGCGGATGAGGAGACGACGGGCAAGGCGAAATGGGTGCAGCGGACAATAGGTCCGGCACTGGGCGACGGGCTGCTGTCGATCGAGGGCGAGGCCTGGCGCCGCAGCCGGGTCGTGGTCCAGCCGATGTTCCACCCGTCGCGCATCGCCGCGCAGCACGGCGCGATCCTGCAGGCGGCGGAGGATCTCGGCGACCGCTGGCGCCGGGCCGCGGCGGCGGGGGAGGGCACGCGCGACGCCGCCCCCGACCTCAGCCGGGCGACGCGCGAGATCCTGCTGGCGCTGTTCTTCGACCCGGACTTCTCGGACATCCTGGCCCGGCTGGGCGACCTGATCCCGATCCTGCAGGAGACGGCGGGCCGGGCCCGGTTCAAGACCCTGCTGGGCCTGCCGCGCTGGTGGCCGGACCGGCTGGGGCCGGCCTTCCACCGTTCGCGCAAGGCGCTGAACGCCGCGCTGGACGACGCCTTCGCCCGCCGCCGGGCCGACCCGCAACCGCATGACGACCTGCCCGGCCGGCTGCTGACCGCGGGCGCCGAAGCTGGGCTGGACGATGCGCGCATCCGGGCCGAGATCACGACGCTGTTCTTCGCCGGCTATGAGACCACCGCCAACGGCATGGCCTGGGCGGTGTGGGAACTGGCGCAGCGGCCGGAGCTGGTGGACGCGATCCGCGCCGAGCTCGTGGCCGTGACCGGCGGCGCCCTGCCGGGACCGGACCAGCTGACGTCGCTGGGCCTCGCCAACCGGGTGATCCACGAGGTGCTGCGGCTGTACCCGCCCGGCTGGATCGTCGGCCGGCGGGCGCTGCGGCCGCTGGAGGTACCCGACGGCGCTGGGAAGACCCGCCGGATCCGCCGCGGCACCACGCTCAACATCGCCCCCTGGGTCACGCATCGCAGCCCGCTCTACTGGCGCGAGCCCGACCGCTTCGACCCGGAGCGCTTCGCCGAGGACGCGGCCGCCGGCCGGCCGCGTGGCATCTACTACCCCTTCGGCCACGGCCCCCGGGCTTGTCCCGGCCGCGGCCTGGCGCTGGCGGAGATGACGGTGCTGGTGGCCCTGATCGCCCGCGACTTCCGCCTCGAACCCGCCGGCCCGCCGCCGCAGCCGCTGGGCCGCGTCACGCTGCGCCCAGGGGCGCCGGTGATGGTCCGGGTCGCCCCGCGCGAGGCAGACTGATGCCCGGCGGCCGGGCGCCGAACCTCCGATTCCGCTTTCCGCCCGAAGCCGGTCTTCAGACGGGCCTGTAGGCGCCGTCGACCAGGAGGGGCGCGGACGAACTGACCTCCTGCTCCAAGGCGAGGTCGACGTCGTGGGGAAAGCCGCTGTCGACCAGCTCGCGGCCGGAGACCGAGGCCCGGATCAGGCGAGGCAGGTCGGCGCCGGCCGACCGCCAGGCGTCCCGGGCGATCTCGGCCTCGGGCGAGCAGGTCAGCGCCAGCTCGTGGATGATGGCGCCGGCGCCCAGCAGATCCTCGATCGCGGGCCGGAGGCCGCCATCCGGCCAGCGCTCGCCGGCGGGAACGACCCCGATGCCACCGCCGCGGGCGAGGTCCAGCGCCGCCCGGGCCACGGCGGCGGCATTCCTCAGGCAGCCGGCCAGCACCGGCGTGCTGCCGCCGGCCAGCGACAGGCGCGAGCCGTTGGGGGAAGGCAGCATCAGCCTGGTTCCGGCCGGGATCTCCAGCAGGCTGGCCGGCGATAGGCTGAACTGGCCGCCAGCTGCCCGTCGCGGCCGCGCCAGCACCGCGCCGGCGCGCTCCGCCGCCTGCCGGGCCGCGTCGTCGTCGCCATGGGGGAAGGGAGCGACCGCCGCGCCCCGCGACACGGCCACGTCGACGGCAGTCGAGAAGGACAGCACGTCGACGATGACCAGCACCGCGACCCGATCCCGCAGCGCCTCGACGCCCGCCATGCCCCATTCGGACAGAACCTGCGCCATCCGCCGTTCTCCCGGCTGACCTGAAGGGGCGGGCTAACCCCTCCCGCTGCCGTCAGCGCTTGAGCGCGGCGACGCCCGGCAGGTCCTTGCCCTCCAGCCACTCCAGGAAGGCGCCGCCGGCGGTGGAGACGTAGGAGAAGCGGTCCTCCACCCCGGCATGGCCGAGGGCCGAGACGGTGTCGCCGCCGCCGGCCACGGTCAGGATCCTGCCGGCCCGGGTCAGGTCGGCCGCCTCACGCGCCACCGCGACGGTGCCGGCGTCGAAGGGCCGCTTCTCGAAGGCGCCGAGCGGGCCGTTCCAGACCACGGTCGCCACCTTGGCCAGCCGGTCCTTCAAGAGGGCCACGGTCTTCGGCCCGACATCCAGCATCATCGCATCGGCCGGGATGGCCGAGACGTCGACCGACTCGTTCGGGGCATCGGCGGCGAATTCGCGAGCGACCACGCCATCGACCGGCAGCACGATCTCGCAGCCGGCGGCCTTGGCCTTTTCCATGATCGTCCGGGCGGCGTCGGCCATGTCGTGCTCGCACAGGCTCTTGCCGACATTCACGCCCTGCGCCGCCAGGAAGGTGTTGGCCATGCCGCCGCCCAGCACCAGCTGGTCGACCTTGGCGACGAGATTGCCCAGCAGGTCCAGCTTGGTCGAGATCTTGGCGCCGCCGACGATCGCCAGCACCGGGCGCTTCGGCGCCTCCAGCGCGGCCGACAGAGCCTCCAGCTCCGCCTGCATCAGCCGGCCGGCGATCGCCGGCAGGTGATGGGCGACGCCCTCGGTCGAGGCATGGGCGCGGTGCGCGGCGGAGAAGGCGTCGTTGACGTAGAGGTCGCCGAGCGACGCCAGGGCCTTGGCGAAGGCCGGGTCGTTCTTCTCCTCCTCCGGATGGAAGCGGACATTCTCCAGCAGCAGGATCTGCCCATCCTTCAGCGCCTTCACCGCCGCCTCGGCCTGCGGCCCGACGCAGTCCCCGGCGAAGGCGACCGGCCGCTCCAGCACCTCCTCCAGCGCCGGCAGCACGATGGTCTTCAGGCTGAATTCCGGGGTCACGCCCTTGGGCCGGCCGAAATGCGACAGCAGCACGACGCGGCCGCCCTTGTCGGCGATCTCGGCGATGGTCGGGGCCAGCCGGTCCAGGCGGGTGGTGTCGCTGACATGGCCGTCCTCGACCGGCACGTTCAGGTCGCCACGCACCAGCACGGTCTTGCCGCGCACATCCACGTCGTCGAGGGTCTTGAAGCTGCTCATCGGCTCGGCTCTCTGGTCTTGGAGGGCAAGATCGCCGGCACCGAACCACAGCCGCCGCCGCGACGCAACCGGGCCGAAGGACCGAGCGGTTGCGTGCGGAGGGGCAGAGCAATCAGTCGATCGCGACCATGACGTCGGAGGCCTTGATCACCGCATAGGCGGCTTGGCCGGCCTTGAGGCCGAGCGAATCGACCGCCTCGTTGGTGATCGAGGAGGTGACGATGACGCCACCGCCGATGTCGATGCGGACATGGGCGGTGGTCTGGCCCTTGGTGACCTCGACGATGGTGCCCTTGAGCTGGTTGCGGGCGCTGATCTTCATGATGTTCTCCGGCGATGTAGGTTGGGTTCGCGGAGCGAACCCAACGATCATCAGCGCCGATGGCGGGATGTTGGGTTCGCTTTCCGGCGAACCCAACCTAAGCGTTTCCGCCGCTTCGCCTCAGATCTTCGTCCAGGCCGCATCCTTCTGCGACGAGGCCACGCAGGCGGCGATGAAGCGCACGCCGGCCAGGCCGTCCTCGACCGTCGGCACCAGCAGCGCGTCGGGCTGCGGATCCCGCTTCTCCAGCCGGGCCAGGATCTGCTCGGCCGCGTCGCTGTAGATCTGGGCGAAGCATTCCAGATAGCCCTCGGGATGGCCGGGCGGCACGCGGGTGGCGTGGGCCGCGGCCGGGCCGCTGCCCGGGCCGCCGCGGGTCAGGCGGCGATGCGGCTCGCCCAGCGGCATGAAGGTCAGATAGTTCGGGTTCTCCTGCGCCCATTCCAGGCCGGCCTTCTCGCCATAGATGCGCAGGCGCAGCCCGTTCTCGTTGCCGCTGGCCACCTGGCTGGCCCAGATCATGCCGCGGGCGCCGCTGGCGTAGCGCAGCAGGATATGGGCGTTGTCGTCCAGCCGCCGGCCGGGGACGAAGCTCTGCAGGTCGGCGGCCAGCGATTCGGCAGCCTCGCCGGTGACGAAGCTGGCCAGGTTGTAGGCATGGGTGCCGATGTCGCCGACGCAGCCGGCCGGGCCGCTGCGCGCCGGGTCGACCCGCCACTCGGCCTGCTTGCTGCCGGTGTCCTCGGCCTTGGTCGCCAGCCAGTCCTGGGCGTATTCCGCCTCGACCAGCCGGATCCTGCCCAGCGCGCCCTCGGCCACCATCGCCCGGGCCTGCCGGATCATCGGATAGCCGGTGTAGTTGTGGGTCAGGGCGAAGACCTGGCCGCTCTTCCTGACCGCCTCCACCAGGTCCTCGGCATCGGCCACCGTGGTGGTCAGCGGCTTGTCGCAGACGACATGGAAGCCGGCCTCCAGGAAGGCCTTGGCCGGGGCGTGGTGGACGTGATTCGGGGTGACGATGGCGACGGCGTCGATCGCCGGGCCGCCGCCGTCGCGCAGCTTGGCCTCGCCCTCAAGCATCGCCTGCCAGGAGGGATAGGCGCGGGCAGGGTCCAGCCGCAGGTCGGCGGCCGAGGCCAGGGCCTTCTGCGGGTCGCTCGACAGCGCGCCCGCCACGAACTCCCAGCGGTCGTCCATCCGCGCCGCCAGGCGGTGCACCGCGCCGATGAAGGCGTCGCGGCCGCCGCCGATCATGCCCAGGCGCAGGCGCCGGCCGGGCGCCCGTTCCGCGGTTCCGGAAACCATGTCTGTCCTCCCTATCCTTGGCCGTTCAGCGGTCGATGCCGAGCAGGCGGCGGTTCGCCGCCTCGTCGGTGCCGCCGGAGGCGAAATCGTCGAAGGCGCGCTCGGTGACGCGGATCAGATGCGAGGCGATGAAGGGGGCGCCTTCGGCCGCGCCCTGCTCGGGATGCTTGATGCAGCACTCCCATTCCAGCACCGCCCAGCCGTCGAAGCCGTACTGCGTCAGCTTCGAGAAGATGGCGCCGAAGTCGACCTGGCCGTCGCCGAGCGAGCGGAAGCGGCCGGCGCGGTCGGCCCAGGAGGCGAAGCCGGAATAGACGCCCTGGCTGGCGGTCGGGTTGAACTCGGCATCCTTCACGTGGAAGGCGCGGATCCGCTCGTGATAGCGGTCGATGTAGCCGAGATAGTCGAGCTGCTGCAGCACGAAGTGGCTCGGGTCGTACAGGATGTTGCAGCGCGGGTGGTTGCCGACGCGCTCGAGGAACATCTCGAAGGTGGTGCCGTCGAACAGGTCCTCGCCGGGATGGATCTCGTAACAGAGGTCGACCCCGGCCTCGTCGAAGGCGTTCAGGATCGGCGTCCAGCGCCGCGCCAGCTCGTCGAAGGCGGTCTCGATCAGCCCGGCCGGGCGCTGCGGCCAGGGATAGACATAGGGCCAGGCGAGAGCGCCGGAGAAGGTGGCGTGGGCCTTGAGGCCGAGGCGCCGCGACGCCTGGGCGGCATGGCGCAGCTGCTGCACCGCCCATTCCTGCCGGGCCTTCGGGTTGCCGCGCACCTCCGGCGCCGCGAAGCCGTCGAAGGCCTCGTCATAGGCCGGGTGCACGGCGACCAGCTGGCCCTGCAGATGGGTCGACAGCTCGGTCAGGGCCAGGCCGTGCTGCTTCAGCGTGCCCAGCACCTCGTCGCAATAGTCCTGGCTCTCGGCCGCGCGCTTCAGGTCGAACAGCCGGGCGTCCCAGGACGGGATCTGCACGCCCTTGTAGCCGAGGCCCGCGGCCCAGCCGGCGATCGCGTCCAGGCTGTTGAAGGGCGGCGCGTCACCGGCGAACTGGGCGAGGAAGATGGCCGGTCCCTTGATCTCTCTCATGGTTTCCTCCTCCATGGGGCGCTCGGCGAGTACCCCTCTCCGGGCGACGGATTGTTCGATGCGCGAGCCTAACGCCCGGTCCGGGCGACGCGCAATGCAATCGATTACAGGATCTGTGTCTTTGGCGCCTATGGTCCCGATCCGGGACGGGCTTGTCAAATTATTGTCCGATGAATGGCAGGCTATTCAGGGAAATATTGCTGCCGGGCCGAAGCGAGGCGTAAGATAATTGCTGGACCGCTCGGAGAGGCGGGTCGTGAATGGAGGCCAAGATGCGTTTGATCGCGCTGGTCGTCGCCGGCCTGGCGACTGTTCTCGGGCTCACCGCCTGCACGCCGCCCCGGGCGCTCGACACCAACCCGCAATATGTCCGCATGACCCGGGCCGAGTTCGATCGTGTGGTGCTGGGCCGGCCGTTCCTGGTCGAAGGCGTGATGGGCGGGCCGGACCGGCTGTTCGAATACCGCCGCAACGGCAAGTACACGCTCAGCGGCCTGGACAGGAACGGCCGCCCGATCCTGCTGCGCGAGGGCAACTGGCGGTTCGAGGACGGCACGGTCTGCACCGGCCGGCTCAGCCGCAGCGAGACCGGCGACAGCTGCGTCACCATCTTCTCCTCGCCGCTCGCCGCGGCGCCGGACGTGATGAACTGCAACGTCCGCTGGGTCGGGGACCGCGGCAATCTGGACGACGGGACCGTGCATCGCTGCCGGGCCACCGTGCGGAGATAGACCCGCCGTCAGTCTTTCGTCGCCAGCGCCTCGGCCCAGGCTTCGAGGCGGGCGGCGAGGGCGGCGTCGCCGTCGATCTCGATCAGCTTGGTGCGATCGGTGGCGCCGCCGATGATGGCGAGCGCCGATTTCGGCAGGCGCCAGCTCTTGGCCAGGAGGGCGATCAGCGCCTCGTTCGCGGCGCCGCGCTCCGGCACCGCCGTGACCGCGGCTTTCAGGAGCGGCGCGCCGTCGGCATCGACCGCCCGCCCGGTCACCGCATTGCGCCCGGCCCGCGGCGTCAGCCGGACCGTGACGCGGATGCCGCGGGGGGCGGCGACGAAGAGCGGCCGGGCCGCGGCGGTCACGCCAGCAGGCTGTAGCGGATGTTCGCCAGCACCATCTGCAGGAAATAGATGATCAGCAGCAGCACCACCGGCGAGATGTCGATGCCGCCGAGATTCGGCAGGACCCGGCGAATCGGCCGCAGCGCCGGCTCGGTCAGCCGGTAGAGGGCGTTGCCGATCTGGTAGACCACCTGGTTGCGGGTGTTGACGACGTTGAAGGCGACCAGCCAGCTGAGGATGGCGGCGCCGATCACCACCCAGACATACATCTGCAGCACGATGTCGATGATGCGGAAGATTGGGTCGATGACGATCATGCGCCTGTTCCAGAGGTGGTCCGTGCCGGCCCGGTCGCCGAATCCGCCCGTACCGTACCGATGCGGCCCCGAGGGAACAAGCGATGCGACGCGGCCCGGCGGATGCGCCGGCCGCAGAAATCGTCAAAGTTTCACAAAGCGCGAATTCCCCTGTTGACAGGGGGTGGGGCGGCATCCTACATCACGGCCCGCCGCATCGCCCAGGTGGCGGAATTGGTAGACGCGCAGGTTTCAGGTACCTGTGGCCGAGAGGTCGTGGAAGTTCGAGTCTTCTCCTGGGCACCATCTTCTCGATGGGCCCGACGATGCGATGCAGTGGCAACGACCCGCTTGTCCAAAGCGGGTCTTTCCTTTTGGGGCCGACGCCCAGCTTCGGGGGAGGCCCAGGGCCGCGGCCGAAGACGGAAGGTGGCGAGCGGTGGTGTCCGAACCGATTCTGCATGACGGGGATCTGCCCGACGGTCTCGATCTCGGCGACATGATCGCCATCGACACCGAGACCATGGGCCTGAACCCGGTGCGCGACCGGCTGTGCCTGGTCCAGCTCAGCGCCGGCAACGGCGACGTCCATCTCGTCCAGTTCCGCCGCGGCGTCTACGACGCGCCCAACCTCAAGGCGCTGCTGGCCGACCCGGCCCGGCTGAAGCTGTTCCATTTCGCCCGCTTCGACATCGCCGCGCTGCAGGCCTATCTCGGCGTCGTCACCGCGCCGGTCTACTGCACCAAGATCGCGTCCCGGCTGGTGCGCACCTTCACCGACCGGCACGGGCTGAAGGATCTGTGCCGCGACCTGCTCGGCGTCGAGCTGTCGAAGCAGCAGCAGAGTTCCGACTGGGGCAGCGACCAATTGACGCCCGAGCAGCTGCGCTATGCCGCCAGCGACGTCCTGTATCTGCACGCGCTGAAGGCGAAGCTGGACGAGATGCTGCGGCGCGAAGGGCGCGAGGCGCTGGCGCAGGCCTGCTTCGGCTTCCTGCCGGCGCGGGCGGCGCTCGACCTCGGCGGCTGGGCGGATCTGGATATCTTCGCCCACTAGCCCGATATGGGGTCACATTCGTGCCGTCTTGTGGCGGTACGGGGATCGGCCGGGGCCCGGGCAGGGCCCTTCGTGCAGATCCGGATCGGATCGTGGTCCGCGCCCTCCGGACCGGCTATAGCAGCCGCCGCGCGGATCATTTGGGAGAAGGTATGGTGGCAACTGCAGGGATCGAGGCCGGCCGCAAGGCGCTGCTGGTGGAGCGCGACGCGCTCGACCGCCTCGCCGAATCGCTCGACGCCAGCTTCGACCGCGCCATCGACACCATCCTCGGCGCCGAAGGCCGGGTGGTGGTCAGCGGCATCGGCAAGAGCGGCCATGTCGCCCGCAAGATCGCGGCGACCCTGGCCTCGACCGGCACCGCGGCGCTGTTCGTCCACCCGGCCGAGGCCAGCCACGGCGATCTCGGCATGATCCACCGTCAGGACGTGGTGCTGGCGCTGTCCAACTCCGGCAACACCGCCGAGCTGGCGGACGTCATCGCCTATACCCGCCGCTTCGCCATCCCGCTGATCGGCATGACCAGCCGGTCGCCGTCGAATCTCGCCGACCAGTGCGACACCGTGCTGCTGCTGCCGCCGGCGCCGGAGGCATGCCCGACCGGGCTGGCGCCGACCACCTCGACCACCATGATGATGGCGCTGGGCGACGCCCTGGCGGTGGCGCTGATGCATCGCCGCGGCTTCTCCTCCGACGATTTCCGGGTGTTCCACCCCGGCGGCTCGCTCGGCAGCAGGCTGATCCGGGTGCAGGACATCATGCATGCCGAGGCCGAGCTGCCGCTGGTCACCCCGCAGACGCGAATGGACGAGGCGATCATCGAGATGAGCCGGGTCGGCTTCGGCTGCGTCGGCGTGACCGACGCCGACCGCCGGCTGGTCGGCGTTATCACCGACGGCGACCTGCGCCGGCACATGAGCGCCGGCCTGCTCGGCCGGACCGCCGGCGAGGTGATGACCCCTGGGCCGCGCACCATCCGCCCGGCGGCGCTGGCGGCCGAGGCGCTGGGCCTGATGAACCGCTATAAGGTGACCAGCCTCTTCGTCACGTTGGAGGACCGGCCCGTGGGCATCCTCAGGGTGCATGACTGCCTGCGGGCAGGGCTGAGTTGAGCGTGGTGGCCGCGCCGCAGACGCCGGAACCGGGCCGGGCGGGGCGCAGTGCGGGCGCCTCGGGCCGGCGCGCGCGCCTGGCCGCCGCCGGCCGTGCCGCCGGCCTCAGCCGCTCCTACAGCCGCATGGTCGGCGTGCTGAAATACGTGCTGCCGGCCGTCGGCCTGGTGGTCGTGGCGCTGATCGTGCTGTGGCCGGAGCTGCACCATTCCCAGGTCGACATCTCCAACCCCGCCGAGCGCCCGGCCGCCGCCGCGGGCGAGATCCAGAATCCGCGCTACAGCGGCATCGACGAGGCGGCGCGGCCCTACACCGTCTGGGCCACCCTGGCAAAGCAGGTGCAGGACGAGGTGTTCGACCTGAACCGCCCCAAGGGGGAGATGAAGCTGCCCAGCGGGCTGCTGCTCACCCTCGATGCCCAGACCGGCAAGCTGGACCGCAGCAGCAAATCGGTGCATCTCAGCGGCAACGTCACCCTGCGCCGCAGCGACGGCACCACTCTGGTCACCGACGCCGCGGACATCGACCTGGCCGACAAGGGCGCGCGCAGCAGCACGCCCGTGACGGCGGAAGGGCCTTTCGGTACGCTGTCGGCCGGGGGCTTCAAGGTCGAGCAGCAGGGCGACGTCATCATCTTCACCGGGCCGACCAAGCTGCTGCTCAAGCCCGGCGCCGACAAGGCCTTCCAGGGGACGCCGCAATGATCCGCCCGCTGATTCTCGCCGTCCTGCTCGCGGCCGTGGCCGTCCCGGCCGCAGCGCAACAGCAGCTGCAGCTCGGCGGCGGCAAGGGCGAGCCGTCCGAGATCCAGGCCGACGACGCGCTGGAGTGGCACCAGAACGAGAAGACCTACATCGCCCGCGGCAACGCCGTGTACAAGCGCGGCGACCTGACGGTGAAGGCCGACGTCCTGACCGCCTACTACCGCGAGCTGCCGGACAAGAGCACGGAGATCTTCCGGGCCACGGCCGAGGGCAATGTGCTGATCACCCGCGGCGACACCACCAGCGCCACCGGCGGCAAGGGGGTCTACGAGCTCGACGCCCAGACCTTCACCCTGACCGGCGGCAACCTGAAATTCGTCAACAACGACGACGTGATCACCGCCACCGAAAGCATGGTGTACCGCCAGGCCGAGGACGTGGCGATCGCCCGCGGCAACGCCACGGCGGTCCGCGCCAAGGAGCAGAAGTCGCTGCGCGCCGACACGCTGACCGGCCATTTCGCCCCGAACGAGAAGGGCGACAAGGAGCTGTCGACGGTCGACGCCGACGGCAACGTCAAGCTGACCACGGCGACCGACGTGGTGACCGGCCGGACCGGTCATTACGACGTCAAGAGCCAGTTCGCGACCATCACCGACGACGTCCGCATGACCCGCGGCGGCAACCAGCTGAACGGCGACTATGCCGAGGTCGACATGGCCAGCGGCGTCAGCAAGCTGCTGACCCGGCCGGGCCAGGGCGGCCGCGCCCGGGCCCTGCTGGTGCCGGACCAGAACAACAACCAGGGCCAGCCTGGCTTGCCGGGCCAGCCGGCACCGAAGAAGTAGGGGGCAGGCGATGACCAAGCCGATCAGCCCGCATCCGGCCGAGACGGCGGCCGCGCCGCGCCTCGTCGCCAAGAATGACGGGCTCGTCGCCCGCAACCTGGGCAAGCAGTACAAGAAGCGGCCGGTGCTGCGCGGCGTCAGCCTGCAGGTGCAGCGCGGCGAGGCGGTCGGCCTGCTCGGGCCGAACGGCGCCGGCAAGACCACCTGCTTCTACATGATCACCGGCCTGATCCAGCCGGATTACGGCACGATCCTCCTGGACGGGCAGGAGCTGACCGACCTGCCGATGTACCGCCGCGCCCGGCTCGGCATCGGCTACCTGCCGCAGGAGGCGTCGATCTTCCGCGGCCTGACGGTCGAGCAGAACATCCGTGCCGTGCTGGAGATCTCCGAGCCGGACCGCTCGGCGCGCGAGGCGGTGCTGGAGGACCTGCTGGCCGAGTTCTCGATCAGCCATCTGCGCCGCACCCCCGCCCTGGCGCTGTCGGGCGGCGAGCGCCGGCGCGTCGAGATCGCCCGGGCGTTGGCCAGCCATCCGCATTTCATGCTGCTGGACGAGCCGCTGGCCGGCATCGATCCGATCGCGGTCGGCGACATCCGCGACCTGGTGGCGCATCTGCGCGACCGGGGCATCGGCGTCCTGATCACCGACCACAATGTGCGGGAAACCCTCGATATCGTCGATCGGGCCTATATCCTCCACGACGGGCGTGTTCTGATGGAAGGCGAACCATCCGACATCGTCGGCAATGAGGAGGTGCGGCGCGTGTATCTGGGCGAACGCTTCAGCCTGTAGGCCACCGGGCAGCCATGGCCATTTCGCAACGCCTCGGGCTCCGGCAGAGCCAGGCGCTGGTCATGACGCCGCAGCTGCAGCAGTCGATCAAGCTGCTGCAGCTGTCCAACATCGAGCTCTCCGCCTTCGTCGAGGCGGAGCTCGAGCGCAACCCGCTCCTGGAACGGGAGGAGGGCGAGCGCGGCGACGACGGCGGCGACGGCACCAGCGACCGGAACGACATCGAGCCTCCCGATCCCGGATCGGGGCGGACGGTGGCGGCCGATGTCGCGCTGACCGCGCCGGAGCCGCCGGCCATCGTCTCGGCGGACGCGCCGCTGGACACCGATTGGAGCAACCTGTTCACCGGCTCCAGCGCCACCGACCGGAACGAGGATTACGGCGGCGAGGCGCAGTTCGCCGGTGCGGGGCGCGGCCGCATGGACTTCGCCGACGACCTGCCCGGCCTCGAGGAGACGCTGGCGGAGCGGCCGAGCCTGCGCGACCATCTGCTGAGCCAGATCGCGATCGAGTTCGCCGCCCCGGCCGACCGGCTGATCGCGGCACGGCTCGTCGACCTGCTGGAGGAGACGGGCTATCTCGGCGCCACGGTGGAGGAGGTGGCGGCCGGCCTCGGCTGCCCGCCGGAGCGGGTCGAGGCGGTGCTGCGTCGCTGCCAGCGGCTCGATCCGCCCGGCATCTTCGCCCGCAGCCTGGCCGAGTGCCTGGCCATCCAGCTGGCCGAACGCAACCGCCTGGACCCGGCGATGCGGACGCTGCTCGACCATCTCGACCTGCTGGCCCGGCGCGACCTGGCCGCGGTGATGCGGCTGTGCGGCGTCGACGCCGAGGACTTGGCCGAGATGATCGCCGAGATCCGTGCCCTCGACCCCAAGCCGGGCGCGGCCTTCGACCACGAGGTCGCGCAGACCCTGATCCCGGACATCCTGATGCGGGCGCAGCCGGAGGTCGGCTGGGTGGTCGAGCTGAACGCCGACACCCTGCCGCGGGTGCTGGTCAACCGCCGCTACCATGCCGAGATCAGCCGCGGCACCCGCAGCAAGGTCGACCGCGACTATGTCGGCACCTGCCTGGCCGATGCCAACTGGCTGGTCCGCGCCCTCGACCAGCGCGCCAACACCATCCTCAAGGTCGCGTCCGAGATCGTGCGCCGGCAGGACGCCTTCTTCGTCCGCGGCGTGCAGCACCTGAAGCCGCTGACCCTGAAGGATGTGGCCGAGGCGGTCGACATGCACGAGAGCACGATCAGCCGGGTGACCACCAACAAGGTGATCGCCACCCCGCGCGGCGTGTTCGAGCTGAAATACTTCTTCACCCAGGCGATCCAGGGCGCCGACGGGGCCGACGCGCATTCGGCCGAGGCGGTGCGCCACCGCATCCGCACCATGATCGACGCCGAGCCGGCGGACGCCATCCTGTCCGACGACCGGATCGTCGAAATCCTGCGCGGGGAGGGGATCGACATTGCACGGCGGACCGTCGCCAAGTACCGTGAGGGGATGCGGATACCATCCTCCGTCCAGCGACGGCGTGAGAAGGGTCTGAGCCGATGAGCGCTCCCCCCGCAGCCCGGGACCGGGCCCCCTGCGTTGACAGGAAGGCGCCCCGTCCCTATGGTCGCCGCCCGAAGGCGGCCCCCAAAGGCCGCCCCGTTCTTTTTGGGCGCCCGTCTCTCATCGTGCAGCAGTGAAGCGACAGCCATGCAACTGACCGTCAGAGGCAAGCAGATCGACGTCGGTGACGCATTGCGCACCCATGTCAGCGACGCCCTCACCAGCACGACCGCGAAGTACTTCAACAACGCGATCGAGGCGAATGTCGTCTTTTCCCGCAACGCCCATCTGATCCGGAGCGACCTGTCGGTCCATGTCGGCCGCAACATCCTCCTGCAGAGCAATGCGGAGGCCGAGAGCCCGTACCACGCCTTCGACGCTGCCGCCGACAAGCTGGCCAAGCGCCTGCGCCGCTACAAGCGCCGCCTGCGCGACCACCACAACGGCGACGCCCAGCCGGCCCTGCCGGCCCAGAGCTACATCCTCGAGGCCGAATCCGAGGAATGGCTGAACGGCGAGGAGCCGAACCAGCCGATCGTGATCGCCGACGTCTCCACCACGATCGAGAGCCTGACGGTGCTGCAGGCAGTGATGCGCCTCGATCTGGGCGACCTGCCGGCGCTGATGTTCCGCAACCAGGCCCATGGCCGGCTCAACATGGTGTTCCGCCGTCCCGACGGGAACATCGGCTGGGTCGATCCGAAAGGGACCGAGGATGCTGCTGCCTGAGGGCGGCGCATCCGACATGTCATGATCGATTTCCTCCGCCCCGAGGCGATTCTCGCCAATCTGAAGGCTGCCAGCAAGAAGCAGGCGCTGCAGGAGCTGGCCCGCCGTGCCGCCGAACTGACCGGCCAGCACGAGCGCTTCATCTTCGACGTGCTGCTGGAGCGCGAGCGGCTGGGCTCGACCGGCGTCGGCCGCGGCATCGCCATTCCGCACGGCAAGCTGCCGCATCTGCAGGGCGTGTTCGGCGCCTTCGCCCGGCTGGAGCGGCCGATCGACTTCGACGCGGTCGACGAGCAGCCGGTCGACCTGGTGTTCCTGCTGCTGGCGCCGGAAGGGGCGGGGGCGGACCATCTGAAGGCGCTGGCCCGGATCAGCCGCATGCTGCGCGACGAGAGCCTGTGCGAGAAGCTGCGCGGCTGCCAGAGCGCCGACGCGATCTTCGCCCTGCTGTCGCAGAGCGAGTCGGTGAACGCCGCTTGACCGGCCGGCCCCCGCTCCGCTAGCCGGGGCGGATCGGCCCCCGCAAGCGGTTCCGCCATGCTCCTGCTCGGCCTCGACGCCGGCACCTCGGTCATCAAGGCCGCGCTGTTCGGGCGCGACGGCCGGCAGCGCGCCGCCGCGTCCCGCCGCACCACCGTCTCGCGCCCCCGCCCCGCCTGGTCGGAAAGCGACCCGGAGACCGCCTGGGTCGCCACCGCGGCGGTGATCCGCGAGGTGCTGGCCGTGGCCGGGGTCGACGGCTCCACGGTCGTCGCCGTCGGTGTCACCGGCGCCATGGTCGGGGCCTGGGTGATCGATGCCGATGGCCGGCCGCTGCGCCCCGGCATCCTGTGGGACGATGGCCGCAGCCAGCCCTGGATCGAGGCGATGCAGGCCCGGGATCCGGCGTTCATGTCCCGGATCTTCGCGTCCTCCGGCTCGGTGATGCAGCAGGGCTGCACCCTGCCGGTGCTGCGCTGGCTTCTGGATCACGAGCCCGAGGTGATGGCCCGGGCCGACTGCGTGTTCGGCTGCAAGGACTATCTCCGCTTCCGCCTGACCGGGGGGCGCGCCGCCGACCCGACCGAGTCGGCGGTGGCTCCGGGCGACGCCCGCTCGCAAGGCCGCAGCGAGGCGATGCTCGAGCTGTTCGGCCTCGGCCAGCACCGGCACCTGCTGCCGCCGGTGCTGGCGTCCGAGGCGGTCGCCGGCGCGGTGACGGAGGTCGCCGCGGCGGAGACGGGGCTGCGGGCCGGCACGCCGGTCGTCACCGGCGCCGGGGATGTCGCGGCCAGCGTCATCGGCTCGGGCGGTCTCGCCGCCGGCGCGGCCTGCACCGTGCTCGGCACCACCTGCCTGAACGGCGTGGTGCTCGACGCCCCGTCCTTCGAGCCGCCGGATCTCGGCCTGCTGTTCAGCCTGCCGGGCCGGCTGTGGCTGCGCTGCATGGTCAACGTCGCCGGCACCAGCAATCTCGACTGGTGCCTGCGCAGCCTGTGCCCGGACCTGGCCCGGGACCCCGACCCTTACGCCGCGCTGGAGGCGCTGGCGGAAGCCGCCCCGCCGGGCGCCGGCGGCGCCGTCTACTTGCCCTATCTCAGCGAGGTCGGGATCATCGCCCCGGCGGTTTCGGCCGCCGCCCGGGCCCAGTTCGCCGGGCTGGTTCCGGGGCACGGCCGGCCCGAGCTGGTGCGCGCCGTCTATGAAGGGCTGGCCTATGCCGTCCGGGACTGCTTCGCGGCGATGGCGGAGCGGCCGCAGAGCGTGCTGTTGTCCGGCGGCGGCAGCCGCAGCCGCTTCTGGTCGCAGATGATCGCCGACGTGCTGGGCCTGCCGGTCGAGGTCCCCGACGGCGGCGAATACGGGGCCTGCGGCGCCGCCCTGTTGGCCGGGACCGGCATCGGATGGTATCCCTCGATCGGCGACGCGTCGCGCCGGGTCCGCAGGATCCGGCGCACGCATCGCCCCGATCCGGCGCTGCGGGAGGCCTATGAGGCCGCCTGGCGGCGCTACGGCGGGCATCGCGACGCGCTGCTGCGCATGCCCGCCGCTTTGTCCGACCTTTCTTGACGGGGCCCGGATCGGCCTTCATCATGCCGATTGTGGTCTAGACCACCAGGGCCCGCCATGACCGATCTACAGCCGACATCGACGGATAAGCCGATCTACCAGCAGATCGCGGAGGATCTGGCCGATCGGATCCGTGCTGGCGCCTTCGCCGTCGGTGACCGGCTGCCCTCCGAGCGCGATCTGGCCGACCAGCTCGGCATCAGCCGGATGACCGTGCGCCAGGCCTTCAAGAGCCTGACGGACGCCGGGCTGATCGAGAGCCGGATCGGCCGCGGCTGCTTCGTCGCCCGGCCGAAGGTCGACCAGCGGTTGCAGCGCCTGACCGGCTTCAGCGAAGACATGGCCCGCCTCGGCCGTCGCGCCGCCAGCGTGATCCTGCGCCAGGCCGTGATGCCGGCGACCGGCGAGGCGCGCGAGGCGCTGGGCGTGGCCGAAGGCGCGCCGCTGGTGCTGCTCGAGCGCGTCCGCCTGGCCGACGCCGTACCGATGGCGTTCGAGGTCACCTGGCTGCCCGAGGCGCTGGTGCCCGGCATCCTGGACCGCCACGATTTCCGCACCGCCTCGCTGTACGAGGTGCTGCGCCACGATTACGGCCTGGTGCCCTGGCAGGCGGAGCAGACGGTCGAGGCCGACCTGCCCGACGCCGTGACCGCCGGCGCCCTCGACATCCCGCGCAGCGCGCCGGTGCTGGTCTTCACCCGGCGCACCGCCGATGCCGACGGCCACGTCATCGAATTCGTCCGCTCCGCCTATCGCGGCGACCGCTACAAGATGCGGGCGCGGCTGTCCCCTCCAGACTCGACGGACCCATGACATCGACAGCCCTTTCCGGCGCCGCCGCCTATCTCGCCGGCATCGCCGATCGCATCGCCGCCCTGACCGCGACCCAGGGCGAGGCGATCGGCGCCGCGGCGGCGGCCTGCGTCGAGACCATCCGGCGTGACGGGCTGATCTACATCTTCGGCACCGGCCATTCGCATCTGATGGCGGAGGAGGGGCATTTTCGCGCCGGCGGCCTGGCCTGCGTGGTGCCGGTCCTGGCCTCCTCAGTGATGTTGCATGAGGGCGCGGTGGTCTCCGGCGCTCTGGAGCGGATGCCCGGCTTGGCCGCGCATCTCCTCGGCCGCTATCCGATCGGGCCGGCCGATACGCTGTTCGTGTTCTCCAACAGCGGCGTCAACGCCGTGCCGGTCGAGGCCGCGCGCCACGGCCGGGAGAAGGGCGCCACGGTGGTCGCCGTGACCTCGATCGCCTATTCGCGGGCGGCGGCCGCCGGCCGGCCGACCCTGGCCGAGTCCGCCGACATCGCCATCGACAACCAGGGCCCGCCCGGCGACGCCTCGGTGACGGCGGCGGAAGGGCTGGTCGTCGGGCCGATCTCGACGGTGCTGGGCGCCGCGGTCTGGAACGCGGTGCTGAGCGAGACGGTAGCGCGGCTGGCCGAGTCCGGCGAGGTGGCGCCGGCCTATATCAGCGCCAACATGCCGGGGGCGAAGGAGCGCAACGCCGCGCTCGTCGAACGCTACCGGACGCGCAATCCGCATCTGTAGACAGCCCGGCGGACGCTCGGTCAACGACGCGCCGCATCCCGGGCCGCAGGACAAACAGGGGAGAGGGCAATGGCGACGAGATGGTCGATCGTGTCGGGCGTGGCCGCGGCCGCGCTGGTCTGGGGCGCTGCCGCCCAGGCGGCGCCGGTGCAGCTGACGCTGTGGCACATGGAGCAGCCGCCGCACCGCGTGGCGCGGGTGCAGGAGCTGATCGACGCCTTCAACAAGAGCCATCCGGACATCGCGGTGAAGCAGGAGCCGCAGAGCTGGGGCGAGATCTACGCCAAGGCGCCGGCCGCCATCGCCGCCGGCAACGCGCCGGATCTCCTGTTCGCGATCCCGGACTTCACCCCGGTCCTGAAGGATCTCGGCGCCCTGCAGTCGGTCGAGGGCTTCGTCAAGCAGCTCGACGCCCAGCATCATTTCGTGCCCAGCGCGCTGGCGCCCTACAGCTATGACGGCGGCGTCTGGGCGGTGCCGCTGTACAACATGGCGATGTCGCTGTGGTACCGGAAGAGCGTGTTCGCCGAGGCCGGGCTGACACCGCCGAAGACCTGGAGCGAGTGGAAGGCGGCGGCGGAAAAGCTGACGGCGGACGGCCGCTACGGCATCGGCCTGCCGGCCAACAAGCAGCTCTACACCGACCAGACCGTCTACGACCTGATGGTCAATGCCGGCGCGGCCGACATCTACAACCCGGACGGCACGCTGCGCTTCGACAACCCCCAGACGGTCAAGGCCTACGACTTCTACAAGGACCTGTACCAGTTCTCCGCCGCCGACGCGCCGGGCTGGACCTGGGGCGAGGCCGAGGCCTGCTTCGCCAGCGGCGGCTGCGGCATGATCCTGCAGTTCACCGTGATCAGCACCTATGACAGCCAGGCCGAAGGCGACGCCCAGGACCTCGGCGTGGCGCCGATCCCGCATGCCGACGACCGCAAGGAGTCGGGCACCATCGCCTATTCCAACGCGGTGATGATCCTGGCCAAGGACGAGGCCAAGCGGAAGGCGGCCGAGACCTTCATCGCCTGGCTCCTGGAGCCGGAGACCTATGGCCGCTTCCTGAACATGGAGCCGGGGCTGTTCCTGCCGGTCACCGCCGACGGCGCCAAGGCCAAGAGCCTGTGGAGCGACCCGCTGGTGGTGAAGTACAAGCCGCAGATCGAGGCGATGATCGCCAACAGCCGCAACGGCGCCCTGTTCGGCTTCACCGGCGGCCACACCTTCCCCAGCATCGCCGCGATCTCGGCCCAGAACATCCTGGCCGAGACGCTGCAGAAGGTGGTGATCGACGAGATACCGGCCGCCGAAGCGGTAAAGGCCGGCCAGGCGCGGATGCAGGAGGCGGTGAAGTAGGGAGCGCGGGGCGGGGGCGCCTTTCGACCATGGCCAGTGCCAGCCAGGGTCCCCCCTCCCCGCAAGGGGAGGGGGGATTCAAAGGAACGAGCGAGGGATGAGCGCCGGTCCCCGGCGCCTGTCGCGCGCCCGGTCCGAGGCGATCGCCGGGATGCTGATGGTGGCGCCGGTGCTGGTGTGGCTGGCGGCGACCATCCTCTATCCGCTCGGCGCCGCGGTGGCGATCAGCCTGCGCGACATCCGCGTCATCGGCTCCGACGGGGGCTTCGTCGGGTTCGGCAATTACCAGGAAGTGCTGGAGATGGCCCGGCTGTGGGCGGCGCTGGGGCGCAGCCTGGTCTGGGTCGCCGGCAACGCCGTGCTGCAGACGCTGCTGGCGCTGGGCACGGCGCTGCTGCTGAACCAGCGCTTCCGCGGCGTGCGGCTGGTGCGGGTCTGGGTGATCCTGTCCTGGATCGTGCCGACCATCGTCGTCGTCATCATCTGGCGCTGGCTGCTCGGCACCTCCGGCGGGGTGGTGAACCATCTCCTGGTGTCGCTCGGATTGACCGATCGCCCGATCGGCTTTTTCGCCGGGCCGGGCAGCGCCATGGCGTCGCTGGTGGTGATCAACTCCTGGCGCTGGTTCCCCTTCGTCGCGGTGATGCTGCTGGCGGGGCTGCAGCGTATCCCGGCCGACCTGTACGAGGCCGCGGCGATCGACGGCGCCGGCCCGTGGCAGCGCTTCCGCCGCATCACCTGGCCGCTGCTGCAGCCCACGATGCTGGTGCTCGGCGTGGTCGGCACGCTGCTGTCCTTCAACGTCTTCGACATCATCTGGCTGACCACGGCGGGCGGGCCGTCCGGCGCCACCCAGACCCTGCCGGTGCTGATCTACGAGACCGCGTTCAAATCCTATCGGCTGGGCCAGGCGGCGGCGATGTCGGTGCTGGTCAGCCTGCTCCTGATGGCGCTGGCCGTCCTTCTCACCCGGGCGCTGGCGCCGAAGGGGGAGGGGTGAGGCGCAGCCCGGGCCAGACCCTGGCGATCGGCGGCGGGCTGCTCGGTCTCGCCGTCCTCGTGCTGCTGCCCTTCTGGTTCATCGCCACCGGCGCGATCAAGGCGCCGCAGGAGATCATCGCCCGGGTTCCGACGCTGGTGCCGCACAGCTTCACCCTGCGGCATTTCGACAAGCTGCTCGGCGCCTCGGATTATCCGCGCTATCTCGGCAACAGCCTGCTGGTCGGGCTGGGGTCGACCGTGATCACCGTGTTGCTGTCGGTGCTGGCCGCCTACGGCTTCTACAGGCTGCGCTTTCCCGGCCGCGTCCTGCTGTTCCGGGCGGTGCTGGTGGCCTACGCCTTCCCGGGCATCCTGATCCTGATCCCGCTCTACGGGATGATGTCGCAGGCGGGGCTGATCGACACGCCGGCGGCGCTGGTGATCGTCAACGTCACCTTCGCCTCGCCCTTCGCGATCTGGATGATGCGCAGCTTCTTCGCCTCGATCCCGGCGGAACTGGAGGAGGCGGCGCTGATCGACGGCGCCTCGCGTCTGGCGATCCTGCTGCGGATCATGGTGCCGCTGGCGGTGCCGGGCATCGCCAGCGTCGCCATCTTCGCCTTCATCGCCAGCTGGACCGAATACCTGTTCGCCTCGGTACTGATCCTGTCCGACGCCAACCGCACCCTGCCGGTCGGCTTCGCCGGCATCATCGGCCAGTACCAGATCGACTGGGGCCTGCTGCTGGCCGGGGCGACGCTGGCCACCGTGCCGGTGGTGCTGCTGTTCGGCATCGTCGGCCGCTGGTTCATCGCCGGGCTCCCCGCCGGGGCCGTGAAATAGAGAAAGCCCCGCCGGCGGCGGGGCTTTCGCGTTCGCTCATCGGGACGAAGCGGGATCAGTGGGCGCTGACCGGCTCCATGTCGTTCTGGCGGACCACGGCGAAGGCCAGGTCGCGGTCCTTGACCACGGCCAGCGGGGTGCCGTCGGCGCCGTGCACGGCGAAGGCGGGCTCGCCCTCGACCACGACCGGCTTGACGAAGGCGATCTGGTTCAGGCCGATCGCCGCGAAATCGGTCGGCGACATCTGGGTGAAGGTGGGGGTGGCGTTGGTGTTCATTCTGGTCACCAGGTGTTTCGGTTCACCCTTCGACGTCGGTCGAGACGTCGATCGCGGTCTTGCCGTTGGGTTTCGCCGCGGAACGGTTGATGGCGATGGTCCGGACCTTGCTCTCCGGCACCGGCCGGCGGAGATCGATGTTCAGGAGCCCGTTGTCGAGCGAGGCCCCGGTCACCTCGATGCCTTCGGCCAGCACGAAGGCGCGCTGGAACTGGCGGGCGGCGATGCCACGATGCAGGAACACGCGCTCCTTGTCGTCGGTCTGCTTGCCGCGGACCACAAGCTGGTTGTCCTCGATCTGCACCGTCAGATCGGCATCCGTGAAACCGGCGACCGCCAGAGTGATGCGCAGCTGGTCCTCGCCGAGCTGCTCGATGTTATAGGGCGGATACCCGTCGCTCGGCGTCCTGCCGATCCGGTCGAGCGTCCGCTCGAACTGCTCGAAGCCGAGCAGAAGCGGGCTGTTGAACAGCGACACCCGCGTCATGGTCACTCCTCCTGAGAGCGAGCTGCCGGAACCCCCGGCTCGGGCGGCCCGGTTCCCCGGCGCCTGCGGAGCAGGGACCACGCGGCATCCCCACTCCCGTTAAACAGGAAATGGGGGGTGACCGGTCGGTTTCAAGATCGGGCAGGGCGTGGCGTTCGGGAGGGGCCGCATGCTATCACTCGACGCATGAGACAGAAGCTGGAAGGCGCGGCGCCGAAGGGCAAGGCCGCCACGGCATCGAAGACAGCAATGGGCACGACCCGGCGCGGCCGGCCTCCCCGCGCCGGCCTGTCGCACTGGCAGCAGCGGGTGCTCGACCTGGTGCGGGCCAGCGCCGAGCCGGCCAGCGCCTACGACATCCTGCGTGAGATGAAGGGCGACGGCATCACCGCGCCGCCGGTGGTGTACCGGGCGCTGAAGGGGCTGCTCGACCGCGGTCTGGTGCACCGGATCGAATCGCTCAACGCCTATGTGGTGTGCGGCGGGCCGGACCACCACCACACCCATCCGGCGCAATTCGCCATCTGCCGCGACTGCGGCCGGGTCGAGGAGATCACCGATCCGGCGGTGGACGGGCTGATCGAGGCCTGGACCGGGCGGATCGGCTTCGTCGCCGACAGGCGAACCATCGAGATCCTCGGCCGCTGTCGCGATTGCGCGGCCGGGGCGGCGGCTGCCGGGGGCTGATCGTCAGCCCGCCGGGCTGCAGCTCTTCGCCGCTTCGGCCTTGGCCAGCTGGTGGGTGTGGGACAGCAGGCCGGCGTCGCCGGGCTCGCCATGGCCCGGCACCACGATCCTGGCCGCCTTGCCGTAACGGGCGATCACCGCCTCGACCGATTGCGGCCAGCGGCAGACGTCGGATTCGGGGACGGTGACGAGATTGGCCTGCTCGGCCGCCCGGATCACGCAGCCGCCGAACAGCACGGCGCTGTCCGGCAGGAAGGCGACGGTGTTGTCGCGGGTGTGCGCCGGACCCGGATAGAACAGCTCCACCGTGCGGCCGCCGCCGGTGATGGCGGTCGATTCGCCGCTCCAGCTGCGCTGGATCGTGCCGGCGCCGGCGGCTTCCGCCGCCTTGACCGTCTCGTCGCGGGCCAGCGACCAGCCGCCGCGGGCATGCACCGCCGCCAGGCCGGACAGCCGATCGTCATGCGCATGCGTCACCACCAGGTTGACCGGCCGGTTCGGCGCAGCCTCGGCCAACCGTTCCAGCAGCGCCACGGTCTGGGCCGGGCTCCAAGCGGTATCGATCAGCAACACCTCCTCGGGCCCGATCACGGCCAGGCCGTTGGACGAGACCCAGCCCTGCTCCAGCTTCTTCCAGCTGGTGTGCAGCCAGACACCGTCCGCCAGCTCGCGGAAGCCGAGCGGCGGCGGCGCCTCCGCGTCCTGGGCCAGGGCCGGCCGAATCAGGGCCAGGGACAGGCCGGCGGCGCAGCCATGCAGAAAGGCGCGGCGGGACGGGGCGGGAACGGGCATGTCGGTCCTCGGGTGACGGACGGCAGGCTGCCGCCCGGCGTCGTCCCTCGCGGGGAATCTGGGCGATTCTGGGGCGCGATGCCGGGTCGGCGATCGGATGCGATCTCCGTGCATACCATCCCATCGGCCCATGGGCGACAGGCTTGCGTCCGGTTATTATGTTATATAATAACATTTAAATTCCCGAAGCCCGAGGTTCCTCATGTCCCGCATCCCCGTCACCCTGCTGACCGGCTATCTCGGGGCCGGCAAGACCACGCTCCTGAACCGCATCCTGTCCGAGGCGCATGGCCGGCGTTATGCCGTGATCGTCAACGAGTTCGGCGAGATCGGCATCGACGGCGACCTGGTGGTCGGCGTCGACGAGGAGGTGTTCGCGCTGAACAACGGCTGCCTGTGCTGCTCGGTCCGCGGCGACCTGATCCGGATCATCGGCGGGCTGATGAAGCGGGCCGGCGGCTTCGACCGCATCCTGGTCGAGACCACGGGTCTGGCCGACCCGGCGCCGGTGGCGCAGACCTTCCTGGTCGACGACGAGGTGCGCGAGCGCACCGCCCTCGACTCGATCGTCACCGTGGTCGACGCCCGCAACATCGAGGCGCGGCTGGGCGACAGCGACGAGGCGGAGGAGCAGGTGGCCTTCGCCGACACCATCCTGGTGAACAAGACCGACCTGGCCGACGAGGCCGGGCTGGCGACGGTGGAGGCGCGGCTGCGCGCCATCAATCCGGTGGCGCGGCTGCTGCGGACCCGGCGCTGCGACGCCGATCTCGGCACCGTGCTGGACGGCGGCGCCTTCGATCTCGACCGGCTGCTGGCGCTCGAGCCCGACCTGCTCGATGGCCACGGGCACCATCACCACGAGCGCGACGAAGGCGTCGGCAGCGTCTCGTTCCGGCTCGACCGGCCGCTGGACGGCCGCCGCTTCGTCGACTGGATCGGCATGCTGCTGGCGATCCGCGGCGCCGACATCCTGCGCAGCAAGGGCATCCTCGCCTTCGCCGGCGAGGACCGGCCCTTCGTGTTCCAGGGCGTGCACATGCTGCAGGAGGGCGATTTCGGCCCGGCCTGGCGGCCGGGCCAGCCGCGCGAGAGCCGGCTGGTGCTGATCGGCCGCAACCTCGATGCCGCCGTGCTGCGTGCCGGCTTCGAGGGCTGCGCCGCGGCATGAGCCTGCTGCTGCCGCCGCGCGCCCTGGCGGAGGAGAAGGGCACGGTCTGGGCCTGGCCGGCGCCGGTGGTGGCGGCCGCCTTCGACGCCGCCGGGCATCTGGCCTTCGGCCTCGGCGACGGCACCGTCCGGCTGGCGTCGCCGGGCGCGCCCGAGCCTCCGGCGGTGACGGCGCATCGCGGCGCCGTGCTGGCGCTGGCCGCGGATGTCGGCGACGGCTTTCTCAGCGGCGGCGACGACGGCCGTCTGGTCCGCACCGCGCCGGACGGTGCGATCGCCGAGATCGCTGCCGTGCCGGGCCGCTGGATCAGCGCCGTCGACGCCGCGTCCGCCGGCGGGCGGCGCCTGGCCGTCGCCGGCAGCGAGGTGCTGGTGTTCGACGCGGACGGGGGGCCGGTGACGCGGCTACGGGGCCCGGCGGGGCTCGACGGCGCCGCCTTCGACCCGCGCGGCCGGCGCATCGCCGCGGCGCATTACGGCGGCGTCACCGTCTGGTCGCCGCGGAAGCGCGACTGGGCGGCCAAGCTCTACGCCTGGCAAGGGGCGCATCTAGCGGTCCTCTGGCATCCGCGGTCGCGCTTCATCGTCTCGGCGATGCAGGAGAAGGCGCTGCACGCCTGGCGCCTGTCGGACGGCGTGCACATGCAGATGCCGGGCTATCCCGCCAAGCCGCGGTCCCTGGCCTGGGCCGATGGCGGCAGGGCGCTGCTGACCTCCGGCTCCGAAGGCGTGGTGTCCTGGCGCTTCGCCGGCCGCGACGGCCCGATGGGCGGCACCGCCAGCGAGAGCGGCTGGGCCCGCGGCGTGCCGATCACCCGGGTCGCGGCGCATCCGCAGCTGCCGATCGCCGCCGCCGGCGCCAAGGACGGCTTCGTCGCGCTGATGCCGCTCGACGGCAGCGGCTATGTCCCGGTGCTGCGGCCGAACGGCGCCGCGGTCGAGGCCCTGGCCTTCTCGCCCGACGGGCGCTGGCTGGCGGCGGGCGATGCCGGCGGCCGGGCGACGCTGGTCGACCTGCAGCCGTGAGGGACCCGTCCGACGTCGCCACGCGCCGGGCCCGGCACTGGCCGGAGGCGCGGCGGGTGCTGAGCCACCCCGACTTCCATCGCGGCTTCCGCGAGGCGCAGTCCGGCCGCCCCTTCGACCATCGCCGCGCTGACGCCCTGCCGCGGCTCGGCCAGATCCGCTACGAGAACGGGCGCCAGATCGCAGCCGAATGCGCCGCCCTCGGCCTGGCGGTGGACTGGCCGTCGCCGGTCCACATCCCGCCGGCCCTGAAGCATCTGGTGCTGCGCCGGCTGCAGCCGGGCCGGCGATAGGCTAGGCTGCCGTCCGGTTCCATGCGGGATGGGGCGCGCCATGATGCGGATCGACGGCCGCTGCCATTGCGGCCATGTCGCCTATGAGGCGGAGATCGACCCGGAGCAGGTGGGGATCTGCCACTGCACCGATTGCCAGACGCTGACCGGCTCGCCCTTCCGGGTCACGGTGCTCGCGCGGCGCGAGGCCATCCGGCTGACCGGCCATGAGCCGAAGATCTATGTGAAGACCGGCGACAACGGCCGCAGGCGGTTCCAGCATTTCTGTCCGGAATGCGGATCGCCCGTCTTCACCAGCGGCGAGGGGGCCGATGCCGAGGAATGGGGCATCCGCTGGGGCGGCATCCGGCAGCGCGACCAGCTGGCGCCGAAGCGGCAGATCTGGTGCCGTTCGGCCGTGCCCTGGATCCATCACCTCGAGGACCTGCCGGGCAAGCTGGGCGGCTGACGTCGATCCCGTCCCCAAGAACGAGCCGATCGGGCCGTGCGGTGCTTTCCGATATCGCAAAGATGTTATACATTAACGTCAATGGTGCCGTGCCCGCCGGGCGCTATGGTGCCGGACCATCTTTCGCCATCGGCTGACCCATGACCGTGTCGCATCACCACCCCGCCCATGCCGCCCGCCGGGCCGGGGAGATCGGGCCGTCGGCCCTGGCCGCGCCGGTCGGGGCCCGCCTGCTCGTCGCCTTCGCGCTGATCGCGGTGCTGTGGCTGGCCGTGGCCTGGGCCATGGGCTGGTTCGGGGGCGCGGCATGACCAGCGCGACGGGCCGCATCCGCCTCGCCAACCTGACCGCCGGTTACGAGCGGCACCCGGCCGTGCACCATGTCGACGGCAGCTTCGAGCCGGGCACGCTGACCGCCATCGTCGGCCCGAACGGCGCCGGCAAGTCGACCCTGCTGAAGACCATCGCCGGCCTGCTGGCGCCGCTGTCCGGCCATGTCGACCTGGGCGGCCTGCGCCGGCGCGACATCGCCTATCTGCCGCAGCAGGCGGAAATCGACCGCAGCTTCCCGATCTCGGTCGCCGACACCGTGCTGCTGGGCGGCTGGGCCCGGACCGGGATCTTCGGCGGCGCCTCGAAGGAGCTGCGCCGCCGCGCCGCCGAGGCGCTGGAGGCGGTCGGCCTCGGCGGCTTCGAGGCACGGCCGATCGGCAGCCTCTCGGCGGGCCAGTTCCAGCGCGTCCTGTTCGCCCGGCTGCTCTTGCAGGACGGGCGGGTGATCATGCTGGACGAGCCGTTCACCGCGCTCGACGCCAAGACCACGCGCGACCTGGTCGACGTGGTCCGGCGCTGGCACGGCGAGGGCCGGACGGTGATCACCGTGCTGCACGACCTGGACCAGGTGCGCGAGGTCTGTCCGGACACGCTGCTGCTGGCCCGCGACCCGATCGGCTGGGGCCCGACCGGCGACGTGCTGTGCGCCGAGAACCTGCTGCGCGCCCGCGCCATGGCCGAGGCCTGGGCCGACCGTGGCGAAGCCTGCCGGCGGAGCGCGGCGTGATGGCGGTGTGGTATTTCCTGGTCACGCCCTTCCTCGACTACGCCTTCATGCAGCGGGCGCTGGTGGCCTGCCTGGCGCTGGCGCTGGGCTGCGGCCCGGTCGGGGTGCTGCTGGTGCTGCGGCGGATGAGCCTGGTCGGCGATGCCATGTCGCATGCGGTGTTGCCGGGCGCGGCGGTCGGATTCCTGGTGTCCGGCCTGTCGCTGTGGTCGATGGGGCTGGGCGGGCTGATCGCCGGCCTGGCCGTCGCGCTGCTGGCCGGCGCCGTCACCCGGATGACGGCGCTGCGCGAGGACGCCGCGTTCGCCGCCTTCTACCTGATCGCGCTGGCCTCGGGCGTGCTGATCGTCTCGACCCGCGGCAGCAATGTCGACCTGATCCATGTGCTGTTCGGCACCATCCTCGCGGTCGACGACGCGGCGCTGCTGCTGATGGCCGGGATCGCCACGGTGACGCTGATCACCCTGGCGCTCTTGTACCGGCCCCTGGTGGTGGAATGCTTCGACCCCGGCTATCTGCGCATGGTCGGCGGCGTCGGCGCGCTGGTCCACTTCGCCTTCCTGGTGCTGGTGGTGCTGAACCTGGTCGGCGGCTTCCAGGCGCTCGGCACGCTGATGGTGGTCGGGCTGATGATGCTGCCGGCGGCGGCGGCGCGGTTCTGGAGCCGGTCGCTGTGGTCGCTGTTCGCCTGGGCCGCCGGGATCGCGCTTCTGTCCGGCTATTCCGGCCTGCTGGTCTCCTATCACGGCAGCCTGCCCTCCGGCCCCAGCATCGTGCTGACCGCCGGCGGCTTCTACCTGCTGTCGCTGATCTTCGGGACGCATGACAGCCTGCGGGCCCGATACCTGCCCACCGCGCATTTCGCGCACTGAACTCCCAACGGAGCCATCGCATGAGGATACCGTTCCGTGCCGGCCTGATCGGCCTGTCCCTTGCCGCCCTGTCGCTGCCCGCGACGGCGGCGGAGAAGCTGTCGGTCGTGACCAGCATCACCGTCCTCGCCGACATGGTGCGGCAGGTGGGCGGCGACGATGTCGAGGTCCGCAGCCTGGTCGGGCCCAATGGCGACGCCCATGTCTACGAGCCGACGCCCCAGGACGCCCAGGCGGTCACGAAGGCCGACCTGATCGTGGTCAACGGGCTGGAGCTCGAAGGCTGGATGGACCGGCTGGTCACGGCCTCCGGCACCAAGGCCAGGATCGTGGTCGCCAGCCAGGGGATCGCGACCCTGCGCGCCGAGGAGGAAGGCCACGAGGCTCACGAAGCCCATGACGACCACGCGGGTGAGGATCACGATCACGATCACGGCGGCCTCGACCCGCACGCCTGGAACAGCGCGGCGAACGGCGCGATCTACGCCGCCAACATCGCCAAGGCGCTGGAGGTCGCGGACCCGGCCCATGCCGCAGCCTACCAGGCGAACGGCGCCAAATACGTCGCCGAGCTGAAGGATCTCGACGCCTGGGCCCGGCGCGAGGTGGCGACCATTCCCGAGGGCAAGCGCAAGGTCATCACCAGCCACGACGCCTTCGGCTATCTGGGCGCCGCCTACGGCATCGAGTTCCACGCCCCGGTCGGCTTCTCGACCGAGAGCGAGGCCTCGGCCGGCGACGTCGCCAAGCTGATCGACCAGATCAAGCACGAGCACATCAAGGCGGTGTTCATCGAGAACGCCACCGACCCGCGCCTGGTGCAGCAGGTGGCCAAGGCCTCCGGCGCGCAGATGGGCGGCGAGCTCTACGCCGAGGCGCTGTCGACCGAGGACGGGCCGGCTTCGACGTATGCGAAGATGTTTCAGTATAACATTTCATCCCTGGTCGCGGGGATGAAGCAGAACTGAGGCTGGATCAGAGGCCCGGCGCGACCATCGCCGGGCCTTCCGCGTCGGGTCTTCTCCGAAAACCGCGTCGCTCTGCGGCGGAGACTAGGATAAAATTCGCCCGCTCTCGGGGGAGAGACGGGTCATGCGCAGCCTGGAGCAGTTCTCCAGCCTGGTGGCGGGCATCTATGATGCGGCGCTGGAGCCGTCGCTTTGGCCGGATGTACTCGAGCGGATCGTCCGGGCGACCGGCTTCAATTCCGCCGGCCTGATGCTGATGGACGCCAACTCCCGGCGGATGACCTATCACACGCGCCTCGATGCCGACGCGATCCGCAGCTACGACAGCTATTATGGCCGCGGGGACCCGGTGGCGTTGGCGCTGGAACGCTCCCCGATCGGCGTCATTCAGCCCATGGGCGGCTTGGTGCCGTGGCCGCAACTGCTTCGAGCCGAGGTCTATAGCGACTGGGGCGCGCGCCATGCTCTGAGGGACGGGGTGTTCGTCAACCTCCTGCGCGAGGGATGCGACGTCCATCCGCTCTGCTTGCTCCTGGACCGGCGGACCGACGGGATCGAGCCGTCGGCGCTGCAGGGGCTGCAACTGCTGCTGCCGCATCTGCGGCAGATGGCCCGCCTTCAGCGCAGGATCCGCGGGCTGAGCCGTGAGCGCGACGACGCTTTCCATAGCTTCGAAGCGATCCAGCACGGCATTGTGCAGCTCGATTCCACCGGCCGGATGATCTTCGCCAATGCGGTCGCCCAGGCCCTGCTGCGCCGGTCGGACGGGCTGTCGATCCGCCCGGGCGGCAGGCTGCAGGCCGCGACGGCCGCCGATCATGCGGCCCTGCAGGCGTTGATCGGCCATGCCATTGGCCAAGCGGCCGGCGGCAGCCTGTCGATCGGCCGGCCCTCCGGCCGCCGGGCGCTGGCCGTGCATGTGCTGCCGGTGGGGCCGGCGACCGCGGCCGGGGCAGGGCAGTCCCGGACGACGGCGCTGGTCGTCATCGCCGATCCGGACAGTGAGCCTGAGACCTCGCAGACGATGCTGCGGCAACTGTTCGGCTTCACCAATGCGGAGGCGGCCGTTGCCCTGCGCATCCTGCCGGGCCGGGGCTTGCAGGAGGTGGCGGACGACCTGAAGGTATCGCTGGCGACCGTCCGGTCGCATCAGCAGCGGGTGTTCGAGAAGACCGGCACCCGGCGACAGGCGGAGCTGGTGCGCCTCCTGCTGCAGGCCCAGGCCGGGGTGATGCCGCGGATCGGGGCGCCCGCGCCGCCCGACGCTTAATCCTTCCCCTTCGGCGCGGCCTCGGCCCCGAAGATCGCCTTGGCCAGGCTCATCGTGCCGGGCGGGGTGTCGCGCAGATAGGGCAGGGGACGGCACACCTTCATCGCGGCGACGCCGATGCGGACGCTGAGGATGCCGTTGATCGCGCCCTCGCCGGCGCGGCGGCCGAAGGCGCGGAGCAGGCCGGCGCCCAGGAAGTCGCCGAGATAGTCGTTGGCGGCCTCGATGCCGCCGGCGATCAAGAGGGTCGTCGCCACCCGCCGGACCAGCGACAGGGTCGCGAACAGGCCGGGGCGGAAGCCCTGGATCTCGGCGATCCGCCGGATCATCCGCAGGTTCAGGGCACCTGACGCCACCATGTCGACGACGGCGAAGGGCGTGACCGTGGTGATCAGCGCCGTGCGCCGCGCCGTGGCGGCGATGGCGGCGCGGCAGGCGGCGTCGATCGGGCGCTGGGCGTGCAGCTCCAGGAGGCCGATCAGCTCCGCCGGGTCGCGCAGCTCGTCGCGCTCGCGCTCCAGCCGCGCCAGACCGTCGGCCGCGGGACCGTCGGCATGCAGCCGGCGGAAGCGGGCGATCACGGCGTCGGCCGCTTCCGCGTCGCCGCCCGCCGCCGCCCGGCCCAGGCTACGGATCTCCTCGACCCGGCCGAGCCGGCGCGGCGCCAGCAGCTCCCACCCCGCCCAGACCAGGATGCCGGCCCCGGCCACGGCCAGCAGCGCCAGCGTGACGGCCTGCAGCGGCCCGCCCCGGCTCAGCAGATCGGTGACCAGCCGCTCGACCCACAGGCCGATGCCGAGACCGACCAGAGCGATCAGCGCGCCGAAGGCGATGCGCAGGGCGACGCTGCCGGGGCTGCGGCGGCGGCGCAGCCCGGGGTCGACGGCGTCGGGCGCGGCCGGGACCGGCGCATCTTCGACCGGCACCGCCTCGGCCTGGTCGAGCGCGAAGACGGCCGGCGCGCGGCCCCGGTCGCGCTCCGGTTCCGGCGGCTGGTCGAGGATCAAGGGCGGACGGCTCATGACAGATCCTCCCCGATCAGGAACTGCAATGCCCCGTCCAGGCGGATATGCGGCCAGGGCTGGCCGTCGGCGCCGAGATCCGCCGGCGGCAGGAAGCGCTGGGCGCCGAAGCGGCCGCCGCCGCGGGCCTCTCGCAGGCTGCGCGGCAGGGCGCCGGGATAGGCCGCGACCGGCTTGCCGCCCGGCTCGATCACGCCGGCGACGCAGCGCAGCGTCTCGCCCTCATGCTTGACGTCGACCTCGCGGGTGGCGCGCAGCGAGGCGATCGCCATCGATCGGGCGGTGGCGCCCTGGAAGGCGGTGCGCCGCACGCTCTGCTGCAGCAGCTCGTCCATCAGCCCGACCAGCGGCTCATGGCCTTCGCGCGGCAGGTGGTCGGCCTTGGTGGCGGCGAACAGGACGCGGCGGATGCGCGATTCGAACGGCCACAGCCAGTTGATGCCGCCGGTCTTGAAGCAGGTCAGGATGTCGTCCATGGCGCGGCCCAGATCCTCCAGGCTCTCAGGCCCGGCAGCGAGATGGGCCAGCAGGTCGACCAGCACGATCTGCCGGTCCAGCCGGCTGAAATGGTCGTTGAAGAAGGGGCGGATCACCTTGGCCTTGTAGGCCTCGAACCGCTCCTCCATCAGCCGCCACAGCGACCCGCGCGGCGTCTCGCGCGGCCGCGGCAGCGGGCAGAAGGTGAGGGCGGGGGATCCTTCCAGGTCGCCCGGCAGCAGGAATCGGCCGGGCTGCAGCCGGCTCAAGGGGACCGCATGGGTGCGGCAGCCGCGCAGATAGTCGGTGTAGAGCCGCGCCGCTTCGATCGCGTCGGTCTCCTTGGCCGGCCCGGCGGGATCGAGCCGGGCAATCGCGTCGCGCCAGGCCTGGGACAGCGGCGCCCGGACCCCGGTCGCGGCCAGCACCAACGTCTCCTCGGCCCAGGCGGCGTAGTCTCGCTCCAGGAGCGGCAGGTCGATCAGCCATTCGCCCGGATAGTCGAAGATGTCGAGATGCAGCACCTGGTCGCCCAGGAAGCTGCGCAGCCCGCTCTTCGGTGCGAAGCGCAGCGACAGGCGCAGCTCGGCGACGTTGCGGGTGCCGGCCGGCCAGTCCGGATGCCCGCCCGCGCCCGTCAGGCGGGCCACGGCCTCCTCATAGGGGAAGCGCGGCAGCTCCAGATGCGGCTGCGGCCGCAGCACGGCCGCGCGCAGCCGGTCCTCGGCCACGGCGTCGAGCAGCCCGAAGCGCCGCGGATCGGTCAACCCATGCACCAGCGCGGCGATGAACACCGATTTGCCGGAACGGCTCAGCCCGGTGACGCCGAGGCGGATGCGACGGTCGAACAGCTCGCCGGCCCGATCGAGAAGGTCGGTGGGGAACAGCTCCATGAACGGGCGGCGGACTCCGAGGGCCGTGGGATCGACAGCCTAGCGCATGTGCGGATGCGACGTCTCCGCTTCAACCCGCGCATGGGCGACGGGTTGCATCTTCGGCCGCAATCCGCCATTGCTCGACGGTCGCGCCGGGTGGGTGAGCGGTGTTCTTTTTCCTGTCGAAGCTGATCTGGTTCTTCATCCAGCCGCTCGGCCTCGTGCTGTTGGCGCTGCTGCTGGCTGCGGCCGGCTTCCTGTATCGCCCGCGGCGCCTGGCCCGGCGGCTGGTGATCGCGCTGACCCTGGCCTTCGCCGCGGTCTGCCTGCTGCCGGTCGGCGATCTGGTGATGCTGCCGCTGGAGAACCGCTTCCAGAAGCCGGAGCGGCTGCCGGCGACGCTGGAGGGGATCATCGTCCTGGGCGGACCCGAGCAGCCGACGCTGTCCGGCGCCCGCGGCGAGCCAATGCTGGGCGGTGCCGCCGAGCGGCTGTTCGCCGCGCTCGACCTGGCCCGGCGCTTTCCGGAGGCGCAGGTGGTGTTCTCCGGCGGGCTGGGCGATCCGTGGAACGGCGTCCCGCCGCAGTCGGACATCTTCCGCGACACCATGCTGATGGCCGGGCTGCCGGAGCAGCGGATGGTGCTCGAAGGCCAGGCCCGGAACACCGACGAGAACGTGCTGCTGCTGAAGCAGATGCTGCAGCCCCAGCCCGGGCAGAACTGGGTGGTGGTCACCAGCGCCTATCACATGCCGCGGTCGATGGGACTGTTCGCCAAGGCCGGCTGGAAGGTGGTGCCATGGCCGGTCGACTATCGCGGCCTGCCGCCGATGCTGCTGCCGCGGCCGGACCTGGTGGAACAGGTCGAGGTGCTGAACATCGCGGTGCACGAATGGATCGGCCTCGTCGCCTATTGGGCGACGGGTCGCATCGACACGCTGTTCCCCGGACCGTGATCCCGCGGCTATAGCTGGGGGTACCGCTGCCCGGAGGACCCCAGTGGCCACCCCCGATTTCCCGCCCGAGTTCCGCGACCGCTTCGCCGAGCTGCTGCGCTGGCGCCGCGACGTACGCCGCTTCCGCCGCGACCCGCTGCCGCCGGGGCTGCTCGACCGGCTGCTCGACCTCGCCTGCCTGGCCCCCTCGGTCGGCAACAGCCAGCCCTGGCGTTTCGTCCTGGTCGAGGACGAGGTGCGGCGGGCCGCGGTGCGGGCGGTGTTCAGCCGCTGCAATGCCGATGCCGCCTCCGGCTACGAGGGCGAGCGCGCGGCTCATTACCGCCGGCTGAAGCTGGCCGGGCTGGAGGAGGCGCCGGTGCAGCTCGCGGTGTTCTGCGACCGGTCGACCGGGCAGGGGCACGGGCTCGGACGGCAGACCATGCCGGAGACGCTGGACCACTCCGCGGTCACCGCCATCCACACGCTGTGGCTGGCCGCGCGGATCGAGGGCGTCGGGCTCGGCTGGGTCTCGATCCTGGAGCCGCAGGCGGTGGCGGCGCTGCTCGACGTGCCGCCGGACTGGCACCTGATCGGCTATCTCTGCCTCGGTCTTCCGGAGTCGGAAGAGCCGGTGCCGGAGCTGGAGCGCGAAGGCTGGCAATCCCGCCTCGGCGCCTGCCGCACGGTTCTGCGGCGATAGTCGTCCGGCTTGACATCGGAGCTGTCGCTTGACGACTGTATCGACGAGGATACAAATGTTTAGAAGTGGCGCGGCCAAGGCCTTCGCCATGCAGGCGGAGTATCGCGACCGTGCGATGAAGAGCATCGTTCAACGAACGGGCAGGAGAACCGCCCGGCTGGCAGCAGCCGGGTATGACATGTCAGAAAGGGAGGCCAACCTCATGAAGAAGCTGTTGTTTTCGGGCGCCGCGATCGCTGCGCTGCTGACCGCCGGCCAGGCCATGGCCTGGAGCCTGAAGGAGGCGGCGGAGCCCTACAAGGGCACCACGATCAAGGCGATCTTCCTCGACCGGCCGGGCTATCGCGCCGCGATCCAGCTGCTGCCGCAGTTCGAGCAGGAGACCGGGATCAAGGTCGAATACGAGATCCTGCCCTATGAGAACAGCCGCGAGCGCGAAGTCCTTGATTTCACGGCCGGGGGCGAGATCGACGTAGTCCTGACCGACGTCGTCTGGATCGGCGAATACGCCGACAGCGGCTGGCTGGTGCCGCTCAAGACCTTCACCGAGGACCCGGCCCTGGCCGACCCGAATCTCAACCTGAAGGGCTTCTTCCCGATCCTGCTGGAGAGCTTCGGCACCTGGAACAAGGAGCTGTACGGCCTGCCCTTCGACAACTATTCGGGCCTGCTGTTCTACAACAAGTGCATGCTCAAGGACGCCGGCTTCGACAAGCCGCCGGCGACCTGGGACGAGCTGCTGAACACTTACGGGCCGAAGCTGACCCAGAACGGCAAATACGCCTATGCCCTGCAGTCGCGCCGCGGCGAGACCCAGTCGGCGGACAGCTTCATGCGCGTGCTGTGGCCCTTCGGCGGGTCGCTGCTGAACGACGACTTCAAGTCCAACCTCACCTCCGAAGCGTCGCAGAAGGGGCTGAAGTTCCGGCAGGAGCTGATGAAATACATGCCGCCGGGCATCGTCGACTACGACCATGCCGAGGCGGTGAACGCGCTGGCCCAGGGCCAGGTGGCGATGATCACCGAATGGTCGTCCTTCTATTCGACGCTGGTCGACCCGGCGACCTCGAAGCTGGGCGACTGCCTGGGCGTGGCGACCGAGCCGAAGGGCGAGGCCGGGCTGAAGCCGGCGCTGGGCGGCTTCTCGCTCGGCGTCGCGTCGCAGGCCAGCGAGGCGGAGCAGAAGGCCTCCTGGCTGTTCATCCAGTGGGTGACCTCCGAGGCGATGGCCAAGCCTTATGTCGAGGCCGGCGGCGTCTCCGGCCGCACTGCGGTCTATGACGACCCGGCGATCAAGGCGAAATACGCCTTCGTCGAGCCGACGGTGGCGTCCTGGCAGGGCGGCGTGCCGTCCTTCCGGCCGCGTTTCCCGGAATGGCCGGCGATCTCCGAGATCGTCGCCGAGTTCGGCACCAAGATCATGCTGGGCGAGGAGACGACCGAATCCGGCGCCCAGAAGATCGGTGAGCGCATGGAGGCGGTGCTGCAGAAGGCCGGCTACTATGACGGCAAGAAGGAGAAGCTGCAGTAAGCTCCTGACTTGAGAGGCCGGAGCCACCCCCTCACCCGAAATCGCTGTCGCGATTTCGACCTCTCCCCGGGGGAGAGGTAACCAACCCTCTCCTCGGGGAGAGGGAGGGGCCCGCGGCGAAGCCGTGGGAGGGTGAGGGGCGGGCGCCGGCCCATCCGTTCGTGTGATCTTGGAGAATTCCATGCCCGACAGCCTGGGCGCCCTGGCGGAAGGGGCGCTGGACGAGATCCGCGGCGTCTTCGGCCGGCTCGCCCCCGGCGCTCTTGATCCGGTGCTGGACGCCCTGGCCGGCGCACGCCGCGTGGTCTGCTATGGGGTCGGGCGCGAGGGGCTGATGATGCGGGCGCTGGCCATGCGCCTCTATCATCTCGGCCTCGACACTCATGTCGTCGGCGACATGTCGGCGCCGCCGGTCGGGCCCGGCGACCTGCTGGTCGCCAGCGCCGGGCCGGGCGGCTTCGCCACCGTCGACGGGCTGATGCGCGTCGCCCGCGACGCCGGGGCGCGGACCCTCCTGTTCACCGCCCAGCCGCAGGGCAGCGCCGCAATCCTGGCCGACACCGTCTTCGTGCTGCCGGCCCAGACGATGGCGAACGATACAGGCCCCGCCGTCGCCTCGGTGCTGCCGATGGGCAGCCTGTATGAGGGCGCGCAGTTCCTGCTGTTCGAGCTGGTCGTGCTGGCGCTGCGCGACCGCCTCGGCGTTGCGCCCGAGGCGATGCGGGCGCGGCACACCAACCTCGAGTAGACCCATGGCGCACCGTCTCGACAGCCGCTGGACCCCGGTCTGGTTCCTCGCCCCGGCCGTGATCGCCCTGTTCGCGATCGGCATCTTCCCGACGCTCTACGCGCTGTGGAACTCGCTGCACCAGGTGATCCTGCCGAAGATCCCGCGCGAGGGGACGCCCTTCGTCGGCCTCGGCAACTACCTGTCGGTGCTGACCGACCCGACCTTCTGGGACGCGCTCGGCCGCACCCTGCTGTTCCTTGTCATCGTGCTGCCGGCGGAGCTGCTGCTTGGCCTCGGCATCGCCCTCCTGCTGCACAAGCCGGGGCTGCCGCTGCTGAAGACGCTGGCCCGGCTCAGCCTGGTCATCCCGATGGCCACCACCTATGCGGTGGTCGGGCTGATCGGCCGGCTGATCTTCAACCGCGACTTCGGCGTGGTGAACTGGTTCCTCGGCCTGGTCGGGATCGGCCCGGTCGAATGGCTGGGCGATCCGACCTTCGCCTTCGTCTCGATCGCGCTGATGGACATCTGGCAGTGGACGCCGTTCTGCGCCCTGGTGCTGCTGGCCGGGCTGACCATGGTGCCGCCGGAGATCGAGGAGGCGGCGCGGCTGGAGACCAGGCGCTTCCGCCACATCCTGCGCCATGTCCAGCTGCCTTTCCTGCTGCCGGGCATCACCGCCGTCCTGATCCTGCGCACGGCCGACACGCTGAAGCTGTTCGACATGATCTTCACCCTGACCCGCGGCGGGCCGGGTGCTGCGACCGAGCTGATCTCGATCACCATCCAGCGCATCGGCTTCCGGGTCTTCGACCAGGGCGTCGCCTCGGCCCAGGCGATCCTGCTGCTGGTCCTCACCATCGTGCTGTCGCGAATGTATATCCGCCTCGTCTACCAGGAGGTCGAGTGATGGTCGCCTCGACAGCAGCGGCGCGGGCGGAGGCTCGGCCGGCCAAGGCCCGCATCCGGGTCTCGCCCTGGCATGCGATCGCCCTGATCGCGATCGCGCTCGTCTGCGTCTTCCCGTTCTACTGGATGGTGACGACCAGCCTGAAGGACCAGGCGGTGGCACTGGCCTCGCCGCCGGCCTGGCTGTTCGAGCCGACGCTGGACCACTACCGCACGGTGCTGGGCCCCAAGGATGTCGGCCCCAGCCTCTTGAACTCGATCATCGTCGCGGTCTCGACCACGGCGCTGGCGATCCTGCTCGGCACGCCCGCGGCCTATGCCCTGGCGCGGTTCGAGTTCCGCGGCAAGTCCGACCTGTGGTTCTGGTTCATCACCAACCGCATGGTCAGCCCGATCGTGCTGGCCCTGCCGATCTTCCTCCTGGCCCGCAACCTGAACCTGATCGACACCCATCTGGTGCTGATCCTCTTGTACCTGACCTTCAACCTGCCGATTGTGGTCTGGATCTGCGCCGACCAGTTCCGCGGCATCCCGCGCGACCTGGACGACGCGGCCCGGATCGACGGCGCCTCGCGCTTCACCGTGTTCTGGCGCATCGCCCTGCCGCTGGCGGCGCCAGGCGTCGCCGTCTCGGCGATCTTCTCCTTCATCTTCTCCTGGAACGAGCTGCTCTACGCCCTTGTCCTGACGCGCAGCGCCAGCCGCACCGCGCCGGTGGCGGCGACCAGCTTCATGAGCGGCTACGACCTGCCCTGGGGGCAGATCATGGCCACCGGCACGCTGATCGTGCTGCCCGTGATCGTCTTCGCCCTGATCGTGTCGCGCCAGCTGGTACGCGGGCTCACGATGGGTGCGGTGAAGTAAGCGGCGTTAGACCGAATAGGGCATGCGGATGCCGGGATCGCCTGCCGGAAAGTCCTTGCTGTTGCGGGTCACCAGCAGGGCCGGGCGGCGGCGGGCGGATGCCCAGACGATGGCATCTGGCAGCTTGATGCGATGCGCCTTCCGGAGCGCTACCGCCTCTTCGGCGACGCCGTCATCCAACTCAATCAGGCTGAAACCCCGAAGGAAGCTTCTGGTCGTCTGCTCTGTCGCCGGCGAGGTTCCAACCATCACCTCCATCCACGTCACGACGCTGATCGCCTTGTCCGCATACCGGTCCAATTCGTCCCGAGCGTCAGCGATGCCGTTCAGGTAATCGATCAGGATGTTGGTGTCGAAGACGGCGCTCACCATTCGCCGCGCAGGGCCTTCTGGTAGTCGACGCCGTCCACGATGTCCTGGCCCTCACGACGCCAGAGGCCGAAGGCATCCTTGGCGCCGGCCTTGCGTCGCTTCGCGAGATAGCTGGTGATTGCCTCACGGATAATGGCTGCCCGGGACGTGTTCTCCCGGGCGCTGATCTCCGTCAGCTCCTCAAGCTGCTCTACCGGGATGTCGATAAGGGTGCGCATGGCGGCCATGTCACATATATGATATCGACATCATATATCATCGATCCGCGATGCAACAAGGCCTGCGTCAAACCTTCCCCGGCCTGTAGAACTCGGCGTCGTCCGGGCCGATCCGCTCCGGCCGCCACCAGCGGGCCGGCTGGAAGGTCTTCTCGATGCCGTCGGCGACCCCGAGGGTCAGGGCGAACAGCGCCATGCGCACCGGCACGCCGTTGTCGGTCTGGCGGAAGATCGCCAGGCGCGGATCGGTGTTCAGGTCCTGCGCCAGGTCGTTGGCGCCCGGCCGGCTGTCGCGCGGCAGCGGGTGCATCACCACCGTGTGCGGCAGACCATGGGCGTTCAGGATGCCGAGGCTGATCTGGAAGTCCGGCGCGTAGTCGGCCGACAGCTCGCCTTCGGCGAAGCGCTCCTTCTGCACCCGGGTCGCATAGATCAGGTCGGCCTTGGCGACGCCGCGCGGCACCTCGTCGTGCTCCTCGACCGTATGCCCGCGGCTGCGGGCGTGCTCCACCAGCTCGGCCGGCATGCGCAGCGGCTCGGGCGAGACCAGACTCAGCGTCAGGCCCTGGTACAGCGACAGGATGTGGATCAGGGAATGCACGGTGCGGCCGTATTTCAGGTCGCCGACCAGGGCGATGCGGGCGCCGTCGACCGGCCGGCCGATGCGCGCGAACTCCTTCTCGATCGTATAGATGTCCAGCAGCGCCTGGGTCGGATGCTCGCCGGCGCCGTTGCCGCCGTTGATCACCGGGATGTGGGTGGCGGCGGCGAATTCATGGATCGCCCGCTCCTCCGGGTGGCGCATCACCACCGTGTCGACATAGCCCGCGACCACCCGGGCGGTGTCGTAGATCGACTCGCCCTTGGCGATCGAGGAGAAGGTGAAGCCGGTGGTGTTGACGATCGCGCCGCCCAGGCGCTGGAAGGCGGCCTCGAAGCTTAGCCGGGTGCGGGTCGACGCCTCGAAGAACAGGCTGCCCAGCACCGCCCCCTCCAGCACCCGCGTGGTGGCGCGGCCCTGGGCCACCGGGGCCAGCAGGTCGGCGACGCGGAACACCGCGGCGAGCGAGTCGAGCGTCAGCTCGCGCGTCGAGAGGAAGTGCTTGCCCTGGAAATCCATGATCTCAGCCCGCCATCCGGAGAAGGCACCCGAGCCGGGTGCCGGTGCGGAGCCCAGTCATCTCAGCCTTCGCCGTCTTCCGCAAGCCGTTCCGCCAGCGTCTCGTCGGTGATCAGGACGTTGACGCAGCGGCGGCGCAGCGCGGCGCGGATGATCTCGAATTTGTAGCTGCCGCCGGAGGCCAGGACGACGGTCGGGATCCGGGCCAGGTCGTCCAGCGACAGCGCCACCATGCGCCGGTTCAGCGGGTGGTCGACCGGCCGGCCTTCGGCATCCAGCCAGGTGCCCAGCACGTCGCCGACGGCGCCGGCCGCCCGCAGCGCCGCGACCTCGCGGTCGACCACGCCCAGCGCCAGCATCAGGTTCTGGTCGGAGACGTTGCCGACGCTGACCAGCGCCAGGTCGGCCGACTTCGCCTTGTCGTAGATCTCGCGCAGCACGCCGCGGGCCAGAAGGCCGTCGCGCTGGGCCTCGTCGTCGGCATAGACCGGGGCGGCCAGGTAGAAACGCTCGGCGTCGTGCAGGTCGGCGAAGCGCGAGACGATCTCGAAGGTGTTCTCGCCCGAGCCGCGGGTCATGCTGCCGATCAGCGAGACCACGGACAGGTCGGTCATCCGCCGCCGTCGGATCGACTGCAGGCCGAGGCGCAACGTCAGGCCCCAGCCGATGCCGACCAGCATGCCGTCATGCACGGCGTTCTCGACATAGCCGCCGAGGGCGACGCCGATGGCGGCGCGGATCTTGTCCTCGTCGCGCGGGGTCGGCACCACCACGGCGTCGCGCAGCCCGTAGCGGCGGATCAACGCCCGCTCCAGCGCCACGCAGGAGGCGAGGGGGGATTGGATGCGGATCTGGATCACCCCCGCCTCGCGGCAGATCTGCAGGATGCGGTTGACCCTCAGGCGGGTCAGCCCCAGGCGCTCGGCGATCTCGGCCTGGGTCAGGCCCTCGACGAAATAGGCCCAGGCGATGCGGATCTGCTGCTGCTGCTCGGGGTCGACCGGCAGGTCGGCCGAATCCGATTCCGGCGCCCGCGGCCGGGTCTTCGCGGTCTCCAGGCGGCGGCGCGTCTCGCTCATCGGTATCCCGTCCGGCATTTCCCGGCCGCCATGGTGCGGGCAGGACCGACTCGCTGCAAGCGATCCCGCAGCCGCCGCGAAACGAAACGGGCCGCGCCGGTGTCCCGGTGCGGCCCGCTGCCTTTGCTATGATCGGACCATAGCAAATCCGGCCGCGGCCGACCAGCCGAGAAGCCGCAGGCCAGATCCGGCGGGGCGCGGGCTTGCCGCTGCGGACACGGCTGCCATTTCAGGGGCGTGAGGCGACAGGGAGATCGACGGGATGCGCAGGGGCGATCTGACGCGGCTGATCCGGATCCTGGGGATGCTGGGCTCCGACCACGATGGGGAGCGGGCGGCCGCGGCCCTGGCGGCGGACCGGCTGGTGCGCGGCAGCGGCTTGACCTGGTCGGACCTGCTGGCGCCGTCCCGGGTGTCGCGGCCGGTCCGGGCGCAATCGATGGATCCGCTGACCGACCGGCTCGCAGCGGCGGATTCGCGAATGCGGCAGCTGCGCAGCGAGAATGCACGGCTGCAGGAGGAGATCCGGCGGCTGAAGCGGCGGCTCGACCTGCGCACCCGGCCGTTCCGCCCGGCCGAAAAGGAACCGCCGATGACGCCTTGATCGGATAAGTATAAAATCCAGGGAAATCTTTGGAGGTTACAGTCCTGTGGAGTCTTTTTGCTCAAAGGGAACATAAGCCTCTCTCATTCGCTTCAAGGGGGCTGTCATTCCAGAAGCGAGGGAGAGCGCGGACAGATGACTGCCATCGATAGTATTCCCGATACTCGAATCGACAATCTGCAGAAGGTCAGCGATATCTATGACTGGTTCGATCCGGCCGTGGATCATGTGGTACGTCATCACCTGAAGGTGACGCCCGGGGTGTCGCGCCGGACCTGGGAATTCGCGATGATTTTCCTGGCCCTGCACCGGGCCGGAAAGCTGCATGACGGGGCGCGGGGGCTGGCGCTCGGCGCCGGCACCGAGCGCCTGATCTTCGCCATTGCCGACCAGGTGGCCCATGTCGACGTCACCGACCTGTACCAGGCCGACAGCCGCTGGGTCGGGGTGCGAACCGACAATCCGCAGGACCTGGTGATGGCGCATGCGCCTTGGCCGGTGCCGGAGGGCCGGATCCGGGCGACGCGCATGGACATGCGGCAGATCGAATTCCCGGACGACAGCTTCGACTTCGCCTGGTCGACCGGGTCGTTCGAGCATATCGGCGAGGATGCGGATTTCATCCGGCATCTCGACGAGGTGCACCGCGTGCTGAAGCCTGGCGGCGTCTACGCCTTCACCACCGTGGTGTCCTACGGCAACGAAAGCCATCGGATTCCCAATAATTACTACTTCCACCCGGAACACTTCGTCGATCTGCTGCATGCCTCGAAGCTGCGGCCGCAGCCGGTGTTCGACTGCACGGTCCGGGAGCACCACTTCAACAAGCCGAGCCTGGAGTCGCTCGAGGATTTCGGCTGCGCCGCCGCCGACGGACAACTGCACGCGGTGGTCGCCTGGCGACGCGGCACGATCAACGTCGCCAACCTGGCGGTGCTGCGGAAGGACGACGCCGTGCCCAAGGTCCGGCCGGAGGTGCGGGGATTCGCCGAGACCAGAGCCCGGCTGTGGCGCGAGGCCGAGATGCTGACGCGGCGCCTATGGGCCGACTGGCAGGAGCTGAAGCCGCATCGCAGCGGCGCCGATTGCGTCACCGGCCCGCAGTATCTCGGCCGGGGACCGGTGGAGATCGAGGTCGATGCGATCGACCGCAACGGCGCCGCGATCGACGTCTCGGTGCTGGTGCGCCGTCCCGCCCCGCCGCTCGGCCGGCGGGTCCTGGCGACGCTGCAGCACCGGCCCGGGGACGGGCCGCTGACCTTCCAGGCGCAGGCCGGCCTTCTCTATGCGCTTCGCGTCGCGCGGCAGGACGGCGGCGATGCCGGAACCATCCGGCTCCGCCTGCGCCGCACCCGGAAGCGCGGGTCGCAGGCCGGCGTCATGACGGCCACGGCGGCCTGACCGCCACCCTCGGCCTGTGGTGCCGGCAGGTTGGCGAGACACAGCAGCCGTCCTGTCCGCATCAGGGTTCACGAACAATTCACGGTCGCCGCCAATGATGGCGTCTGCCGGGGGGTGAGCCGGTTCAGCCGAGGGCGGTCGCATGTGTCGGGGAACGTCCAGTTATTACGATCTCTTTTCAGCTTCATTGGCGGAACGGTATTTGCAGAAGCTCGATGTCGGGCTCGACCATTGGGAGGTTCATTTTCTGCGCCGTGGGTATGACTTCCTGCGTCGCGGCACGCCGGAAGGCGCCATTTCCGCGCTGAATTATCTCGAGCTGCCGCCCGAGCGCCGGGCGGCGGTTTTCTCCGGGCCCATGCCGGTCACGCCGCTGACCGGCCGCGAGGCGGAGGAGATCCGCCGCGGGCTCGGACATGTCATCGCCATGGAGGAAAAGCGGGTGGTGGTCTCGGCGCCGCCGGCCGCAGCCCACGCAAACGTGGCGATGGTGCGGTTCGGCTAGAGGGACCGCCGGATCAGACCTCGACCAGCGCCTTGATCACCCCGCCCTCCGGGCGGCTCCAGCCCGGCACCAGCGCCGGCACCTCGGCGAGGCCGCCGCGGTGGCTCGCCAGGGCCTCCGTCGGCACGTGCCCGGCGCGCATCGAGGCCAGCACATGCTCGAAATCCTCGCGCGTGGCGTTGCGGCTGGCCAAGAGGGTGGTCTCGCGCTTGTGGAACTCGGGGTCGGAAAAGCCGATCTCGCCGAGGACGATGCTCAGCAGCACATAGGCGCCGGCATGGGCGACATAGGAGAAGCCCTTGCGCATCGCCGCCGAGCTGCCGGTGGCGTCGACCACCAGGTCGAAGAACTCGCCGTCCGTCGCCTGCTTCAGCCGGTCGTCGATATCGCCACCGCCCTCGAACACCGCATCGGCCTTCAGCACGTCGCGGCTGAAGGCGAGGCGGCCCGGATTGAGGTCCAGCACGCTGACATGGGCGCCGCGCAGCTTGGCGAAGATGGTCGCGGCGATGCCGATCGGCCCGGCGCCGACCACCAGCACCCGGTCGCCGGCCGCCGGCGCGCCGCGGCGGATACCGTGCGCGCCGATCGCCAGGAACTCCACCATGGCCGCCTGGTCCAGGCTCAGCCCCTCGGCCGGCACGACGTTCTGCTCCGGCACCGACAGGAATTCGCACAGGCCGCCGTCGCGATGCACGCCCAGCACCGACAGGGTCTTGCAGCAATTGGTGCGGCCGCGCCGGCAGGCGCCGCAGGTGCCGCAATGCAGATAGGGCTGGATGGCGACGACCTGGCCCGGGCGGAATGCGCTGCCGGCATCGGCCTCCACCACCTCGGCGCCGAGCTCGTGGCCGATCACCCGCGGATACTCGAAGTAAGGCTGGTTGCCCTTGTAGATGTGATAGTCGGTGCCGCAGATGCCGACCCGGCGGATCCGCACCAGCACCTCGCCCGGGCGGCGCTGCGGCTCCGGCCGGTCGATCAGGCGCAGGGTCTCGGGCTTCTCGCAGAGGATCGCTTTCATCGTCGGTCCGTGTCGGGTCGGGTGGGACGCCCCAAATTGATCGGACAAATCGCGATTGTCGAGCGCGTTTGACTGGAAAGCCGGGCCGGATCTGGGACAGACTTGCCGCCCGAGTCCCAAGAGGCCCAGGGCCGATCATCCGGGGGAAGCCAGGAGTGCAGAGAGTCGCCGAGGCTGCGCGCGGCGGAGACGTCCCGCCGGCCATCGCGTTTTCCGGAATCTCCGTCGCCTATCCGCTGAAGGGCGGCGGGCGCTATGTCGCGCTGGGTGAGACCGACCTGGTGGTGGCGGACGGCGAGTTCACCGCCATCGTCGGCCCGACCGGCTGCGGCAAGTCGACCCTGCTGAACGTCGCCGCCGGGCTGGTGCCGGCGGCCTCCGGCGGCTGCACCGTGTTCGGCCGGGCGCTGCAGGGGCTGAACCGTGATGCCGGCTACCTGTTCCAGGCCGACTCCCTGATGCCGTGGAAGACCGCGCGCGACAACGTCGCCGTGGGCCTCCTGGTGCGCGGCGTGGCGGCGGCCGAGGCGCGGGACCGGGCGCAAGCCTGGCTGGCCAGGGTCGGGCTGGCGTCGATGGGCGACCGCTATCCGCACCAGCTGTCCGGCGGCCAGAAGAAGCGCGTCGCCCTGGCCCAGATGCTGATCCTGGAGCCGAAGCTGCTGCTGATGGACGAACCCTTCGGCCCGCTCGACGCCCAGACCCGGATCGTGATGGGCGACCTGCTGCTGTCGCTGTGGTCGGCCGAGCGCAAGGCGGTGCTGTTCGTGACCCACGATTTGGAGGAGGCGATCGCGCTGGCCGACCGGGTGGTGGTGCTGTCGGCCGGGCCGCAGGCGCGGATCATCGCCGACCACCGGGTCGGGCTGGCCCGGCCGCGCGAGCTGGCGGAATCCCGGCACGACCCCGAATTCGTGGCGCTGCACCGTGCGATCTGGGCGGCGCTCAAGGACGAGGTGATGAAGGCCTATGGCGATGTCGTCTGAGCGCGGCCGCATCCTGTTCTGGCAGATCGCGGTCGCCGTGTTCTGCCTTCTGGCTTGGCACGTGCTGACGGCGACCAGGATCCTCGACCCGTTCTTCTTCGCCACGCCGCTCGGCGTGATCGAGCGGACCTGGAAGGACTTCGCCTCGGGCGTGATCTGGCGCCATCTCGGCGTCACCCTGCTGGAGACGGTGCTGGCTTTCGCCATCGGCGCGCTCGGCGGCGTGGCGCTCGGCTTCTGGTTCGCCCGGCGGGCCATGGCCGCGGCGGTGTTCGACCCCTACATCAAGGCCGCCAACGCGCTGCCCCGGGTGGTGCTGGCGCCGATCTTCGCGCTGTGGTTCGGCCTCGGCATCTGGTCGAAGGTGGCGCTCGGCGTCACGCTGGTGTTCTTCATCGTGTTCTTCAACGTCTACCAGGGCGTGCGCGAGGTCAGCCCGACCGTGCTGGCCAATGCCCGCATGCTGGGGATGAACGACCGGCAGCTGCTGCGCCATGTCTATTTGCCCTCGGCGCTGTCCTGGGTGTTCTCAAGCCTGCACACCTCGGTCGGCTTTGCCCTGGTCGGCGCCGTGGTCGGCGAATATCTCGGCGCCACCGCCGGGCTCGGCTACCGCATCGCCCAGGCCGAAGGCGTGTTCGACGTGGTCGGTGTGTTCTCGGGCATGCTGGTGCTGGCGGCCTTCGTGGTGGCGATCGATGCTTTCGTCTCGGTGATCGAACGACGGCTCCTGGTGTGGCGGCCCGACAGCGCGGCCGCAGCCTCGGCCCAGGGATAGGAGGAAACGGATGAAGACCCTGCTGCGCGGAATGGCGCTGGTCCTCGGGTTGGCACTGGCCGTGCCGGCCGTGGCGGCGCCGGAGAAGACGCATGTCACCATCGGCGTCGGCGGCAAGCCGCTGCTGTACTACCTGCCGCTGACCATCGCCGAGAAGAAGGGCTTCTTCCAGGAGGAGGGGCTGGAGGTCGAGATCAGCGACTTCGCCGGCGGCGCCAAGAGCCTGCAGGCGATGATGGGCGGGTCGACCGACGTCACCACCGGCGCTTATGAGCACACCATCCTGATGCAGGCCAAGGGCCAGGACATCCGGGCGCTGGTCGAGCTCGGCCGCTTCCCCGGCATCGTGCTGGTGGTGCGCCAGTCCCTGGCCGGCGAGATCAAGTCGGTGGCCGATCTCAAGGGCCGCAAGATCGGCGTCACCGCGCCCGGCTCCTCGACCAACTTCTTCGTCAACTCGCTCCTGGCCAAGGAAGGGCTGACGCCGGAGGACGTGTCCTTCGTTTCGGTCGGCGGCGGCCCCAGCGCCGTGGCGGCGATGCAGCATGGCGAGATCGACGCGATGGCCAATCTCGACCCGGTGATCTCGAAGCTGCAGTCCAGCGGCGCCGCCACCGTCCTGGTCGACACGCGGACGGAGGAGGGGGTGAAGGCGGTGTTCGGCGGCCCGGTGCCGGCCGCCGTGCTCTACGCAAAGGAAGACTTCATCGAGGAGAATCCGGAGACGGCGCAGGCGCTGGTCAACGCCTTCATGAAGTCGCTGCGCTGGCTGGCCACCGCCAAGCCGGAGGATGTGGCCGCGGTGGTGCCGGAGGAATACCTGCTGGGCGACCGCGACCTCTATGTCGCGGCGGTGAAGGCCTCGCTGCCGATGTATTCCCGCGACGGGCTGATCGGGGCGGAGGGGATGCAGACCGCGCTCGACATCCTGCACCGCTTCAGCCCGGAGCTGAAGGACGCCGAGGTCGACCTGTCGAAGACCTGGGATCCGCGCTTCGCCGAGAAGGCGCAGGCGATCAAGTAGCCGACGGACGTTGCAGGCCGGGTCCGCCCAGGCGCCCGGCCTGCCCATCCTCTCGGATCAGGCTTGACTCGATATTTCTCTCTATCGTTAAATATTTCATATCGAGTGAAGGAGGTGAGCATGGCTGATCCTGCTTCCCGCCCGGCGCTGACATCGGGCGTGTTCTACAAGGACCCCAAGGCCGCCCTCGACTGGCTGGAGAAGGCCTTCGGCTTCGAGCGCGCCATGGTGATCACCGACCAGGACGGGAATCTCGCCCATTCCGAGATGCGGTTCGGCGACGGGCTGATCTATGTCGGCTCCGAATGGACGGAGTCCGTCGCCAGCCCGGCCTCGATCGGCGGCAAGAACACGCAGGCGATCCACGTCCACCTGGATCATGGGATCGACGAGCATTGCGCCCGGGCCAGGGCGGCCGGCGCGGTGATCCTGCAGGAGCCGTCCGACCAGTTCTATGGCGACCGCACCTATCGCGCGCGCGACCCGGAGGGCCATCTCTGGACCTTCGGCCAGACCGTCCGCCAGGTCTCGCGGGAGGAGGCGGAGCAGGCCTCTGGGCTGAAGATCGAAGGCTGGATGTGAGGGCCGCTGCCGCCCTCGACCGGACGGTCCTCGACCAGACGCTGGCGGCCCTCGCCGACCCTCATCGCCGGCGGCTGGTCGAGCTGCTGCGCGAGCGGCCGCGGCGGGCGGGGGAACTGGCGGAGGCGCTGGGGCTCAACCCGCCGGCGCTGAGCCGGCATCTGCGCACGCTGAAGGCGGGCGGGCTGGTCGAGGAGGCGCATCCGGACTTCGATGCCCGTGTCCGCATCTACAGCCTGAGGCCGGAACCGATGGCCGATCTGAAAGCATGGCTGGCCGAGACCGAGCGGTTGTGGGTCGACCAGCTCGCCGCGTTCAAGGCACATCTGGAGCGACCGGAATGAGTTCGCGCATCCTCGTCTCGCTGCGCGTCGCGGCGCCGCCGGAGCGGGCCTTCACCGCCTTCGTCCGGGACATCGGCCTGTGGTGGAAGCCGAATGCGTTGTTCCAGTTCAGCCCTGGCCCAGCCGGGACGTTGCAGTTCGAGGCCGGGCTCGACGGCCGGTTCACCGAGACCTATCCGGACGGGCGGATCTTCGAGATCGGCCGGATCCGGGTGTGGGAGCCGGGCAGCCGCCTGGTCTTCTCCTGGCGGCAGGCCAGCTTCGCGCCCGGCCAAGCCACCGAGGTCGAGGTCCGGTTCGAGCCGGTGGACGACCAGACCCGCGTGACCGTCGAGCATCGCGGCTGGGACAGCGTGCCCCAGGACCATGTCGCCCGGCACCGCTTCCCGGACGCGGTGTTCCTGCAGCGGCACGGCGAATGGTGGCAGGCCCTCCTCGGGACCTATAGGGCATCGGCCCGGTTCGACGGATAGAGGCGATGCCGTTTCCCGGCTGTCTCCCTGGTCAGCTCCGCGCCTCCGCGATCTTCTGCCGGATCTCCGCGGCGAAGGTCGCGGCCTGGATCGGCTTCTGGATATAGGAGGAGCCGCCGGCGGTCAGCGCCTGGTCGATCAGGCTCATGTCGCGGGTGGCGCTGATCATGATCACCGGCAGGTCGCTGTAGCCGCCATGCCCGCGGATCAGCGAGCACAGTTCGGTGCCCGAGACCTCGGGCATGACGATGTCGATCAGCACGGCGTCGAAATCCCGCGCCGGCTTGGCCTCGTCGTCGAGATGGAGCGCGGCCATGGCCTCGGCGGCGCTGGCGCAGGTCTCGACGGCGGCGCCGTCGGCGCTCAGCATGGCCGAGGCGAATTCCAGGAACAGCTCGTCGTCGTCGACAAGAAGGATCTTCATCGGGGCGGCGCGCCTGCTCAAAGCCATGGTGCCGGCCGGGTCACGATGGATGCCTTCCCCGAGGGTGAGGTCGGCGGCTTCCGACATGTCGCATTTCCCGCTGCTGCTCCGCTATCCGAGGTTGGCATCCCTGCCCAGGCTGAGGCCGGCCGTCCCGGCCGGCGACGAATTCCAGATAATCAATGCGACGACAAATCGTTCCCGGTGGGCGATGTGAACGTTACCATCGATCGGGTTCCCGCGCTATGTGCCGCGGTGAACCGCGCGCACCGCGGCCGCCAGATCGCCGGCGGGCACGGGCTGACCGAACAGATAGCCCTGGCCCTGCTCGACGCCCAGCCGCCGCAGGATGTCGTATTGCGCCTGACTCTCGACATGCTCGGCGCAGAGCGAGACGCCGAAGGTCTCGGCGAAGCGGGCGATGCCGTCGATCAGCCTTTCGCAGCGGGGTTCGGTCGCCAGGGTCTGCACGATCTCGCCGGCGATCTTGATGGCGGAGAAGGGCAGCCGCGACAGCGCCGCCAAATTGGCCTCGCCGCTGCCGAAATCGTCGAGCTCGAAGGTGATACCGAGCCCGACCATGCGCTCCACCACCGCCTCGACCTCGGCCGGCATCCGGGTCAGGGCGCGTTCGACGATCTCGATCCGCAGCAGGCTCAGCGGCAGCCCCGCCTCGGTCATGCGGTCGAGCATGCCGGTGAACACGGCGTCGGACTGCATCACCGCGACCGGGATGTTGATCGAGATCGGCACCAGCGCATCCCGCGGCAGCCGGATCAGCGTGTCGGCCAGCGAACGCAGCAGCCACTCGGTGTATCTCAGGGCCAGATCGGGGCGGCGTTCGACCCAGGGGATGAAGTGGCTCGGCGACAGCACGCCGAGGGTCGGATGGTTCCAGCGGGCCAGCGCCTCGAACCCGGTCACCTGCCCGCTGACGAGCTTGACCCGCGGCTGGAACACCAGCCCGATCTGGTCCGACTGCAGCGCCGCCGGGATGTCGAACTCCACCGCCGAGATCGACATGGCCCGTCGCACCTCCGGCGTGGCGGCCGAGGCGATGCCGGTGGCGGATTGCTTGGCGTAGTACATCGCCATGTCGGCCAGGCGCTTCAGCAGGGCGGGGTCGGATTCATGGTCGGGGCAGGTGGCGATGCCGATGCTGCAATAGATCGGCAGCCGGTAGCCGCGCAGCATCGCCGGCTCCCTCAGCGCCTTGGCGATCCGCCCTGCGGCGGCCGCGGCCGCGCCGGCATCCGCGGTGACGATGGCGGCGAACTCGTCGCCGCCCAGCCGGGCGACGAAAGCCTCGGCCGACAGGGCCCGGCGCAGCCGGCTGCCGACGATGGCCAGCAGCAGGTCGCCCACCTCGTGGCCCAGGGTATCGTTGACCTTCTTGAACTCGTCCAGGTCCATGAACAGGACCGAGACCGGAGAGGCGGCATCGACCCCGCGGGCGAAGGTTTCGGCCAGCCGCTCCTCGAAGCAGCGGCGGTTGGGCAGGCCGGTCAGCGGGTCGCGGTAGATCAGGTCCTGCACGTCGCGGTCGCGCCGGTCGCGCCGCAGCGCCATGGCGAACAGCCGGCCGACGGTCTGCCGCAGCGCGCCCGGCATCCCGTCCGGAGACAGGCCGGCGAGCACCAGGGCGCCGGCGATCCGACCGTCGTCGTCGGTCAGCGGCTCGGCCAGCACCTCCCCGGCGTCCTCCGTCCGGCAGAGGGGGCCGGCGGCCGGCGCGTTGGTGAAGACGGCGACGCCCGGCGGCGGACCGGCGGGGCCGACGCGGATTGTTCCCAGCGCATCCAGAACGGGTTCCTGCAGGCCGCTCTGCGCCAGTAGGGACAGGCTGGCGCCGCTTTCGTCGAGCCGCAGGAAGGCGACACCGGCCTCGGGGCAGGAGGGGCCGTGCAGCCGGCCCACCGCTCGGGCCACGTCGCGCAGGATGGCCTCGATCGGATCGCCGTCGACCAGGGCCTGCAGGGCGTCGCGTTCCAGCGCGATCAAAGGGGAGGCGGGGAAACCGGTCATCGGGGCGAAGCGGCGGCTCCAGCAAGCGACGGGGCCCGCTCCGTATCGGGAGGCGGCCGGGTGGTCGAAGATCTGCCGCTCATGGATCCCGTATCTCCCGGTCGGACGAATGGCCCGGCTTGGCGCCGGTCCTCCGCCGATTAGAGCCGGATTTGCGTCGGAGGCGGAAGGCAATTCGAATAAATACAATTTTAGTAAATTGCAATTTCATCACGCTGTCCAGCGGAATGGTCCCGAGTCGCAGGCCGTCCGCTGCGCATTGACGAATCGAACGGCAGCCGCCAAAGGTGGACCTTCGGCATCGGCGGTCCGCAGACCGCCGCCGGCGGGTCGGGGCGTGCCGGCGATCGCGAGGGGACATGGGGAAGATCATGCGCAACCAGGCACGGCCGCGGCATCTCATCGGTTCGATCACGGCGGCGGCCCCCGTCCTCGGCGCCGCGCTGCCGGCCCAGGCGGCGGGCAGCAAGCTGGTCTTCATCTCGCCCGACCCGCTCGGGGTGAACGACTTCCTGAAGCTCGGCAAGAAGGGGGCGGAGGCGGCGGCGGCCGCGATCGGCGGCGAGGCCAGGATCTATGAGAGCACCGACCCCGCCACCCGCCGCCAGAACGTCGAGGCGGCGGCGCGCGAGGGCGCGGCGGTGGTGATCGTGATCGGCTTCGAGTTCGGCGACATCGTGCCGGATGCGGCGGCCAAGTTCCCGGATATCAAGTTCCTGATCGTCGACCAGTGCATCCAGAAGCCGATGCCGAACGTCTACTGCGCCGTGTTCCGCGAGCATGAGGGCGCGTATCTGGCCGGCGCCGAGGCCGCGCTGACGACCGAAAGCGGCACCATCGGCGCGGTCGGCGCGCTCGACATCCCGTTCCTGCACCGCTTCACCGACGGCTTCGCCGCCGGCGCCAAGGCGGTGAACGACGAGATCGTGGTCAGCCCGACGGTCTGGGTCGGCGGCGACAACCCGTTCTCCGACCCGGTGCGGGCGCAGCAGCAGGCGGTGTCGCTGATCAGCGAGGGCGCCGACCGGGTGCTGGCCGCCACCTCCGGCGGCAATGGCGGCATCTTCAAGGCGGCGGAGGCGACGCCGGGCACCCTGACCTTCGGCGTCGACGTCAACCAGTGCCCGCTGGCGCCGGGCGTGGTGCTGGACAACATCGAGAAGAAGGTCGACGTCGCCCTGGTCGAGGCGGTGAAGGGCATCCTGGCCGGCACCCAGGCGCCGCTGACCTCCTATGGCGTGAAGGAGGGCGGCATCACCCTGACCGGCCTCGGCGACGACGTCGCCAACTCGAAGTGCCTGATCGCCGAGCATCCCGACGTCATCGCCAAGGTGCGGGAGCTGCGCGACGCCATCGCCGCCGGCACGGTGACGGTGACCGATCCGCTGACGGCCGGCCAGTAACCGGAGGCGGTGCCGTGCCGTTTCTGGAGATGCGCGGCATCGTCAAGCGCTACCCCGGCGTGCTGGCCAACGACCGGATCGACCTGTCGGTCGAGGCCGGCGAGATCCATGCGGTGATGGGCGAGAACGGGGCCGGCAAGTCGACCCTGATGGGCATCCTCTACGGGCTGGTGCAGCCGGACGAGGGCGAGATCGTGATCGCCGGCCGGAAGCGTCCGTTCCGCTCGCCGATCGACGCCATCGCCGCCGGGCTCGGCATGGTGCATCAGGCCTTCAAGCTGTTCGACAGCCTGACGGTCTGGGAGAACGTGGCCTACCGGGCCGAGCCGCGGCGGGGGCCGTTCATCGCCCGCGCCGCCGCCCGCCGCAAGGTGGCGGAGCTGGCGCGGCGCCACGGCCTGCCGATCGACCCCGACGCCCGGGTCGGCGCCCTGCCGGTCGGCGTCAAGCAGCGGATCGAGATCCTGAAGGCGCTGTACCGCGACGCCCGCATCCTGATCCTGGACGAGCCGACGGCGGTGCTGACCCCGGGCGAGCGCGACGGGCTGTTCCAGGTGATGCGCGGCCTGGCGGCGGACGGGCGCACCATCCTGTTCGTCACCCACAAGATCCACGAGGTGATGGCGGTGACCGACCGCATCACCGTGCTGCGCGACGGCCGCGTGGCCGACCGCATGGCGACGGCCGGGACCGACCCGCAGGCGATCATCCGGGCGATGACCGGCCGCAAGGTCTCGCTGAAGGTCGACAAGGCGCCGGCGCAGCCGGGCCGGCCGCTGCTCGAGGTCGAGGGCCTCACCCTGGCGGCGCCCGGCCGGCCTGCGGTCGACGGCGTGTCCTTCACCGTGCGGGCGGGCGAGATCGTCGGCATCGCCGGCGTCGCCGGCAACGGCCAGACCGAGCTGATCGAGATCCTGGCCGGGCTCCGGGCCGCCGATGCCGAGGCGATCCGGGTCGACGGCCGCGACGTCACCGCCGCCGGGGTCGCCGGCCGACGCGCCGCCGGTATCGCCTATGTGCCGGAGGATCGCGCCCATACCGGCACGGCGCTGCGCGCCAGCGCCGCCGACAATCTGTCCATCGGCTTCCACCGCCGGCCGCCGCTGTCGCGCCGCGGCGTGCTGGATCCCGCGGCGATGCGGGACCGGGCGCGCGGCCTGATCGCCCGCTTCGGCATCAAGATTCCGGGCGAGGGGACGGCCGTCGGCACCCTGTCCGGCGGCAACCTGCAGAAGGTGGTGGTGGCGCGCGAGCTGGCCCACGAGGCGCCGGTGCTGATCGCCGAGCAGCCGACCCGCGGCGTCGATGTCGGCGCCATCGAGTTCATCCACGCCCGGCTGGTGGCGGAACGCGACCGCGGCTGCGCCGTGCTTCTGGTCTCGGCCGAGCTGAGCGAGATCCTCGCCCTCTCCGACCGGGTGCTGGTGATGTATGAAGGCCGGGTGATCGCCGAGGTGCCCGGCATCGAGGCCACCGAGACCAGCCTCGGCCTGCTGATGGCCGGGGTGACGGGGCAGGCGGCATGAGAGCCGGCTTCATCATATTGCCTCTCCCGCTTGCGGGAGAGGTCGGAGGCGCGAAGCGGCTCCGGGTGAGGGGAGTTTGTCGAGGCCTGGGCCAGCCCTCACCCGGTCTCGCTGACGCGAGCCCGACCTCTCCCGCCAAGCGGGAGAGGCAATGCGAGAGACGCTCGGGGTCGGCTTTCTTGCATCGGGGCATTCCATGACCGCCGCCGCCTCTGTCCTGCGCGGCGCCGCGACCTCCTCCGTGCTCTGGGCGATCCTCGGTGGCTTGATCATCGGGGCCCTGATCACGCTCGCCGCCGGGCACGACCCGGTCGCGGTCTATGGCGAGATCCTGGCCGGCGCCGTGGCCGGGCCGAACCTGGCGGAGACCATCGCCCGGGCGGTGCCGCTGGTCGGCATGACCCTGGTCGCCGCCATCCCGCTGCGCGGCGGCATGGTCAATCTCGGCGGCGACGGCCAGCTGGTGCTGGGCGGGCTGGTGGCGGCGCTGGTGGCGCTGTACCTGCCGGCGCCCGGCGCGGTCCGGTTGGTCGCCGCGATCCTGGCCGCCATGGTCGTCTCCGGCGCCTATGCCGCGCTGGCCGCCTGGGGCGAGGTGCGGTTCGGCGTGCCGCTCTTGATCTCGACCCTGCTGCTCAGCTACCCGGCCCAGGGCGTCTCCTCATACCTGGCGCGGTTCCCGCTGCGCGACCCGTCGACCGGCATGCCCGAGACCTACCGGGTCGAGGAGGCGGCGAGGCTGCCGGTGCTGGTGCCGGGCACGCCGATCACCTGGGGCCTCGTCCTGCTGCTGCTGGTGATCGCCGCCGTGGTGTTCGTCGACCGGCGCGGCACCGCCGGCTACGAGCTGCGGCTGCGCGGCCTGAACCCGCGCTTCGTCGCCTATGGCGGGGTCGATCTCGGCCGCCAGACCATACGAACGCTGTTCGCCAGCGGTGCCGTCGCCGGGCTGGTCGGCGCCATGCTGGTGCTGGGCGACCAGTTCCGCTTCACCGACGGGGCCCTGCTGTCGCCGGCCTACACCTGGTCCGGGCTGATGGCGGCCCTCCTGGCGATGGGCGAGCCGGTCGGCGCCGTCTGCGCCGGGCTGTTCTTCGCCGCGCTGCAGACCGGCGGCTTCGCCATGGAGCGGGCGACCGAGGTGCCGCGGGTGCTGACCCTGGTGCTGCAGGCGGTGATCATCCTGCTGCTGGCCATGCGCCACGGCTTCAGGAGGCGGTGACGGCGATGGACTGGCTGTCGCTCTTCAACGCCGTTCTCTTTGCCCAAACGATCCAGGCGGTGACGCCGATCCTGCTGGCCGCGCTGGCTGGGGTGCTGTGCGACCGTGCCGGCGTGTTCAACATCGCGCTGGAAGGCCAGATGCTGATCGGCGCCTTCGCCGCCATCGCCGGCACCTGGGCCACCGGCAGCGTCGCCGGCGGCGTGGCGGTGGCGCTGGTCGGCACCATGGCCTTCTCCGCCATCCTGGCCTTCGGCTCGACCTGGTTCCGCGGCGACCCGATCGTCATCGGCATCGGCCTGAACCTGCTGGCGTCGGGCCTGACCGCCTTCCTGCTGCGCATCCTGTTCGGCGTCTCCGGCACCTTCACCGACCCGACGATGCAGGACCTGCCTCGCGTGGTGCTGCCGCGGATCGCCGCGGTGCCCTGGTTCAACCGCGTCTTCGGCAGCCATACGGTGCTGACCTGGGCGGCCTGGATCCTGGTGGCGCTGATCGCCGTATTCCTGTTCCGCACCGTCTGGGGCCTGCGGCTGCGCGGCGTCGGCGAGCGGCCGGACGCGGCGGAGACGCTGGGCGCCGACGTCGCCCGCACCCGCATCGCCGCGGTGCTGGCCGGCGGCGCCCTGTGCGGCCTGGCCGGGGCGCAGCTGTCGCTCGGCAGCGTCACGCTGTTCGCCGAGGACATGAGCGCCGGGCGCGGCTGGATCGCGGTGGTGGCGGTGATGCTGGGTCGCGGCCATCCGGTCGGCGTCGCCCTGGCCTGCCTGCTGTTCGGCTTCGCCGACGCCGCCGGCCTGCGGCTGCAGGGCAGGGGTCTGCCGAACCAGCTCACCGATATGGCACCCTATGTCATCACCCTGGTCGCGCTGGTGATCGCCCGCGGGCGCCGCCGGCGCGGGGCCATGGCCTGAACGTCCGAAGAGGAGACGCCGCAATGGAAGACCCCTATGTCCTGGCGGAAGCCGCCGCCGCGGCGCTGAAGGACCGGCTCGGCCCCGACCATCATGCCGCGATCGTGCTCGGCTCCGGCTGGGGCCCGGCGGTGGACAAGGTCGGCGAGACCGTGGCCGAGGTGCCCTTCACCGAGATCCCGGGCTTCCCGCCGACCCCCGTGCTGGGCCACAGGGGCGTGTTCCGCAGCGTCAAGGCCGGCGACCGACGCATCCTGGTGATGGCGGGGCGAGTGCATCTCTATGAGGGCCACCCGCCGGCCAAGGGGGTGCACGGCGTGCGCAGCATGGTGCTGGCGGGCACGAAGATCGTGGGCCTGACCAATGCCTGCGGCGGGCTGCGGCCGGGCATGAAGCCGGGCGAGCCGGTGCTGATCCGCGACCACATCAACTTCACCGGCGTGTCGCCGCTGTCCGGCCCGAACCCCGACCGGCTGGGGCCGCGCTTCGTCGACCTGACCGGCTGTTACTCGCCCCGGCTGCGCCAGGCGGCGCAGGCGCTGGACCCGTCGCTGACCGAAGGCGTCTATGTCGGCTTCCCCGGCCCGATGTTCGAGACGCCGGCCGAGATCCAGATGGTCGGCCGCTGGGGCGGCGACATGGTCGGCATGTCGACGGTGCTGGAGGCGATCGCCGCCCGCCATCTCGGCGCCGAGGTTCTGGGCCTGTCGCTGGTCACCAACCTCGCCGCCGGCCTGCCGGGCGCCGATCTGGACCACGAGCATATCCTCGAGGTCGCGAAGGGCACGGCCGAACGGATGGGCGGGCTGTTCCACGACCTGGTGCGGACGATCTGATACGCGCGAACCCGTCATTGCGAGCGCAGCGAAGCAATCCAGGGCCGCTCGCATTGGCCCTGGATTGCTTCGTCGGCTTCGCCTCCTCGCAATGACGGTGTCTGGCGGCAGCTAGTGGTTGTTGCGCGGCACGCCCTTGGTCTGGGCGACGCGCTGGTACTTCAGCGCCGGCTTGAGCGCCATGCCCTCGGCCAGCTGGTCGGTCATCCCGCGCTGGATCTCCTGCCACGGGGTCTGGCTGGCCGGGTACTTGTAGCCGCCCTGGGCCTCCAGCGCGGTCCGCCGGCGCGCCAGCTCCTCGTCGGAGACCAGGACGTTGACGCTGCGCTGCCGCAGGTCGACCCGGACCTTGTCGCCGGTCTGCAGCAGGGCCAGGCCGCCGCCGGCCGCGGCTTCGGGGGAGGCGTTCAGGATCGAGGGCGACCCCGAGGTGCCGGACTGCCGGCCGTCGCCGATGCAGGGCAGGGCGTGGACGCCCTTCTGGATCAGCCGCGCCGGCGGCTGCATGTTCACCACCTCGGCGGCGCCGGGATAGCCGATCGGCCCGGTGCCGCGGATCACCAGGATCGAGAACTCGTCGATCTCGAGCGACGGGTCCTCGATCCGGTGGTGGTAGTCCTCCGGCCCGTCGAAGACCACGGCCTTGCCGACGAAGGCCTCCGGGTCCTGCGGGTTCGACAGGTAGCGGTCCCTGAACTCCGGCGAGATCACGCTGGTCTTCATGATCGCGCTGTCGAACAGGTTGCCCTTGAGATTCAGGAAGCCCGACTTCGCCTTCAGCGGCCGGTCGACCGGGCGGATCACCTCGGGGTTCAGGTTCTCGACGTTCCGGCAGTTGTCGCCGATGGCGCGGCCGTTGACCGTGACCGCATCGGGATGCGGCAGCAGGCCCGCCTTCAGCAGCTCCGCCACCACCGCGGGCACGCCGCCCGCCTGGTGGTAGTCCTCGCCGAGATACTCGCCGGCCGGCTGCAGGTTGACCAGCAGCGGGATGTCGTGGCCGACCTTCTCCCAATCGTCATTGTCCAGCGGCACGCCGAGATGCGCGGCGATGGCGTTGAGGTGGATCGGCGCGTTGGTCGACCCGCCGATGGCGGAGTTGATGACGATCGCGTTCTCGAACGCCTTCCGGGTCATGATGTCGGACGGCTTGATGTCCTGCTCGACCATCTCGACGATGCGCAGGCCGGTCTCGTAGGCGATCTGGCCGCGCTCCCGATACGGCGCCGGGATGGCGGCCGAGCCGGGCAGCTGCATGCCCAGCGCCTCGGCCAGCGAGTTCATGGTCGAGGCCGTGCCCATGGTGTTGCAGTAGCCGACCGACGGGGCCGAGGCCGCGACGATGTTCATGAACTCGTTGTAGTCGATCTCGCCGGTGGCCAGCCGTTCGCGCGACCGCCAGACGATGGTGCCGGACCCGACCCGCTCGCCCTTGTGCCAGCCGTTCAGCATCGGCCCGACCGACAGCGCGATGGCCGGGATGTTGACGGTAGCGGCCCCCATCAGCAGCGCCGGGGTGGTCTTGTCGCAGCCGACGGTCAGCACGACGCCGTCCAGCGGATAGCCGTACAGCAGCTCGACCAGCCCCAGATAGGTCAGGTTGCGGTCGAGCGTGGCCGACGGGCGCTTGCCGGTCTCCTGGATCGGGTGGCAGGGGAACTCGAACGGGATGCCGCCGGCGGCGCGGATGCCGGCGCTGACCCGCTTGGCCAGCTCGAGGTGGTGCCGGTTGCAGGGCGACAGGTCCGACCCGGTCTGGGCGATGCCGATCATCGGCTTGCCGGACTGGAGCTCCTCCCGCGTGATCCCGAAATTCAGGTAACGCTCGATATACAGGGCAGTCATTCCCGGATCGTCCGGGTTGTCGAACCACTGCTGGGACCGCAACGGTCTCGAACGGTCTTGGCCGGCCATCGTCTGTCTTTCCTCCAAGCGCCGCGCTTTGCGTCGGCGCCCCACTTCAAAGGCAAATTGTACGACGATATTAGGGCAGCAAAGGGCCATCGGCATAGAGGCGGATTTGCGGGACGATCACGCGGCAGGAACCCGCCGGGACCGCGGGCCGTTCGAGAGGGGAGGAGGCCGTGCCATGCCGCGCATCAGGCGGGCTCCGCTCGAGTCCAGCGCCGTCCACTCCGTCGGTTATGATCCGCGGACCAAGGCGCTCGACGTCGAATATGCCGGCGGTGCCGTCTATCGCTACTATCCCGTTCCGGACCGCGTCTACCGGCAGTTGCTGCAGGCGGAGTCGAAGGGCCGGTTCGTGAATTCCCGGATCCGCGACGCGTATCCGTTCCGCCGCATCGGTTGACCGGCCGCCGCAATCCGGCCACCGAGTCCTGCTTCGATCGCGGGATGCTTCGACGCCGCCTCTTCCTCTCATTCGGTCTTCTGCCGGTTCTCGGCCGCATCGCCCGGGCCGAAGCGCCGGACCGGCCGGCACGGCTGGTGGCGGCGGCCGAGGCCCAGATCGGCGTCACCGTGTCCTATGACCCCGCCTATGTCCGTCTGGCCTATCCCGGCGGCGACGTGCCCCGCGACCGCGGCGTCTGCACCGATGTGGTGATCCGCGCCTATCGTGACGCCTTAGGCATCGACCTGCAGCGCCTGGTGCATGAGGACATGCGGGCGAATTTCTCGCGCTATCCCCGTGCCTGGGGGCTGTCGCGCCCGGATCGCAACATCGACCATCGCCGGGTGCCGAACCTGCAGACCTTCTTCCGCCGCCACGGGCGGGCGCTGCCCATAGAATCGCCGAGGAACTTCGCCGAGGGCGACCTGGTCACCCAGAGGCTCCCGGGCAATCTGCCGCACATCGCCGTTGTCACGGGCCGGACCGGCGCCGGCGGGGCGCCGCTGATGGTCCACAACATCGGCGGCGGGACGCGGCGGGAGGATCGGCTGCTCGACTTTCCGGTCACCGGCCGCTACCGCTTCATGGTCGGCTAGGCCGGCGCGGATTCACAGGCAGGCAGACCCGGCATGAAGGCCGCCATCTTCGATCTCGACGGCACCCTGGTGGACAGCGCGCCGGACATCACCCACGCGGTCAACCGCATGCTGGCCGACCGCGGCGCGCCGGCGCAGCAGGTTGCCTTCATCGAGACCCTGGTGGGGGAGGGGGCGCGAATGCTCGTGGTCAAGCTGCATCGCGCCCTGGGCCTGCCGGAAGAGGATGTCGACCGCGACACCCGGATCTATCTCGACCATTACGCCGCCCGGCCGGTGGCGGATTCGCGGCTCTATGCCGATGCGGCGACGGCGCTGCCGGCGCTGCGGGCCGCGGGCATCCGGCTCGGCGTCTGCACCAACAAGCCGCAGGCGCTGGCCGAGCAGGTGCTGGACCGGCTCGGCCTGCTGGGCGACCTGTCCGTGGTGGTGGGCGCCGACACCACGCCGCATGTGAAGCCGGACCCGCGGCCGCTGCTGCACACGCTCGGCGCGCTGGGCGTGACGCCGGGCGAAGCGGTCTATGTCGGCGACACCGGCATCGACCTCGCCTGCGCCCGGGCGGCCGGGGTGCCCTGCCGGATCGTCGGCTGGGGCACCGGCCCGGCCGTGCCGGTCGAGGACTCGGCACGGCTGGGACGCTTCGCGGATCTCCTGCCGGCCGCTGTCCATGCGGGTTAGGGCAGCCACTATTCCCCTATTTGTCATTGCCGGGCTTGACCCGGCAATCCAGGGCCACTCAGAGCGGCATCGATAGTCCTGGATGCCCGGGTCAAGCCCGGGCATGACAATGTTATTTGCCTCGATTATTGGAGCGGGCCAGAAGAATCAGCGGGAGAAGGCGAGACGCCCGCCGGCGCGGCGGGCGAGGGCGCGTTCGGCCAGAACGCCGAACCCCAGGCCGATCGTGGTCCACAGCACCGCGTGCATGCCCAGCGAGGCGATCCGGAAATCCCACAGCAGGTCGGCCGGGAAGCCCTCCGGCACGTCGTTCACCACCGGCAGGGCGATCTGCACGACGGCGATGATGGCGATGTAGACGGCGCCGCCGATCAGGCCGGCGCTCCAGCCGCCATGGCGCCGGGCCAGGCCGAGCGCGAGCCTGACCGCCAGCACCAGCGCCGCGACCGAGATCGCCAGCATGAGGAAGAACAGCGCCGTGCGTTCGCCGATCGTGTCCGGATTGCCGACCGCGGGCGGGTTGGCCGGGTATTTCAGGCCCGGCACCACCACCAGCGCGAGGAAGGCGCCGAGCGCCAGCAGCGCCGCGGTGGCGCGGGCGTCGAGGCGGCCGACCCGGCCATAGGTGAAGGCGAAGGCCAGCGCGAACAGCCCGCCGATGGCGGCGCCGTAGACGACAGCGCCGATCAGCAGGCCGAGCCCGGCCTGGGTCTCGCGGCTGACCAGATCCGGCTCCTCCGCCTCGCCGCCGGCCGGGGCCGCGGCGTGGTCATGGTCGCCATGGTCATGCGAATGGCCCAGCGTCCCTTCCAGGGCGATGGCCCGGTCCACCTGCGGCTCGCCGAAGATCCGGGCGAAGCCGAAGGCGAGCAGCCCCGCCAGCACGCCGACCAGCATGCCGCGCAGCAACAGGCTTCCAACCATGGCGGTTGGCCTCAGTGGCAGGGGAAGCCGAGCAGATGGCGGCCGTCATGCACGAATTCGTGCACAGCGCTGCCGGAGAACAGGGAGGGCGCGCCCTGCTCGGCGCCGACGAAGTAGACCGCGAGCAGCAGGATCAGCCCGGCGAACACCGCCCAGGGCAGCACCTCGCCGACCGGGATCGGCCCGACGGGAATGGAAATCGGACGTGCGGCGGTGATGTCGGACATGATAGCGCTCCCCTGGGATTCGCGTCCCGTTGTTGTGCAGCCGGGCCATGGCGGGGTCTGACTTCCGGAACCGCGTCGACGACGCCGTCCCGGTCACAGTGGCGCGACCGTGCCGGAGTTGCACCGGCTTCCGCATCCATGGCGAACAGGCTGCAGCATGGGTCGGGGCCCGACTTCTGTCAATCGAAGCCGCTGCCGGCGGGCGGCGCATCGTGCTTTCCTGCTGTCGTGAGCTCCGCAGCCGAACGGTTCCGCCGATGCCGACCCGCCTGACCCTGATCTGCCACGGCGCCACCGCCGCCACCCGGTCGGGCGCCTTTCCCGCCGACGAGCCGCTGGAGGAGGGCACCCTGGCGCAGGCGGCCCGGCTGAAGCCGATGATCCGGCGGGCCGACCGGGCATGGGCCAGCCCGGCGCTGCGGGCGCGGCAGACGGCGGCGGCGCTCGGGCTCGATGCGGCGGAGGCGCCGGCCTTGCGCGACGTCGATGCCGGGCGCTGGGCCGGGCGCCGCCTGCAGGAGGTCCAGGCCGAGGAGCCGGAGGCCGTGATCGCGTGGCTGGCCGATCCGGACGCCGCCCCGCATGGCGGCGAGACGCTGTCGGATCTGCTGCGCCGGGCCGCGGCCTGGGTCGACGCCCGGGCCGGCGACGGCGGCCATGGCATCGCCGTCACCCATGCCGCGGTGATCCGGGCGGCGATCCTGCACGGGCTGGGCGCGCCGGCCTCCTCCTTCTGGCGCATCGACGTCGTGCCGCTGGGCATCGTGGAGCTGAGCCACGACGGCCGGCGCTGGGCCTGGCGCGCGTCAGGCCCGCTCCTTGCCGGCTGAAGGGGCTTGTCCCGCCGGGCGGGCGATCTCACCTTGGAGGGCACATCGCGCTTGCGGCCGCGCCCGGCCGCCGGAGACATCCCATGGCCCTGAAGATCGATCCCTGGTCCTTTCCCGCCCCCGAGCTGGACGCCGAAGAGCAGGGCCGTCGCTCGATCGTGCTGGGCGGCGGCTGCTTCTGGTGCACCGAGGCGGTGTACAGCCAGCTCGACGGCGTGCTGTCGGTGCGCCCCGGCTATGCCGGCGGTACCCGCGAGACGGCGGACTACCGCACCGTCTGCAGCGGCGCCACCGACCATGCCGAGGTGATCGAGGTGGTCTACGACGCCGGCAAGATCAGCCTGGGCCAGATCCTCAAGCTGTTCTTCTCGATCGCCCACGACCCGACGCAGAAGGACCGCCAGGGCAACGATGTCGGCCGGCAGTACCGCTCGGCGATCTTTTATGCCGATGACGAGCAGAAGCGGGTGGCCGAGGCCTATATCGCCCAGATCGAGCGGGACCGGCTGTTCGATGCGCCGGTGGTGACCGAGGTGGTGCCGCTCGAGGCCTTCTACGAGGCCGAGGAATATCACCACGACTACGCTGCCCGGAACCCGAACCAGCCCTATATCCGCGCGGTCTCGACCCCGAAGGTCGAGAAGCTGAAGGCGGTGCATGGCGACCTGCTGAAGGCGTCGGCCAAGGCGGGGTGAGGGCCCGGATCGCCGAAATCGTCATTGCGAGCGCAGCGAAGCAATCCAGGGGCCAGTGCGAACCGGCCCCTGGATTGCTTCGTCGGCTTCGCCTCCTCGCAATGACGGCTCTGTTCCTTGGAAGAGCCCAATTCGCGGGCTTGGCAGCCTCACATCCCGCAACGGGGGCACAGGTCGCGCAGCGGGCAGGCGCCGCAGGCCGGGGCGTGGGCGGTGCAGATGGTCTGGCCCAGCAGCTTCATCAGCCGATGCAGCTCGGCCAGATCCTCGGCGTCCCACGCATCCGGCAGCTGGCGCATGAACAGCTCGAATCCGGCATCGTAGTCGGCAGCGGGCGGCAGCAGCCCCAGCCGGCCGCCGAGCCGCAGCAGATGCGTGTCGACGACCAGGGCACGCTTGCGCAGCGTGCTGAAGTTCAGAACCGCAGCGGCGATCTTCGACCCGACGCCGGGCAGGCGGCGCAGCCACTGCATCGCCGCCTCCTCGTCCAGATCCGCCAGATGGTCGAGCGAGAGGCGGCCGGTGCAGGCGACGATCATGCGCAGCGCCTGGGGCAGCTGCTCGGCCTTCGCATCCGCCAGGTTCACCGGCCAGATGATCCGCAGCACGGCGTGTGGCGACTCCTCGCGCAGCCAATCCCAGGACGGGTACTGCCGGCGCAGCTCCCGGAACACGCGCCGCGACACCTCGTCCCGGGTCTTGGAGCCGAGCATGCTGCGGACCAGCTGGCTGACCGGATCTCGGCGCCGGCTGTCGCGCCGCGGCCCGAGCCGCGCCAGCAGCCGGTCCCGGACCCGGGGCAGAAGCGGAGAGTCTTCGAGGGCGAGGGAGAGCTGCATCGCGGGTCACCGGGCGCGCGATCCCGCGGCTGCGACCCGATGCGCGGCCGCCAGTCCGGCCCGCGCCCAGTCGATCAGCTCGTCGGGTTCGTTGAAGAGGCGGTCCGGCACGCGCCAGAAGGAGAGGTCGATGGTGCGGCCCTGCTTCTCGTAGCTGAGCGGCGGGAAAGCCTCCGCTTCCTTGAAGGCCGCGCGGTTGAGGTCGTCGACTCGGAGGTAGAGAGCATCCTCCGCGATCACGCCGAACATCACGCCCTCGCAGAACAGGCCGGTCGCGCCGAACATGCGCCGGGGCGCGATCGGGCCGAGCGGCGCGAGCTGGTCGCGCAGGAAGTCGATGAAGCTGTCGCGAGCCGCCATGCTCGATCCTCGAGGAAAGGCGATGAGTCATGATAGGAACGAATATGGAACACGGCAAGCGGGAAGCGGTGCCTTGGCCACCTTCGGGGCGCATGGGATAAGGAGGTCCCGCTCCGCACCGAGACCGACCATGCTTCGACCGTTCGCGCCGCCCGCCGACATCGCCGCCCTGGCGCCGACCGACCGCAGCCGGCGCATGCTGGAGGCGGCGCTGGCCGGGGCGGAGGCGATCCGGGCCCTCAGCGCCCATGCCGGGCGCTGGGAGGGGACGGCGCTGGAGCGCAAGGGCGCGCGGGACTTCGTCACCGCCGCCGACCGGCAGTCCGAGGCGGCGGTGGCCGCGGTGCTGTCCGCCGCCTTTCCCGACCACGCCATCACCGGCGAGGAGGGCACGGCGATCCGCGGAGACGGTGCGGGCACCTTCCTGGTCGACCCGATCGACGGCACCACCAACTTCGCCTGGGGCATGCCGTTCTTCGGCATCGCCATCGCCCTGGTCGAAGGCGGCGAGACGGTGGCGGGCGTGGTGCTGGACCCCAGCCTGGGCGAGGCCTTCGTCGCCGAGCGCGGCCTCGGCGCCTTCCTGAACGGCCGACGGCTGCGGATCGACCGCGCGGTCGTGCCGGAGGAGGCTCTGGTCGGCGCCAGCCTGCCGATCCCCGGCCAGCTCCGCAGCATCGGGGTCGAGACCTATCACCGGGCGCTGCGCGGGGTGATCGACCGCGCCGCCGGGGTGCGTCGGCTCGGCTCCGCCGCGCTCAGCCTGTGCTATGTCGCGGCCGGCCGGCACGACGCCTTCTTCGAGGACGGCCTGTCGCCGCTCGACCACGCCGCCGCGGTGCTGGTGCTGCGCGAGGCGGGCGGCATCGCCACCGGCTTCGACGGCGGCCCGATCCCGGCGACCGGCGCGGTGCTCGGGGCCAATCCCGGCCTGCACCCCTGGCTGGTCGGGCTGCTGAGCGGCAGCTAGCCGCGGCCGGCGGCCCGGCGGCGGACGATCTCCTCGGCCTCGACATCTGGTGGCTGCAGCTCACCGCGCCAGCGGGGCAGGGCGTGCGGATGCGCCGCCTGCAGCCAGGCGATCATCTTCTCGCGCACCTCGCAGCGCAGGTCGAAGGCGCGGCCGGAGTTGCGGGCGCTGACCAGCATGCGGATCTCCATCACCTGCTCGCGGAAATCGGTGACCTGCAGCACCGCGACCTGGCCGTCCCACAGCGGCGAGGCCTTGGCGATATCGTCCAGCCTGCGCCGCATCTCCTCCACCGGCGCGGTGTGGTCGAGATAGAGGAAGACGCTGCCGATCAGGGCCGAGCCCTCGCGCGTCCAGTTCTGGAACGGCTGCTCGATGAAATAGCTGAGCGGCAGCACCAGCCGGCGCCAGTCCCACAGCCGGACCACGACATAGGTCGAGGTGATCTCCTCGATGTTGCCCCACTCGTTCTCGACCAGGACGGCGTCGTCGATCCGGATCGGCTGGGTCACCGCCAGCTGGATGCCGGCGATCATGTTCTTCAGCATCGGCTGCAGCGCCAGGCCGATGACCAGGCCGGCGGCGCCGGCCGAGGCCAGCAGGCTGATGCCGTATTGCCGCACCTCCTCGAAGGTCATCAGCGCGGCGGAGAGGGTGACCGTCACGATCAACGCCGCCACCACCCGGCGCAGGATCCGGGTCTGGGTGACATGCTTGCGCGCCAGCAGGTTGTCCTCGGCGTCCAGCGTGAAGCGGCGCAGATAGACCGTCATCCAGATGTGCAGCGCGGTCAGCGCCACCCAGCCAAGCAGGGCGATGAAGGCCAGCAGCAGGAGGTGGCGCACGATGCCGATCTGGGCGTCGGACAACGGCGCGACGGTGCCGGCGGCGGAGATCGCGACGATCATCGCGGCCAGCCGGGTCGGCCCGTGGGTGCGCGACACCAGCGAGCGCCAGAACAGGTCCTTGCCGGCCACGATGCGGGTCGCGGTCCGGAACAGGATCTTGTGGACGGCCCTGGCGACCACCACGGCCAGGGCCAGCAGGCCGGCGCTGATCGCCCAGGGCGGCATCCAGGGCAGCTGGGCCTGGAACCAGTCCAGCCAGCGGTCGATGGTGTCGATCATTCGGTGGTTCCCGCGGGTGTCCCTCTGCTTGGCAATGCGGAGGGACGCGATGGGTTCCGCCCTAGGGGCGTGGTGTCGCGCCGAACATCGCCTCCAGCGCGCCCGGCGCGTCGGTGGTGATCTGGTCGGCGCGCAGCGCCACCAGCCGGGCCAGCGCGGCCGCCGCGCCCGGATGGTCGGGGTTCAAGGTCCAGGCGTCGACCGTCCGGCCGGCGGCATGGCAGGCGGCGATCAGGTCCACCCCCAGCGCATCGGCGCGCAGCACGATCGGGTAGGAGAGATAGATCATCGCCGCCTCGGGGGCACGGTCCAGCGCCGCGGCGATGAAACGCTCGGCATCCGCGGCCGTCCGCAGCGTGCCGAGCGTGTCGTCGTCGCAGGGATCGAAGCCCAGGCGCAGCCCCGGCAAGGTCGCGCCGAGGCGGCGCACCGCCGTCCAGTCGCCGCCGCTCAGGATGAAGCGGCCGGCCACCGGCGCCAGGGCGTTCCGGAAGGCATCGACGCTCCGGCCGTCCAGGGCGCCGTCCGCCTCCTTGAGGTCGAGCTGGACCAGGGCCGCCGGATCGGCCCCGGCCGCGGCCAGCTCGGTCAGGTCCTCGAGCTGCAGCAGCCGGTCCCCGGTCGGCGTACCGTCCTTGCCGCGCATTCGCAGGCCGCGCAGGTCGGCGAAGGTGGCGGCCGCGACCGGGCCGTGTCCCGTGGTCTCGCGGTCCAGCGTCTCGTCGTGCAGGCAGGCGAAGCCGCCATCGGCGCGGCGGCGCAGATCCACCTCCATCGAGGCGCCCAGCGCCATGCCCTCGCGCAGCCGGGCGGGGGTGAAGGGGATGTCCTCGGGCCGGCGCTGCAGCCGGTGCCATTTCAGCCGGATGCGGTGGCCGTCGGAAAGGATCTCGATGCCGTCAGGCATGGGTCTGCTCCGGTTGCCGGGCGGGTTCGGCCAGGGTCAGGTGACGTGCCGGCTCGCCCGGGCGAAACAGCGCGCAGCGGGTGGGGCGCAGCGTCACCGCGGCGCCTTCGGCGAGGCCGTCGGCCCGGCCGAGCTGCAGCTTGAGCACGGTGCCGTTCCCGATGTCCACATCGCCCATCCGGACGGCGCCGAGATCGACCAGCCGGGCGACCCGGCCGAAGACGGTGCCCGGCGTGCCGGCGGGGACCGGGACCAGGTCCTCCGGCCGCAGCGCCAGGGTGGCGGGGCCGTCCGGCAGGTCGCAGGACGCCGCCAAGCCGTGCCAGCGCAGACGCCCGGCCTCGACCCGCGCCTCGGCCAGGGTCATGGTGCCGATGAAGCCGGCGACGAACTCGGTCTCCGGCCGGGCATAGATCTCGCCGGGCCGGCCGACCTGCTCGATCCGCCCGTCCTTCATCACCACGATGCGGTCGGCCAGGGTCATCGCCTCCTCCTGGTCGTGGGTGACGAAGACGGTGGTCAGGCCCAGGCGGCGCTGGATCGCCCGCACCTCCTCGCGCAGCCGCACCCGGAGGTGGGCGTCGAGGGCGGAGAAGGGCTCGTCCATCAGCAGGATCTTCGGCTCCAGCACGACGCAGCGGGCGATGGCGACGCGCTGCTGCTGGCCGCCCGACAGCTGGCCGGGATAGCGGCCGCCGTAGCCGGACAGGCCGACGAGGTCCAGCACGCCGTCGACCCGGCGGTCGACCTCGCCGCGCGACAGAGGCCTGAGCCGCAGGCCGAAGGCGATGTTGCGGGCCACGGTCATGTGCGGCCACAGCGCGTGGCTCTGGAACACCATGCCGGTCGGGCGGCGGTTCGGCGGCAGCGCGCCGATATCGGCGCCGTCGATCGCGACCCGGCCGCCGCTCGGCGTCTCGAAGCCGCCGATCATGCGCAGCACGGTCGACTTGCCGCAGCCGGAGGGGCCGAGCAGGCAGACCAGCTCGCCGTCGCCGATCGCCAGCGACACCCGGTCGACCGCGGCGGTCTCGCCGAAGCGCTTGGTCAGGCGGTCGAGCTCGAGCGTGGCCATGTGGTCCCTAGGCTCCCAGCCCGCGCGCGATGGTGCGGGCGCTGAGGATGTTGCGCGCGAACAGCAGCGCCACGAAGGACGGGACCCAGAGCAGCACGGACAGCACCGCGCCGTACTGGATCACCAGCTGGTTGTTGATCAGGGAGATCATCAGGATCGGCATGGTCCGGACCGTCGGCGCGCCGATCAGCCAGGCGCCCTCGGTCTCGTAGAAGGTGCCGACGAAGCTGAGCAGCAGGGCGGCGGCGATGGCCGGGCCGGCCTGGGGCAGGGTGACGTGCCAGAAGGTGCGGAACGGGCCTGCCCCCACGTCCCGCGCCGCCTCCTCCAGCCTTCGATCCACGGTCTGGAAGGCGGCCACCGGGATCCAGATCATGAACAGCAGCGTGTTCAGCACCTGGATGATGGCGACGCCGGCGAAGGTGCCGACCAGGCCGAGCTGCAGGAAGATCGCGGCGATGGCGACATAGAGGCCGAATTTCGGGAAGGCTTGGGTCGCCAGGAAGGACAGGAGGAGCAGCTGCTTGCCCGGGAAGTCGAGCCGGGCGAAGGCATAGGCGGCGGGCAGGCAGATCGCGGCCGAGACCGCGGTGACCACCACCGACAGCGCCAGCGAGGTGCGCAGGGCCGACCAGACGTCGGCCCGGGCCAGGGTCATGCCCCAGAAGCGGAAGCCCCATTGCGTCGGCAGCAGGGCCGGGTAGCGCCAGGCCTCGGCGAAGGCCCACAGGAACACGGTGGCGATCGGCACGATGATCGCCACCGCCAGCACCGCCGCCAGCAGCGGTCCCGGCAGGCGGCGCAGCAGGCGTCGGGCCGCGGTCACGGAGCCCCCCGGGCGCGCGACTTCGAGATCGCGCGGACATAGAGCACGCCGACCGCGGCGCAGATCAGGAAGGTGACGACGGCCTGGGTCTGGGCCGCCACCGGGTCGCGCACGTCGCCGAAGGTGCGCTGCATGTAGACGCCCATCATCTCCGGCGAGGCGGGGCCGAGCAGATAGGGCAGGGTGAAGCTGCCGAAGATGTTGAGGAATTCGAGGGCGAAGGCGATCAGCAGCGAGTTGCGGATCAGCGGCAGGACGATGCTGACCAGGATGCGGACGGGGCCGGCGCCGACGTCGCGCGCGGCCTCGATCGCCGGCAGCGGCACCTGGGCCAGGCCGGACAGCAGCACCAGGAGCGTGAGGGGAACGCCCTCCCACACCAGCCCGATCACCGGCCCCCAGGGGCCGAGATAGGGCGAGACATAGCCGCCGATGCCGAAGGCGGCGAGGATCGTGGCCAGCAGTCCGTTCGGCCCGATCGACCGGATCAGGGCGTAGGCGACGATGATGCCGGGCACGAACAGCGGGAACACGGCGATGCCTTGCACCACCGCCGGCAGCCGCCCGGCGGCGAAGCGGAGGTACAGCGCCAGCGGCAGGCACAGGGCCAGCAGCAGCGCCGTCGCCACCGCCGTGGTCCAGAGAGTGAAGCCGAGGTTGCGGCGGCTCTGCGGGTCGGCGAAGAACTCGGCGTAGTTCGCCAGCGAGAAGACGCTGCGGCCGTCGACTTCGACCCGCAGCGTGGTCAGGATCGCCGACACCGCCGGCACCAGCACCAGCGCCACCACCAGCAGCACCGGTGCCGCCACCATCAGCAGGCCGAGCGCCTGCCGCCGGAAGCCGATCGCGCGCGGGGACCTTTCGGTCACTTCGACCGGTCGATGTTGGGGGCGACGTTGCGGTACCAGCCGTCATTCATCGCCGCCTCCCAGTCGCCGCCCGGATATGTGGGGATCGAGGTCGGGATCACCGCGGCGAACTGGTCCTTCAGCTCCGGCGGCAGCTTGCCCCAGTCGACGCCCGGGAAGCCGCCGAGGTCCTTGACGACCGAGACCTGGATCTCGTCGGTCAGCAGGAAGTCGGCCAGGGCCAGGGCGGCGTCCTTGTGCGCCGCGTTGCTGGGCACGGTCGCATCGGCGAAGCTGCCGCACAGGGCCAGGTCCTGCAGCTGGAACAGCTTGACCGAAGGCGGCAGCACGCCCTGCGCGATGCCCTGCAGCGCCTGGTCCGACCATGCCGGGATCATCGACACGGCGCCGCTGGCGAGCAGCTGCAGCGTCGGCGTGTTGCCGGCGGCGTAGGCGCCCTTCTCGTACAGCGACGGCGCCAGGTCGTTCAGGATGGCCCAGGCCTTGGGCAGCCGCTCCTCCGCCGCCTGCTTCGAGTGGTTGGCGACGGTGAACAGCGCCGGGTCGCGGCCATTGGCCTCGTGGATGGCGCGGACCACGAAGTTGCGGCCCGACCCGCCCTTGTCCGGCCGGCCGTAGATGAACTGGCCGGGATGGGCCTTGATCCAGGCGACCAGGCCCGCCCAGTCCTTCGGCACCTCGGCCTCGGCCACCTTCTCCGAATCATAGGCCAGCACGACCTGGGAGCCGCGATAGGGCAGGCCGTAAGGCGTCTCGATCGCCAGCGGGTTGACGCGGCCGTAGCCGGGCACGGTGCCGGCGTCGAGCCGGACCCACAGCCCGGCCTCGATCCCCTCCTTGGGCAGCCGCGGGTCGTGCTGCTCGAAGAAGTCGACCTGCGGGTCGGCCCCCGCCTTCAGCGCCGCGAAGGCCCGGTCGGCGATCGCCACGATGCCGCCGCTGCCGGCCCCGCGCGAGATCACGATGTTGATCTCGAGCTCCGGATGCGCCGCCTCGAAGGCCGGCTTCACGACATTGGTCCACCAGTCCGACACATTGGCGTCGCTGTTGGTGTAGACGTCGATCCGGGTCGCGGCGGCGCTGGCGCGGCGCTGCGGCACCAGGGCAACGGTGCCGGCGGCGACGCCGGCGGAAAGAACCTGACGGCGATTGAGCATCCTGCCCCCCGAAGACAGTCGGCATGTGGTTTGCGGGTGCTGCCTTTAGGGGCGAAGCATGACAGGGCGATGACGGCCGGGCCACAGCTTCGTGACTTGCCGGCCGGGCGGCGTCGTTTGCGCGGGATTTTCCGTCGCCGCCGGCCTGGAGGGGCGGGATCGGGCGATCCATGATGCGCCGGGCCGCGGCGCGCCGTTGCGCCGGCCCATAGCGAAAGGCCGCCGCATGAAGATCGCATCGCTTCAGACCCATGTCGTCGCCGTCCCGCCGCCGCATGTCGGGGGCATGTACTGGATCTTCGTGCAGCTGAAGACCGATGACGGCATCGAGGGTGTCGGCGAGATCTACTCGACCGCCTTCCACCCCCAGGCGATGGTGCCGCTGATCGAGGACGTGTTCCAGCGCCACCTGGAAGGCCACGACCCGCACCGGGTCGAGCGGTTCTGGCGGTCGGCCTATTCCAGCGGCTTCACCCAGCGCCCGGACCCGACGATGATGGGCATCGTCTCGGGGCTGGAGATGGCCTGCTGGGACATCATCGGCAAGGCGGCGGGCCGGCCGGTCTACGACCTGCTGGGCGGGCTGGTGCACGAGAGGCTGCGCGCCTACACCTATCTCTACCCGAAGAATGCGGCCGGGGAGTTCGACTTCAACGACCCCGACCTGGCCGCGGAATGCGCCGCCGAGATGGTCAGGATGGGCTTCACCGGGGTGAAGTTCGACCCGGCCGGCCCCTACACCGCCTATTCCGGGCACCAGATCTCCCTCGGCGTCATGGACCGCTGCGAGACCTTCTGCCGCAAGGTGCGCGAGGCGGTGGGCAGCGGCGCCGACCTGCTGTTCGGCACGCATGGCCAGATGGTGCCGTCCTCGGCCATCCGCCTGGCCAAGCGGCTGGAGACATACGACCCGCTGTGGTTCGAGGAGCCGGTGCCGCCGGGGCAGGAGGCGGCGATGGCCGAGGTGGCGCGGGCGACCTCGATCCCGATCTCGACCGGCGAGCGGCTGTGCACGAAATACGAGTTCCAGCGGGTGCTGGAGCTGGGCGCCGCCTCGATCCTGCAGCCGGATATCGGGCGGGTCGGCGGCATCCTGGAGGCCAAGAAGATCGCCAGCATGGCCGAGGCGTATTACGCCCAGATCGCGCCGCACGTCTATTGCGGCCCGGTCGTCGCCGCCGCCAGCATCCAGCTCGGCGCGGCCTCGCCGAACTTCCTGATCCAGGAATCGATCCTCGATTTCGGCGGCTTCCACGCCGAGATCCTGAAGAAGCCTCTGGCCTTCGACGACGGCTACCTGATCCCGTCGCGCGAGCCGGGGCTGGGGGTGGAGCTGGACCTCGAGGTGGTGGCGAAGCACTCGCCCTACACCGGCGACCGGCTGCACCTGCAGATGGCGCCCGAGCCCGCAGACGTGAAGCAGTTCGCCCCAGCGCGGGGATAAGACGACCCACTCAAGGACCCCGAATTGATCCCCTCCAAATTGTCATGCCCGGGCTTGACCCGGGCATCCAGAGACTGTCGACGCCCTCTGGATTGCCGGGTCAAGCCCGGCAATGACAGTAAAGGGCGAGGTCAGTTCTCCGAGACCTCCTCATGACCCACGACTACGTCATCGTGGGCGCCGGCTCGGCCGGCTGCATCCTGGCGGCGCGGCTGAGCGAGAGCGGACGGCATTCGGTGCTGCTGCTGGAGGCCGGCGGCCGCGACGATTCCTTCTGGTTCCGCATCCCGGTCGGCTACGCCCGCAGCTACTACAACCCGCGGGTCAACTGGATGTACTGGTCGGAGCCCGAACCGGCGCTGGGCGGCCGCCGCATCTACTGCCCGCGCGGCAAGGTGCAGGGCGGCTCCGGCTCGATCAACGCCATGGTGTTCGTCCGCGGCGCCGCGGCGGATTTCGACGACTGGGCGGCGGCCGGCAACCCCGGCTGGGCCTATGACGACGTGCTGCCTCAGTTCCGCCGGCTGGAGACGCATGCCGGCGGTGTTTCCCAGTGGCATGGCGGCGACGGGCCGATCCATGTCACGCCGATGCGCGGCATGATCCATCCGGTCAGCGACGCTTTCCTGCGGGCCTGCGGCGAGCTGCAGCTGCCGCTGAACCCGGACTTCAACGGCGCGTCGATCGAGGGCGCCGGCGTCTACGACATCAACACCCGCGACGGGCGGCGGTCGTCGTCGAGCGTCGAATACCTGCGCCCGGCGCTGGGCCGCCGCAACCTGGCGGTCGAGCGCGAGGCCCAGGCGTTGCGTGTGGTGCTGGACGACACCGGCCGCGCCGCCGGCGTCGAGGTCCGGCAGGGATCGGAGGTCCGGACCGTCATCGCCCGGCGCGAGGTGATCCTGGCCGCCGGCGCCGTCGACACGCCGAAGCTGCTGCAGCTCTCCGGCATCGGCGACGGGGATCGCCTGAAGCAGGCGGGCGTCGCGGTGGCGCATCACCTGCCGGCGGTCGGACGCAACCTGCAGGACCATCTCTGCGCCAGCTTCTACTACCGCTCCCGCGTGCCGACTCTGAACGGCCCCTTCGGCAGCCCATGGGGCCAGGCCCGGCTGGGGCTGCAATACCTGCTGACCCGCAAGGGCCCCTTCGCCATGAGCGTCAACCAGGCCGGCGGCTTCTTCCGCGGCGCGCCGGGCGAGGCGCGGCCGAACATCCAGATGTATTTCAACCCGCTGTCCTACCGCATCCCCGACAGCCCGAAGGCCGGGCTGAAACCGGAGCCCTATCCCGGCTTCCTACTGGCCTTCAACTCGTGCCGGCCGACCAGCCGCGGCGAGATCGCCATCGCCTCGCCCGACCCGGCGGCGCCGGCGAAGATCCGGCCGAACTACCTGTCGACCGACCGCGACATCGAGGAGGTGCTGCAGGGCAGCCGGCTGGCGCGGCGGATCATGGCGGCGCCGGCCCTGGCCGCGATCACGGCGGAGGAGATGCCACCCTCCGCCGGGGTCGAGAGCGACGATGCGCTGCTCGACTGGTTTCGGGCCAACAGCGGCTCGATCTACCACCTGTGCGGCAGCTGCGCGATGGGGCCGGACCCGGCGACCGCGGTGGTCGACGCCCGGCTGCGGGTGCATGGCGTTCCGGGCCTCCGCGTGGTCGACGCCTCGATCTTCCCCAACATCACCGCCGGCAACATCAACGCCCCGACCATGATGGTGGCGGAGAAGGGGGCCGGGATGATCCTGGAAGAGGCGGGGTAGGGAACGCCTCGAACCGCACCTGATCCAAAGTTGTCATTGCCGGGCTTGACCCGGCAATCCAGAAGATGTCGACGCTCTCTGGATGTCCGGGTCGAGCCCGGGCATGACAGTTATGGAAATGGCGTCATTCCACGCAACCCTAGACCAGCGGCAGCCCGACATAGTTCTCGGCCAGCACGGTCTGGGCGGCGCGGGAGCCGCGGATGTAGTCCAGCTCGGCCCGCTGCAGCCGACGTTCCAGCGGGCCGGTGTCGGGGAAGCGGTGGGTCAGGCCGGTGAACCACCAGGAGAAGCGCTCCGCCTTCCACACCCGGGCCAGGGCGCGGGCCGAATAGCTGTCGATGCCGGCCGAAGAACGCTCGGCATAGAACTCCCCGAACGCCTCGGCCAGCATGGCCACGTCCGACACCGCCAGGTTCAGCCCCTTGGCCCCGGTCGGCGGCACGATATGCGCGGCGTCGCCGGCCAGGAACAGCCGGCCGTGGCGCATCGGCTCGGACACGAAGCTGCGCAGCGGCGCGATGCTCTTCTCGCAGGACGGGCCGCGCACCACCGCCGCCTGCGGGCCCAGGCGCAGGCAGACCTCGTCCCAGAAGCGCTCGTCCGGCCAGTCCTCGACCCGGTCGTCCAGCGGGCACTGCACATAGTAGCGGCTGCGATGGGCCGACCGCATGCTGGCCAGCGCGAAGCCGCGCTCGTGATTGGCGTAGATCAACTCGTGATGGGCCGGCGGCACCTCGGCCAGAACGCCCAGCCAGCCGAAGGGGTAGATCCGCTCGAACTCCCGCCGCACGCCGTCCGGGATGCAGCCGCGGGTGACGCCGTGGAAGCCGTCGCAGCCGGCGATGAAGTCGCAGTCCAGGCGCCGCTCGGCACCGTCCTGCCGCCAGGTGACGGACGGCCGGTCGGTGTCGATGCCGTGCAGCGCCACGTCCCCGGCCTCGAACACCACCGGCAGGCCGCGCGCCAGGGCGCCGTCGAACAGGTCGCGCATCACCTCCTGCTGGCCGTACACGGTGATGCAGGATCCGGTCAGGGCCTGCATGTCGATCCGGAAGACCTCGCCATCGACCGCCAGGTTGGTGCCGGCATGGGGCAGGCCCTCGCGGTGCAGGCGGTCGGCGAGGCCGAGCCGGTCCAGCAGGTCGACCGTGCCTTGCTCCAGCACCCCGGCGCGGACCCGACCCTCGACATGCTCCCGGCTGCGGCGCTCGACCACCACGGCCTCGATGCCGGCGTGGTGCAGCAGATGGGCCAGCACCATCCCGGCCGGCCCGGCGCCGATGATCGCGATCTGTGTGCGCATGGCTCCTCCCTTCCCGGAGAGGCTAGGCGCGGCGACGCGGAAAGCCATGGACGCGGCGTCGGAAAACTTGGACTGTTTTTCCCGTGAGCCCTGGGCAGGAAGGGGGCAGAAGCCCATGCAGACGCCCGCGATCCCGAACTTCTTCCTCTATGGCGAGCCGCCGCGGACTGTCGACGACCGGTTCCTCCATTTGGAGGCATTGGAGGATCGCAGCCGGCCGAGCGGCTGGACCATCCGGCCCCATGCCCATGCCAACCTGAACCACGTCTTCCACTTCACCCGCGGCGGCGGCGTCGCCCGGGCCGAGGGGCAGTCGATCCGGTTGCGGGCGCCCTGCCTGCTATTGGTGCCGGCGGGGGTGGTGCACGGCTTCGACTTCGAGCCGGAGACGGTCGGCTCGGTGCTGACCGTGTCGGACACGTATCTGCGCGAGCTGGTGCGGCGCGAGCCGGAGTTCCGGCCGCTCTTCGCGGCGCCGGCCGTGATCCCGGTCGCCGACCAGGGTTTCCTGCGCGCCAGCCTCGGCCGGCTGTCGCGCGAGCTGGCCTGGCTGGCGCCCGGCCGCGCCGCGGCGGTGGAGGCGCTCCTGGTCGGGATCCTGGTCGAGGTGCTGCGCCTGGCGCAGGCGGGAGGAGGAGAGGCCGCGGCGCCGGGCCCGCAGGCGCTGCTGGTGGCCCGGTTCCGCGAGCGGATCGAGGAGCGCTACCGCGCCCATGACGAGGTCGAGGACTATGCCCGGGCGCTGGCGGTCAGCCCGAAGCGGCTCTGGGCCGCCTGCCGCCGGGTGGCCGGCGCGCCGCCGGCCCGGCTGATCCAGGACCGGCTGCTGCTCGAGGCCAAGCGCCTGCTGCTCTACACCAATGTCCCGGTGGCCGAGGCGGCCTACGCCCTCGGCTTCAACGATCCGGCCTATTTCTCGCGGCTGTTCGCCAGGGAGACTGGCCGGTCGCCGCGCGCCTTCCGCCGCGGCGGCGATGACCAAGTTCGGACTGATGCCTCAAGTCAGAGCCCGTCCGAGATCGCGCTGGCGTGAGTCGGCTGGCGGTGGTTTCGAGAACCGGAGCGCAGCGCACATTGGTGCGTGAGCACCGGAAGCGGAGAGACCGCCGTCAGGCGGCCGCGCCAGTAGCGATATCGGACGGGCTCTCAGGTCAGGGCGTCGACCACGCCGCCATCCACCCGCAAGGCGGCGCCGTTGGTGGCCGCCGCCTGGGGCGAGACGGCATAGACCACTATGTTGGCGACTTCCTCGGGCGTCGCCATGCGGCCGATGATCGAGGTCGGGCGGTGGGTGCGAACGAACTCGGTCGCGGTCTCGTCGATCGACTTGCCCGACTCGTCGGCCATCTCGCGCAGGAACTCCTTGACCCCCTCGGTCATGGTCGGGCCGGGCAGCACCGAGTTGACGGTGACGCCGGTGCCGCGAGTCAGCTTGGCCAGGCCGCGGGCGATCGAGATCTGGGCCGTCTTGGTGAAGCCGTAATGCACCATCTCCACCGGAATGTTCAGGCCGGATTCGGAGGAAATGAACACGACCCGGCCCCAGTTGCGCGCCAGCATGCCCTTCAGATAGGCGCGCGAAAGCCGCACGCCGGACATGACGTTGACCTCGAAGAACCGGGCCCAGTCCTCGTCCGGGATGTCGAAGAAGTCCTTCATCTCGAAGATGCCGACATTGTTGACCAGGATGTCGGCCTCCGGCACCGCCGCCAGCAGCTCGGCGCAGCCCGCGGCGGTCGAGACGTCGGCCACGGCGGCGCGCAGTGCGGCGCCGGGCACGGCCTGCCCGATCCGCTCGATCGCCTCATCCACCGCGGCGGGCTTGCGGCCGTTCACGATCACCTCGGCGCCGGTCCCGGCCAGGCCCTGGGCGATGGCGAAGCCGATGCCGGTGGTCGAGCCGGTGACGAGGGCGGTCTTGCCCGACAGGTCGATCTTCATGGGTAGGCTCCGTGCTGCGGGAAAGGCCGCCGGGGTCGTCAGACCAGGGCGCTGCCGCCATGAATATAGGCCGTGCTGCCGGTGGCGTAAGGGTTGGTGATGAAGGCCAGGATCTGGGTGGCGATGTGCTCCGGCTGGCCGACCAGTCCGACGGGCAGGGTGGCCGCCGCGCGGTCATACATCGCCTGGCGGGCATCGGCGGCCATGCGGTCGTAGAGCGGCGTCGCCACCAGGCCGGGCGAGACGGTATTGACCCGCACCGGCGCCAGCTCCAGCGCCAGGCCCTGGGCCAGCGCCTCCAGCCCGGCATTGATCGCGCCCTGGACCGCGGCGCCCTTGCGCGGCCGGATCGCCAGCACGCCGGTGACGAAGGTCAGCGACCCGCCGTCGCGGATCGGCGCGGCGCGGGCGACGCGGTAGGCGCCCCAGAATTTCGAGTTCATCGAGGCGAAGGCGTCGGCCAGCGGCAGCTCGCGCACCGCCGCCACCTTGGTCTGGGCCGCCGTGACCACGACATGGTCGTAGACGGTGCCGTCGGCGAAGAAGGCCTCGACCGCGGCATCCGACGTGGTGTCGAGCACCCGGCCTTCGGCGTCGGTGCCGATCGTCGCCACCGCCGCGTCGATCTTCTCCTGCGACCGCGAGGCCACCGTCACCGCCGCGCCCAGGCCGGCGGCCGCCTGCGCCGTCGCGAGGCCGAGCCCCGAGCTGCCGCCCACCACCAGCACCCGCTGGCCCGAAAGATCGCCCATCGTCTCGCTCCTTCCATCTCCGCCGGCCCTTCCGGCCGGCCGCCGCGAAGATCTGGATCTTCCATGTTCCGGAAATAATACTCGGCTCGGGAAAACCACTCTTTCCGGATCGTTGAGAATGGGACCGATCGAGAACCTGGCCGATATCGCCGTCTTCGCCCGCATCGCCGCCGCGGGCAGCCTGTCGGCGGCCGCGCGGGATCTCGGCCTGTCGCTGGCGGTGGTGTCGAAGCGGCTGGCGCGGCTGGAGGCGGCGCTCGGCGCCCGGCTGGTGCAGCGCACCACCCGGCGGCTGAGCCTGACCGAGGAGGGCGCGGCCTTCCACGAGCGGGCGCTGCGCATCCTGGCGGAGCTGGAGGCGGCGCAGGAGGCGGTGGGCGGCGACGGCCGGCCCCGCGGCCTGCTGCGGGTGACCACCACGGCCGCCTTCGCCCGCCGCTGGATCGCCCCGATCCTGGCCCGCTTCCAGGCAGGCTGCCCGGAGGTGCGGGTGCAGGTCACCACCACCGACGCGGTGCTGGACCTGGTGCAGAACGGCATCGATCTCGCCATCCGCCAGGCCGTGCTGCCCGACAGCGCCCTGATGGTGCGGGAGCTGGCGCCGAACTGGCGGGTGGCCTGCGCCGCGCCGGACTATTTGGCCCGGCACGGCCGGCCGCAGACGCCGGCGGAGCTGGCCCGCCCTCCCTGCATCGTCTAGGGCGCCCCGCCGATGACGGCCTGGAGCTTCGTGCGGCCGGGCGAGCCGCCGGTCGAGGTCGCGGTCTCCGGCGCGATCACGAGCAATGACGGCGAGGTGGCGCATGAGGCCGCGCTGGCCGGCGCCGGCATCGTGCTCAAGTCGATCTGGTACGTGGCCGGGGACCTGGCCGCCGGCCGGCTGGTCCGGGTGCTGGCCGACCATGCATCGCCGGCATCCCCGCTCCAGGCCGTGTTCCCTTCGGCCCGTCACTTGGCGCCCAAGACCCGCGCCTTCCTGGACGTGCTGGGCGCCGAGCTGCGCGTTGCCGCCCGGCGCCTCGGCCGGCCATGACTCGATGCCTTGCCAGGGTGCGCCGGGGCTGCTCAACTCGGGCAACCCGGCCGACCCGCGGCCGCGCCCCCGAGACGATGGATCCTGATGACCGAGCCCATTCCCGTCTTCGACGGCCACAACGACGTCCTGCTGCGTCTCCTGAAGTCCCACGCGGCCTCGGCCGAGACCGCCTTCATCGAGGGCACGGCGACCGGCCATCTCGACCTGCCGCGGGCGCGCCAGGGCGGCTTCGTCGGCGGCATGTTCGCGATCTTCCCGCCGTCGCCGCACTCCTCCGGCTCGATCGACCGGATGCAGGGCGGCGCCTACGCCGTGCCGCTGCCGCCGGAGCTCGGCCTGGCCGAGGCGCAGGCCTCGACCACGGCGATGGCGTCGATCCTGCTGCGGCTGGAGCGGGCCGGGGGCCTCAGCGTCTGCCGCAGCGTCGCCGAGATCCGCGCCGCGATCGCGCAGGACTTGCTGGCCGCGGTATTCCACATCGAAGGCTGCGAGGCGGTCGACACCGATTTCCGCATGCTCGACCTGCTCTGCGCTGCCGGGCTGCGCTCGCTCGGCATCGTCTGGAGCCGGCCGAACGCCTTCGGCCACGGCGTGCCCTTCACCTTCCCGAGCACGCCCGACACCGGGCCGGGCCTGACCGATGCCGGGCGCGATCTGGTGCGGCTGTGCAACGAGCGCCGCATCCTGATCGACCTGTCGCATCTGAACGAGAAGGGCTTCTGGGACGTGGCGGAGCTGTCGACGGCGCCGCTGGTCGCGACCCATTCCAACGCCCATTCGGTCTGCCCGCATGCGCGCAACCTGACCGACCGGCAGCTCGACGCGATCCGCGAGAGCGGCGGCATGGTCGGCCTCAACTTCGCCACCGCCTTCCTGCGGCCGGACGGGTCGATGAACGCCGACACCGACCTCGAGGTCATGGTCCGGCACGTCGATGCGCTGATCGAGCGGCTGGGCGAGGACGGGGTCGGCATGGGCTCTGACTACGACGGCGCCACGGTGCCGGCGGCGATCAAGGACGCGGCCGGCCTGCCGCGCCTGTTCGAGGCGCTGCGCGCCCATGGCTATGACGACGCCCTGCTGCGCAAGCTCGGCACCGAGAACTGGTTCGGGGTGCTGGAACGGACCTGGGGCGGCTGACGGCGATGTCGGAAGACCGGCCATCATGACCGTGGACGAGGCGATCCGAGGGCTCGCGGAGGCGCCGGCCGGCGTTCTGCCCGTCGATGCGATGACTTGGGCGCTGGGCCACTGGGAAGAGGCCGGCCCGCGATTCATCGAGCTGGTGGAGCGCTACGCCGACGGCGATGACCGTTCCGAGGACATTGAAAGCGCCCTGTTCTTCATCATTCATCTTCTCGGCGAGAGGATGGAGACACGGGCCTTCCCGGGCCTCTGCCGCCTGGCTCGGGACCGTGAAGCGATGGACCGGATTCTCGGCGATGCCATCACCGAGACTCTCGACCGGATCCTGATCTGCACCTTCGACGGCGATCTCGTGCCTCTGAAGGTGGTGATCGAGGACCCCGCCGCCGGCGAATTCGTACGCGAGGCCGCATTCGAAGCTCTGGCCTATCACTGCCGCATGGGCGCGATTTCCGACGAGGAGATGAAAGCCTATCTGCTCCATCTCGCCGAGCATATGCAGCCGCGGGACGACAATGCTGTCTGGATGGGCTGGACGACCGCAGTGTCGTCCCTGGGTTACGAGGATCTGGCGCCGACGGCGGAGCGGCTGATCAACGACTTCCTGGTGCCGGTGGCGATTATGGATGTCGATGATTTCCGAGAAGACCTCCGACGGACGCTCGACGACCCGGATCGGATGGCCGGCTTCGTCGCCGGCCGCCTCATGCCGTTCATGGATACGGTCGGTACCTTGTCGACCTGGTATGGCTTCTCGGAGGAATACCGGGTGCGGCGCGCGAGAGGGGAGCTGGACGAGGAATTCGACGATCTGGATGAAGGGCTCGATGATCTGGACGATCCGCTGGTCCCCCGTGGATGGCCGTCCATCACGTTCGGCGAGCCTGCGGTCAATCCGGTGCGGGATGTCGGCCGCAACGACCCGTGCCCCTGCGGCAGCGGCAAGAAGTACAAGAAGTGCTGCCTGGGGAAATAGGCCGATCAGCTCATCTGTGGCCGGTCCCCTGGCCCGGAGGCACGGCGTCCGGCGCCAGGACCAGCTCCGCGTCGTCGACGACGTAGCGGACATAGCGATAGTCGCGGATGAAGCTGATCCGCCCATCCGTCCATTCCAGCCACATCAGGTAGCTGGGCTTCGCCGCCTGGGCATCCTCCCAGACCGCGATCACCTCACGGCCATCGAGCCAGGCGGGGGCGAGCCGGACCGGGGCGCTTCGCGCATAGACGCCGAAGAACATGCCGACATCCGCGGCGCCGGCGCGCGGCGGATGCAACGACTGGATCAATCGCACGTCGTCGGCCAGCATCGCGCGCAGCCCTTCCCAGTCGCGCCGGTTGAACAGGGCGACATAGCGGGCCGCGGCGGGTGACGGTACGCGCGGCGCGGGCTGGGCCGGCGCCCTGGCGTTGATGACCTTGAGCCGGGCTCGCCCGCGGGCGAGATGAGCCTTCACCGCGTTGACCGTGAGGTCGAGCAGGACGGCGATCTCCTCCAGGGACTGGTCGAGCACGTCCTTGAGGATCACCACGCTGCGTTGCACGGCCGGAAGCTCCACGAACCGCGACACCGCAGTGTCGACCGCTTCCTGCCGCATCAGCACCTCCATGGGATCCGGGCTCTCGGGATCGGCGACCTCATGCGCCGCCTCGATCGGCTCGGCCGCGCGGATCGTACGGCTGCGCAGCAGGTCCAGCGCGCGGTTGTGGGCGATCCGGAACAGCCAGGCGCGCAGCGGCGGAACTTCCTGCAAATCATCCAGGGCGACGAGGGCTCGGGCGAAGGCGTCCTGCACCACGTCCTCGCCGTCGATCACCGAGCCCATCAGGCGCGCGCAGTAGCGGTGCAGTTCCGGCCGCAGCTCGCCGGCCAGCGCCAGGAGCTGTGCCTGGCGCGCCGTCGGTGACGGGGATTGACCTTCGCTCAAGCCGTCTCCCTCTCGAGAACGGTGATTCCTGTATCGCCTTTCAGACCGAAGGCGAAGTCCGTGGCGTATTGTTGATCGTCCAGCACCGCGACCACGTGGTCGCCGAACTGGCGGGGCGGCATCGGCGTGCCGAACCGCGCCAGGTACTCTTCAATCCCGATGCCCAAGGCGCGTGCGTAGGCGTCGGAAGCCTCGTCGCCGACGCCGGTGCCGGCAACCATCTGCCGCGGCACGATCGCCTGGAAGCGGATCCCGAGGCCCTGCTGCTCCGAAACGCGGTTGGCGTAGCTGGCCATGAACCAGAGCATGCGCTTGGCGCCGCCGTAGCCGCCCGACATCGGTGATCCGCTCACGGCCGCGCCGCTCGACACCACCAGGACGCGGCTTCCGGGTCTGAGCGGTAGGCCGAGCGCCGCCTGCAGCCAATACAGCCCGGCCTTGACGTCGGTCTCCCAGGGTGCGGTGAAATCCTCCCAGCTCAGCTGGTCCAAGCGACCCATCCGCGGCTTCGCACCGGCGTTCAGCACCAGGATCTCGGGGTGGGTTTCGGCGAGGATGCGCCGGGCGGCACCCTCGTCGGTGACGTCGGCCGGAATCACGGCGACGCCGAGCCGCCGCTCCACCGCTGCGAGCGCGGCCTGGCCGCGTGCCACGACGGTCACCTTGGCGCCTTGATCAACCAAGGCCTCGACGAGCCCGAGGCCCAGGCCTCGGCTGCCGCCGGTCACCACGATGGTCTTGTCCCTGAGGCCCATAGGCCTGCTCCTGTGCTCGGGTTCGCTGAGATTAGGACGTTCGAGCACGCGAAAAAGAGTCACCCGTGGCAGAAGGGTCACCTGGCCTTATTCTTCCTCCGCACTGCGCAATCCGTAATTGCGAATGATTTGCATTTGAAATAAGGTCGCGCCGGTCTCGTTTCGGAGGTGGAATCAGGGTCGGAATGGCCGAGCAGGATCGGTCCTCGCTGCTGGCGCTGCTGACGCGCCATTACCAGGAGCTGCTGCGCCATCTGACCCGTCGGCTGGGCAGCGCCAGCGCGGCGGCGGACGTGGCCCAGGACACCTGGCTGCGGCTGCGCCGGGCCGAGACGGTGCCGGAGCTGCAGAACCCCCAGGCCTATCTGTTCCGCATCGCCGACAACCTGGCGCGCGACCGGCTGCGCAGCGACGCCGCCCGCGCCCGCACGCTGCTGCCGGCCGAGCTCGGCGACGACCGCCCTTCCGATGCGCCGGGGGCGGAGTCGGTGCTGGACCACCGTCAGCGGCTGCAGGTCCTGGAACGCGCGGTGGCCGAGCTGCCGCCGAAATGCCGGGAGGTGTTCCTGCTGCACAAGTTCGACGGGCTGGGCCATGGCGAGATCGCCGCCCGGCTCGGCATCTCGCGGAGCATGGTGGAGAAGCATGTGATGAAGGCCCTGGCCCATTGCCGCGACCGCATGCGCGACCTGCTCGACTGATGGAAGGTGAGGGAAGGGCCTGGCGGATTCGTCATTCCTGACGGGGACCGCCGCGAACGACCGAAGACATGACCATGGATCTCCAGCCAGACGCCCGGGACCAGGCCCTTCAATGGTTCGTCCGGATCAACTCCGGCGAGGCCTCGGCCGCGGACCGCGCGGACTTCGAGGCCTGGCTGGCCGCCGATCCGGCGCATGGCCGCGAGATCGACGCCCTGACCGGGCTGTGGACGGATCTCGGCCGCATCCCGGACCCGCGGCCGCGTCCCGTGCCGCGCGTGAGGGCGCCGCTGTTCGGCCGCCGCCGGATCCTGGCCGGCGGCCTGGCCTTCGCCGGGCTCGGCGGCGTGGTCGCCATGACCGGCCTGCCGCCGGCCCTGACCAGCGACATCTGGACCGGCACCGGCGAGCTGCGCACGGTGACGCTGGCGGACGGGACACGGGTCGATCTGGATGCCGGCTCGGCCCTGTCCCTGGCCTTCTCGGATTCGATGCGCGAAGTCTCGCTCGACCGGGGCCGGGCGCTGTTCACGGTGGCGAAGGATGCGGCGCGGCCGTTCCGGGTCGCCGCCGGGCCGGGGCGCAGCACCGCCCTCGGCACCCAGTTCGTGGTCCATCGCTGGGCCGACGACGTCACGGTGGCGGTGACGGAGAGCGCCGTCTCGGTCGCCGCGCCCGGTGCCGGCGGCACGGCGGAGGCCCGGGTCGCCGCCGGCGAGCAGGTATCCTACGGCCCGGCCGGGCTCGGCGCCGTGCGGAAGGCGGACGGCCAGGTCGAGACGGCCTGGCGGCGCGGCAAGCTGGTGTTCGAGGACCGGCCGCTGCGCCAGGTGGTGGCGGAGCTCGGGCGCTACCGCAGCGGGTCGATCGCGATGACCGACGGGGCTCTCGCCGAGCTGCGGGTCAGCGGCATCTTCGACGTGAGCGACCCGGATGCGGCGCTCGACGCCATCACCCGCACCCTGCCGGTGCGCGTGGTGTCGCTGACCCGCTATCTGGTGGTTCTTCGGCCGGCCTGAACTTTTTTCGCCGGGCGAGGTGAGGGGACGTCGCCGCCGATCCGTCATCTCGGCGAGGGGCGACGCGATTGCGTCTCACTCCTAACTCGGACGCGACGCGTGGGATGATGATGCAGAGTGATCGGACGGCCTTGCCGGGCAGGGCGCGCAGGATGTCGGCCCGGGACCGTGGAGTTCGCAGGATCGCCTCAGCCGTCCCCATGCGGCCGAGGCGATCCTGCCTGGCTGCGGTGCTGCTGGCGTGCACGGCGCTGGCGCCCGCCGCGGCCTTCGGCCAGGCGGAGACAGAGGTGGCGCAGGCGGCGCCGGCCACGCGCTTCGACATCCCGGCCGGGCCGCTGGCCGCCGCCCTGGCGCAGTTCGGCGACGCCGCCGGGCTGCAACTGCTGTATCCGGCGGATCTGGCGCGCGGCCTGACCTCGCCCGGTGTCACCGGCGCGATGTCGCGCAACGAGGCGCTGCGCCGCCTGCTGTCCGGCACCGGCCTGACCTGGCGCTTCACCGGTGCCGACACGGTGACGCTGGAGCGGGTGCCGGGCGGCGACGCGGCCGGGGGCGGGCTGGCGCTCGATCCGATCGTCGTCACCGGCGCCGGCGGCAATGCCTGGGGCCCGGTCGACGGCTATGTCGCCGAGCGCAGCGCCACCGGCAGCAAGACCGACACGCCGCTCCTGGAGACCCCGGCCTCGGTCTCGGTGGTCGGCCGGCCGCAGATGGAGGACCAGGCGATCCGCACGGTCGACGAGGCGCTGCGCTACTCTCCCGGCATCCGCACCCAGCCCTACGGCACCGACACCCGCTTCGACTGGTTCTTCATCCGCGGCTTTCCCGCCTATCAGGACGGCCTGTTCCGCGACGGGCTGTCGCTGTTCTCGACCGCGCTGGCCGGCTGGCGCGCCGAGCCCTACGGGCTCGAGCGGATCGAGATGCTGCGCGGCCCGTCCTCCTTCCTCTATGGCGGCGGCTCGCCCGGCGGCCTGGTCAACTTGGTGACCAAGCGGCCGCCGGAGGAGACGCTGCGCTCGGCCGAGGCCGGCATCAACGAATACGGCCGCGCCTATGGCGCCTTCGACATCGGCGGACCGCTGGACGACGACGGCGAATGGTTCTACCGCCTGACCGCGCTGGTCCATTCCGGCGGCACCGAGACCGAGAAGGCCGAGGATTTCCGCGGCTTCATCGCCCCCAGCCTGACCTGGAAGCCGAACGAGGACACGACGCTGACCATCCTGGCCAGCTACCAGCATGACGACCTGAACCAGGCCGCGGGCTTTTTGCCCTATGTCGGCACGGTGAAGCGGGCCAGCTATGGCCGCATCCCGCGCGACCTGTTCACCAGCGAGCCGGGCTACGACAAGTTCGTCCGCAACCAGGCGATGATCGGCTATCAGCTGGAGCATCGCTTCGACGACACCTGGACTGTGCGGCAGAATTTCCGCTTCGCCCATCTCGACCTCTACAACGACGGCATGTTCGGCGTCGGCTATGCCGATGCGGCCCAGACCCAGCTGGCGCGCCTCAACTACCGGACCCGGCCCGAGGTCAACTTCGTCACCGTCGACAACCAGGCCGAGGCGAAATTCGACACCGGGCCGCTTCAGCACACCATGCTGTTCGGGCTGGACTACAAGCGCTACCAGATCGACGACGACCAGGCGTCCGGCCCGGCCGCGCCGCTCGATATCGCCCATCCGCATTACGGCCAGTGGCCCGGCCCGGCGTCGCGCTACATCCTGAACCGGCAGGTGATGAGCCAGATCGGGGTCTATGTGCAGGACCAGATCAGCTGGGACGACCGCTGGTTCCTGACCGCGACCGGCCGCTACGACTGGGTGTCCTCCGACATCGACAACCACCTGACCGGTGCCAGCACCAGCTCCGACGACGGCGCCTTCACCGGCCGGATCGCGCTGCTCTACAAGTCGGATCTCGGCCTCGCCCCCTATGTCAGCTACGCCACCTTCTTCAACCCGGTGGTGGGCACGAATGTCTACGGCCAGCCCTTCAAGCCCGAGAGCGGCAACCAGGTCGAGCTCGGGGTGAAATACCAGCCGGAGGGCATGCGCAGCTTCGTCACCGCCGCCGTGTTCGACCTGCGGCGCGAGAACGTCACCACCACCGACCCGGACAACATCCTGAACCAGGTGCAGACCGGCGAGGTGCGGTCCCGCGGTGTGGAGCTGGAGGCGACCGCCAGCCTGGCGGAGGGGCTGGAGCTGATCGCCTCCTACACCCGCTACGACCTCGAGGTCACCAAGAGCAACGACGTCAACAAGGGGAAAGTGCCGATCGGCGTGCCGCAGGAGCTCGGCTCCCTGTGGCTCGACTACAAGGTCCTGCATGGCCAATTCGAGGGTGTCGGCCTCGGGGGCGGCGTGCGTTATGTCGGCGCCAGCTGGGCCGACGCCGCCAACACGCTGAAGGTGCCGGCCTCCACCGTGTTCGATGCGGCGGTCAGCTACGGCCGCGACAACTGGCGAGTGGCGCTGAACGCCTCCAACCTGTTCGACCGCACCTATGTCGCCGGCTGCAACGGCCCGACCGCCTGCTACTACGGCGACGGTCGCACGGTGAAGCTGACGCTGGGCTACAACTGGTGAGGCGCGGGGCGCTCTGGGTCCTGCTGCTGGCCCTGGCCGCGGCGCTGCCGGCCCGCGCCGAGTGGCCGCGGACGGTCACCGACATCCTGGGCCGGACGGTGACGATCGGGCACGAGCCGCGGCGCATCCTCCTCGCCGAGGGCTTCCAGCTGATCGCGCTGGCGCTGATCGATCCCGACCCCGTGTCGCGGCTGGCCGGCTGGGGCGGCGACCTGGAGAAGCAGGATCCGGCGACCTACGCCCTGTTCAAGGCGCGCTTCCCGGCAGTGGCGGAAGTACCCGTGGTCGGGCTCGGCAGCGGCGAGACCTTCTCGATGGAGAAGGCGCTGGCGGTGGCGCCCGATCTCGCGATCTTCAGCGCCTGGCAGGCGGCGGCGACCAGCCCCGAGGCCGTGGCCAAGCCCTTCGAGCAGGCCGGCATCCCGGTGATCTTCGTCGACTTCTACCAATCGCCGCTGACGCACACGGCGCCGAGCTTGCGGCTGCTCGGCCGGGCGCTGGGGCGGGAGGCGGCGGCGGAGGCCTTCATCGCCTTCAGCGAGGACCGGCTGCGCCGGATCCACGACCGCATGGCCGACGCCGGCCCGGGGCCGCGGGTGATGCTGCACGCCTATCCCGGCCTGTGGCCCTGCTGCTGGTCGGCCGGCAGCGGCAGCCTGGGCGAGGTCATCACGCTGCTCGGCGGCCGCAACATCGGCGCCGAGCGGTTCCCGACCCCGAATGGCGGCCAGTTGGACCCGGAATACGTGCTGGCGGCGGACCCCGAGGTCTACATCGCCACTGGCCTGTCGCAGTTCGATCAGCCCGGCAGCATCAGCATCGGCAGCGGCGTGGAGGCGGCGACGGCGCGCGGCCGGCTGCGGACGGTGGCGGCTGAGCCCGGCCTGGCCGGACTGTCGGCGATGCGGCAGGGCCGGGTGCATGCGCTGTGGAACTTCTTCAACGGCGGCCCGCTCAGCATCGTCGGCATCGAGGCGATGGCGCGCTGGATCCGCCCGGAGCTGTTCGGCGATCTCGACCCGGCGAGGACGCTGGCGGAGATCAACCACCGCTTCCTGGCGGTGCCCTTCACCGGCACCTACTGGGTCAGCCTCCACCCCTGACCTCCGCCCTCTCGAGACGCGCGATCATCGACCCCTCCCGCAATCGTCGTTTCCATGATACTGGCGGCCCTGCGCTTCACGGGAAAGCCTCATGACGGATATCGATCGGTATCGCGCCGCGATCCTTCGCGCCGCTCCGGACCTTGCCGCGTCGGACTTCCGGCTGCTGGCGGAAAGCTGGGATTCGACGGCGGTCGAGGCCGACGGCCGGCTGGTCTTCAAGTTCCCGCGCAACGAGGCGGCGGCGCGGCGGCTGCGCAAGGAGGCGACGCTGCTGGCCGTGATCCGGCCCGCAGTGTCGCTGCCGGTTCCCGACCTTGTGCTCGAGGAGGGGCCGCCCCTGTTCTCCCGGCACTCCAAGATCCCTGGTGAGCATCTGCTGACGGAGCATTACGCCGAGCTTCCCGAGGAAGCCCGGCGGCGGCTCGCCGAGGATCTGGCGGGGTTCTACGCCGAGCTGCACGGGCTGGATCTCGACAGGATGGCGGCGGCCGGCGCCGAGCCCGAGGCCTGGGGGGCGGCGGAGGAGATCGGTGCGAAGGCCCTGCCGGCGCTGAAGCCGGAGCTGCGCCAGACGGCGCAGCGGCTCCTCGCGGCCTATGGCCGGCTGCCACCCGATCCGCACGGGACGATCTACGGCTTCTTCGACGGGCATGGCTGGAACATGGCGTTCGACCACGACCGGCAGCGGCTCAACGGCATCTACGACTTCGCGGATTCCGGCATCGGGCCGCTGCACCAGGAGTTCATCTACTCGAGCTTCGTCTCGCCCGACCTCACCGCCCGGGTCGTGGCGGCCTATGAGCAGCTGACCGGGCATGCGCTCGACCACCGACGGATCGCCATCCTCACCGGAGTGCATCGCCTGTGGGAGCTGGGCGAGCTCGCCGATGATCCCGAGCATGGGCCGATGATGGTCCGCAGCTTCGCGGGCTGGGCCGGGACGGCAGAGCGCTTCTAGGGCTTGCCCGGATGGTCAGAGCGCCGGCCGGCCGGGGTCCCCGACGCGGTCGGCCCGCACCGGCGCGACTGCCGGGGCCAGCGGACGGTACTGCCCGATCAGCAGCGCCGCCTGCGTCCGCAGCGGGTCGCTGAGCTGCACTGCTCCGCGGTCCATCTCCTCGGTCACCCGGAACAGCAGCCGTTCGATCGTGTCGAGATGCTTCGTCCGCAGTGTGCCGGCGACATGCGCCTCCCGGCGTCTCGGGTCGAGCAGCATGTCGTAGAGGGCATCGAGATGTTCGACCAGCGTGGCGGCGACGGTGATCGAAGCCACCTCGCCATCGGTCGAGGTGAAGCGGATCGGTGGAACGATGCGCGTCGGCCGATCCATCGTGGGACCTCCCCGGAAATCAATGGTCCACGATCCCTTGGATCGTGACATTTGGCAACTCCGAAGCGAGTGCCCAAGAACAATTTATCTTACGGATTTTCCAGGGATTTTAGCGGCTGTCGAGGTATCGCGTCTGAAACGCCGAGAGATCGCGCCGGAAACTGGCGAGACTGTAGTCACCGGCCTCGGGGGGAGGGACGCGGTCCTGCAGGATCGCGTGCAGAATGCATTCTTGGGTTCGTCCCAGACTGCCGTGCCGTGCCGCCTCCAGCGCCAGGCAGATCCATGCCGCCTCGTCCGGGCTGGGCGGAAAGCCATCCTCCCAGTTCTGACCCTGGATGCGAAGCCAGAAATGCAGGGTCTGCGCAAGGCTCCGGCCATCGCTCATCATTCGGTCTGCCGTCTGCATCGTCTCCACAAAAGACACGGGCGGACGATTTGTTCCGGCGCTCCGCAACAACCCGTCCGGATGACGAAACGGAACGTCGACGGCCGTGCCGGTTCCATCCGGCTCGAATTGCGGCCTCCTTGATCCCATTGAATGCGATCAACTCTCATTTGCATTTCTTAATTGACTCAATGACCGCCGGTCAGTCATCAATGGTCCACCGACCTTGCAAGGCGGTTCCATCGGTTGCGGAGCGTGGCCGTCATGATGATCAACCGGACGATGCTGTCCCTGGCCGGGCCGGTCGGGGGCGAGGTGGCGCTGGGCGCGGGGCTGGGGCTGGCCGTCACCGCGGCCAATCTCGGCCAAGGCGTGCTGCTGGCGCTGGTCGCGGGCGGGTTGCTGCAGGGGCGGGGCTGGCGCCGGTGCTGCCCTGGATCGGCCTTCTGGCCGGCCTCGTGCTGCTGCGGGCGGGGCTGGTCTGGCTGGCGGAGCTGGCGGCCCAGCGTGCCGCGCAGAGGACCAAGCTGGCGCTGCGCCGCCGCCTGTTCGAGCGGCTGCTGGAGCTCGGCCCCGGCTTCGCCACCGAGCGGCGGACCGGCAAGATCCAGGCGACGCTGGTCGGCGGGGTTGAGGCGGTCGAGGCCTATGTCGCGCGCTACCTGCCCTCGGTGATCGTCGCGGTGCTCGGACCGCTCGCCGTGCTGGTTTGCCTGGCCGCACTGGACCTCACCTCGGCGGCGATCCTGGCGGTCTTCGTGATCCAGGCGCCGCTGGTCAACTCGCTGTGGCTGGCCTGGCGCATGCCGCGGTCGACCGGCATCTTCGCCGCCATGGCCGTGTTCGGGGCCTTCCTGCTGGACAGCATTCAGGGGCTGGTGACGCTGAAGGCGTTCAACGCCGTCGGCCGGCGGCGGCAGGAGCTGTCGGAGCACGCCGCCAGGCTGCGCCGGGAGTCGATGCGCGAGCTCAGCGTCACGCTGATGCGCGACGGGGTGACGACGCTGTGCTCGCTCGGCGGCGTCGCCGCGGTGCTGGCCTGGGGCGCCTGGCGCGTCTCCGCGGGGGAGCTGGCGCCGGTGGCGCTGCTGACCGCGCTGTTCCTGGCGCGCGAGGCGTTCCGGCCGATCGAGCGCATGGACCAGGCGCTGCACGCCGCCTGGGCCGGCATCGGCGCGGGCACGGAGATCGCGGCCCTTCTGGCGGCGCAGCCGGCGGTGATCGACGCGCCGCGCCTGCCGACCCCGGCGCCGCTGGCCGCCAACATCGCTTTCGACCGCGTCGGCTTCGCCTATGACGGGGCGGAGGGGCCGACGCTGGACGAAGTCTCGCTGCGGGTGGAGGAGGGTGAGCTGGTGGCCCTCGTCGGCCCGTCCGGCGCCGGCAAGTCGACCGTCGTCGCGCTGCTGCTGCGCTTCTTCGACCCGGCCCGCGGCGGCATCCGGGTCGGCGGCATCGACATCCGCGACCTGCCGCTGGCGGCGCTGCGCGAGAAGATCGCCGTGGTGTCGCAGGACACCCATCTGTTCCCCGGCACGGTCGCCGACAACCTGCGCATCGCCAGGCCGGAGGCCGGTCTGGATGAGCTGGTGGAGGCCGCCCGCGCCGCCAACGCCCATGATTTCATCCAGGCGCTGCCCGAGGGCTACGACACCGAGGTGGGCGAGCGCAGCGCGCTGCTGTCCGGCGGCCAGCGCCAGCGCATCGCCATCGCCCGGGCGCTGTTGAAGAACGCGCCGATCCTGGTGCTGGACGAGGCGACGTCGAGCGTCGACGCCGCCAGCGAGCGGGCGATCCAGGACGCGCTGGAGCGGCTGTTCCGCAACCGCACCACCCTCGTCATCGCCCACCGCCTGTCCACCATCCGCAAGGCCGACCGCATCCTGGTGCTGGACCAGGGCCGGGTGGTGGAGGAGGGGCGGCACGAGGCACTGCTGGCGGATGGCCGCCGCTACGCCCGCCTTGCCCAGGCCCAGGGAGCCGTCGCATGACCACGATCGAAGTCACCGCCCCGCGCTATCGTTTGCGTGACCTGCTGCCGGTTGCTGCCCGCCGGCCCGCCGGGCTGGCCCTGACCGCCCTCTGCGGCACGCTGGCCCAGTTGGGCATGCTGGCGACGCTTGCCATTGGTGCCTGGCTGGTCGGCGGCGCCATCACCGGCACGGCCGGGCCGATGCTGCAACCGGCGGCCTGGGGCCTCGCCGCCGGAGTTCTGGTGACGGCGCTGGCCCGCTGGGGGCAATCGTATTTCGGCCACGACCTGGCCTTCGCCCTGATCGAGCAGCTGCAGCTCGGCTTGTTCGACGGGCTGGAGCGCGCCGCGCCCGGCTATGTCCTGGGCCGCCGCACCGGCGACCTGGCCGGCACCGCGACCGGCGACGCCGAGATGCTGGAGAGCTTCTTCGCCCATCTGCTCGGCGACTATGTCGGTGCCGCGCTGGTGCCGCTGACGGCGCTGGTCGCGCTGGCGCTGATCCATCCGCTGCTGGCGCTGGTGCTGGCGCCGTTCCTGCCGCTGGTGGCATCGATCCCGTTCTGGCTGGCGCGCCGCGCCGGGCAGCAGGGCGAGGCGCTGCGGGCAGAGCTCGGCCATCTCAACGCCGAGGTGGTGGAGGGCGTCCAGGGCCTGCGCGAGCTGGCGATCTTCGGCCATGGCCGGCGCTATCTCGACCGGCTGATGCGGCGGACGGCGGACCTCCACGGCCACCAGCTGCGCTACGGCGCGCGGGCGGGGCTGGAGGCGGCGGCGATCGACATCCTGCTGGCGCTGGCCGTGCTGGCGGTGCTGGCCGTCGGCGCCAGCCTCGTCGCCCGGGGCGCGCTGCCGATGGCGCTGTTCCCGCTGGCGCTGGTGCTGGCGGGCGCCGCCTTGGCGCCGATCACCCAGGTGACCGAGACCGGCCGCCAGCTCGGCGCGCTGCAGGCGGCGACGCAGCGGGTGCTGACCATCCTGCACCAGCGGCCGCAGGTCGAGGATCGCGGCCGGGCGCGGCCGGAGGAGGCGCTGGCGCCGGAGGTGCGGTTCGAGGGCGTCGCCTTCGGTTACGACGAGGAGCGCGGGCCGGTGCTGCGCGGCTTCGACGCCATCCTCGCCGCCGGCGAGACGGTGGTGCTGGTCGGCCGTTCCGGCGCCGGCAAGAGCACCTGCGCCAGCCTGCTGATGCGGTTCTGGGACCCGGCGGCCGGGCGCATCACCCTGGGCGGCCACGACCTGCGCGACCTGCCGCTGTCGGAGCTGCGCCGGCGCGTGGCGATCGTGCCGCAGGACGTGCATCTGTTCGACCTGCCGGTCGCCGACAACATCCGCCTCGGCCGGCCGGAGGCGACGGAGGAGGAGGTGCGGGAGACGGCGCGCCTGGCCCAGGCCGACGGCTTCATCCGCGCTCTGCCCCAGGGCTACGGCACGCGCTGCGGCGAGCGCGGCGCACGGCTGTCCGGCGGCCAGCGCCAGCGCATCGCCATCGCCCGCGCCTTCCTGCAGAACGCGCCGGTGCTGGTGATGGACGAGGCGGTGTCGAACCTGGACACCGAGAGCGAGCAGGCGCTGCAGGCGGCGGTGCGCGAGCTGCGCCGCGGCCGTACCACGCTGATCATCGCCCATCGCCTGTCGACCATCCGCAGCGCCGACCGGATCCTGATGCTGGAGGGCGGCCGCATCGTCGAGACCGGCCGGCACGAGGAACTGCTGGCGCGCGGCGGCCCCTATGCCCGGCTGGTCGCGGCCGCGGTCGACGGGGTGCTGGAGGCGTGAGGCGCCGTCAGGCGACGGCGGCCCGCAGCGCCTGCTCCAGGTCGGCGATCAGCTCGGCCGGATCCTCGATCCCGGCGGACAGGCGCAGCAGGTCGTCCGGCGCCGGGCTGGCCGGGCCTTCGACGCTGGCGCGGTGCTCGATCAGGCTCTCGACCCCGCCCAGCGAGGTGGCGCGTTTCCACAGCTCGACCTTCGCCGCCGTGGCGACCGCCGCCTGGGCGCCGGTCTTGACCCGCAGAGACAGCATGCCGCCGAAGCCGCCCTGCATCTGCCGGGCGGCGACCGCATGGCCCTGGGCGTCGTCCAGGCCGGGATAGAGCACGGCCGAGACCAAGTCGTGGCCGCGGAAATGCTCGGCGATGGCCAGGGCCGTGGCCGAGGCCTGGCGCACCCGCGGCACCAGCGTGCGCATGCCGCGCAGCAGCAGCCAGGCCTCGAACGGGCCGAGCACGGCGCCGTTCTGGGCGCGGATGCGCTTGATCCGCTGCCAGGTCTCGTCGTCGCGGGCGGTGGCCAGCGCCCCGGCGATGACGTCGGAATGGCCGTTCAGGTACTTGGTGGCGGAGTGCATCACCAGGTCGGCGCCGAGATCCAGCGGCCGGGTCAGCACCGGAGTCGCCACGGTGGAATCGACCGCCACCCGGGCTCCGGCCGCATGAGCGGCCTCGGCCACCGCGGCGATGTCGGTGACGGTCCACATCGGGTTGGCCGGCGTCTCCAGCCACACCAGCTTCGTCTCGCCGGGCCTGAGCGCGGCGCGGACGGCGTCGATGTCGTGGGTGTCGACCAGCTCGACCCTCAGCCCCCAGCGGGTGGCCTCGGTCACCAGCCAGTTGCGCAGCGACCAGTACATCACCTTCGGCGCCAGCACGTGGTCGCCCGGCGCCAGCGCCAGGAACACCGCGGTCGCCGCCGCCATGCCGGAGGCGAAGACGGCGGCGCCCGCCGCCCCCTCCAGCGCCGCCAGCACCGCCTCGGCCTGGTCGAAGCTCGGGTTGTTGTCCCGGGCATAGACCCGGCCGGACCGGTACTGGTTGTCCGGGTCGCGGATATAGGTGGAGGAGGGATGGATCGCCGGGGTGACCGCCCTGGTCACCGGGTCGACCCAGCCCAGCGCCTGCGCCGCGATGCTGGCGATGGAACGGTCGGCCATGGCTCAGGCCTCCGCGAAGACGCGGGCGAAGATGTCGTCGACGTGCTTGGTGTAGAAGTCGTAGCTGAAGGCGTGGGCCAGGCTCTCGCGCGGGATCGCCTTGGCCACCTCCGGGTCCGCCGCCAGGCGGTCGAGGAAGCTGCCGCCCTCGTGCCACACCTTCATCGCGTTGCGCTGGACCAGGAGATAGGCGTCCTCGCGGCTGACGCCGGCCTGGGTCAGGGCCAGCAGCACGCGCTGCGAGAACACCAGGCCGCCGAGCGATTCCAGGTTCGCCCTCATCCGCTCCGGATAGATCAGCAGCTTGTCGACCACGCCGGTCAGGCGCGCCAGGGCGAAATCGAGGGTGACGGTGGCGTCGGGCGCCTGCATCCGCTCGACCGAGGAATGGCTGATGTCGCGCTCGTGCCACAGCGCCACATTCTCCATCGCCGGCACCACCGCGGCGCGCACCAGCCGGGCCAGGCCGGTCAGGTTCTCGGTCAGGACCGGGTTGCGCTTGTGCGGCATGGCCGACGAGCCCTTCTGGCCCTGGTGGAAGAACTCCTCCGCCTCACGCACCTCGGTGCGCTGCAGGTGCCGGATCTCGATGGCCAGGTTCTCGATCGACGATGCGACGACGCCGAACACGGCGAAGGCCATGGCGTGGCGGTCGCGCGGGATCACCTGGGTCGACACCGGCTCGACCTGCAGCCCCAGCTTGTCGGCGACGTAGCGCTCGACGAAGGGATCGACCGAGGCGAAGGTGCCGACCGGGCCAGAGATGGCGCAGGTGGCGATCTCGCGCCGCGCCTGCACCAGCCGGTCGCGGTTGCGGCGGAAGGCGGCCCAGTGGCCGGCCAGCTTCAGGCCGAAGGTGGTCGGCTCGGCATGGATGCCGTGGCTGCGGCCGACGGTCAGGGTGTGCCGGTGCTCCTCCGCCCGCCGCTTCAGGGCCGCGAGCAGCCCGTCGAGATCGGCGAGCAGCAGGTCGATCGCCTGGGTCAGCTGGATCGCCAGCGTGGTGTCCAGCACGTCCGACGAGGTCATGCCCTGGTGCACGAAGCGCGCCTCGGGCCCGACATACTCGGCCAGGTTGGTCAGGAAGGCGATGACGTCGTGCCGGGTCTCGCGCTCGATCTCGTCGATCCGCTCGACATTGAAGTTGCCGCGCTCGCGCACCGCCTTCACCGCCGTCTCGGGCACGATGCCCAGCTGCGCCATCGCCTCCAGCGCCGCGACCTCGATGTCCAGCCAGATCCGGTACTTGTTCTCCGGCTCCCAGATCCGGGTCATCTCGGGGCGGCTGTAGCGGGGGATCATCGGCGTGGTCCAGATGCGGGGCGGGGAAGGGGCTGGGGCGGGATATAGCAGCATGCGGCGGCAGGGCGGAAGCGCAGGGCCTTGCCGAAACTGCATGCCGCCGGTGCGTCACACCGGAATTGGACTGACAGTATTCGGCCGATTGGTTCTGGCGGCCAGTCCGATTCATCGCCATCTGTCCGGCACCATCCCTGCTGCCCAGGCTATTGCCATGTATGTCCCGCCCGCCTTCCGGGAAGACCGGATCGAGATCCTGCACGACGCGATCCGCCAGGCTGGCCTCGCCACGCTGGTCAGCCTCGGGGCCGACGGCCTCGTCGCCAGCCATGTGCCGATGCTGCTGGACCCGGCGGCGGGGCCGAACGGCACGCTGTACGGCCATCTCGCCAAGGCCAATCCCCATGCCGCCGGCGGCGCACCGGGGACGGAGGCGCTGGCGATCTTCCAGGGCCCGGAGGCCTACATCACCCCGTCCTGGTACGAGACCAAGCGGCAGACGGGAAAGGTGGTGCCGACCTGGAACTACGTCGCGATCCATGCCCACGGGCCGTTCGAGATCTTCAACGATGCCGACCGGCTGCTCGACCTGGTCACCCGCCTGACCCGGCGGCACGAGGGCGGCCGGGCGTCGCCCTGGGCGGTGACGGATGCGCCGGAGGATTTCGTGCGCGCCCAGCTGAAGGGCATCGTCGGCTTCGCCCTGCCGATCGCCCGGCTGGAGGGCAAGTGGAAGATGAACCAGAACAGGCCGGCCGGCGACCGGTTGGGCGTGGCCGAAGGCCTGCGCGGCGAAGGGCGGGCCGAGGTCGCGGCGCTGGTTCCGGTCGACGAAGGCTGAGATCGGGCGGCAATCACAACGGCCATTCTCCGTCCCTCGCGTTGCCTCTGCCGCTTGCCCCTCCGCTGAGCCATTCGCGCGCGGACGCACGCAACCCCTCCCCCAACCCCCTCCCGCAAGGGGAGGGGGAGTTTGGAAGGCTGGACAGGCTGATGATCGGGAGACGGACGGGTGGCGCTGCCCTCAACTGCTGTCCGATTCCGATGGTTCCAGCAGGAGTTGGCCGGTGTCGGGGTCATCCAGCGCCTGCGGCCGGCCTTCCGCAGGTCTGCGGTCGGCAGCCTCCGCCGGCAGGGCGCCGACGGTCACCACCTCGGCGATGCCATCCCAACTCCACGGCAGCGGGATCGAGGGCGGCGGGCGGCCGATCCTGCGGCACACCGCCTGCACGAACTCCTCCGGCGACAGCGTATCCAGCTGCACGTCCAGGATCTCGTCCTCGACCAGCCTCTCGCGCACGAGCTTCCGCACATGCTCGACGTCCTCGGCGTCGTCGGGCTTCGCTGCCGCGACGACCACGGCCTCGGCAGCCTGATCCCGCCGCTGCCGGCGGTGCTGCTCCTCGCCCGACTGCTTGCGTTTGTCCCGACGCATCAGATAGTCGGTCCGGATCCTCTCAGTCATCGCGATCGACAGCCGCACCGACCGGGACAGCCGCGACTGGGTCAACCCGAAATCCGGCGCGTCCGGTCCCGCGGGCGTCCTGTCCTGCTGCCGCTCGATCATCCGCTTGGTGCGCAGGTCGGACTGGACCAGCTCGCGCAACGAATCCAGCGCCCACTGCGTCCAATGCATGTCGGGGTCGGTCGGCCCGGTCTCGTCGGTCTGCGTCATGTCCATGGAACATATCATGAACATAGCGCGGGCAGTTAAGCAATGAACATTGTGTTCACAGCGCGCATCCGGAGTCCGGAAGCTACACCTCCCGCCAGTCCCCGAACGCGGCGGCCTGGCCGTGCAGCGTGCCGGCCTCGTCGATCAGCTGCCAGACGACAGCGCTCTCGATCCGGAAGCGGCGGCCGGATTTGGCGATGCGGACGCCGCGATAGTCGCCGATGAAGCCGTCGCGGGCCACCGCGTCCAGCAGGCGCTGCCGCTCGGCCCGGTCCGGCGCCTCGGCGGAAAGGCGGGAGGGCAGGGTCGTGAACTCGTCCCAGCCATACTCGAAACAGGCCTGGGCCGCCCGGTTGGCGTAGATGAAGCGCGGGTCGGCGTCGGTGTTGTGGGCCAGCACGCAGAAGGGAGCGTCCTCGTACAGCCAGCGCGCCCGGGCCGCGTCGTCGTCTTCGGGGTCTTCCGGCAGCAGCGGCGCGCCGACCAGCCGGGCATGGCTGCCGACGAGGAGGTGGAGGAAATCGGGGTCGCGGGCCAGGCTCACGGGGCGGGCTCCGGGATTGGGGGCGAGGCGACGAGATGCGTCACAGGTTGCCGGCCCTGGGGTTGATGCCGAGGATGTGCCCGGGATCGACCGGCACCGAGACCAGGGTCGAGACCGGGCCGGCGCGGTGGGCGTCGAGGATCTCGTCCAGATTGGCGAGGTCGGGGCGGAGCGCGGCCGACCGCCAGCCGCAGCCGCCGGCCATGGCGGCGAAGTCGATCCGAGTCAGGCGGTTGTGGCGGCGCGAGGCCGGCGCGTCCGGGATGATCGTCTGCACACCCTGCTCGATGATGCCGTAGCTGGCGTTGTCGAGCAGGAACAGCAGGATCCCGAGGTCGCGGGCCTCCGCCAGGCATCCGGCGAACAGCCGGAAGCAGCCGTCGCCGGTGAAGCCGACGACATCGCTCTCCGGCGCGGCGAGCTTGGCGCCGATGGCCAGGCCCAGCACGTTGCCCATGGCCGAGCCGCGATAGAGCGAGAAGAAGCGCGCCCGCGGGTTCGGGCGCTGCAGGACGAATTGCCGGTCCTTGTAGGCCAGGCACACATCGTCGAAGCCGATGGTGTTCGGCCGCCAGCGCGCATCCAGTTCCCGGAACAGCCGGGCCATGTCGACATGGCCCGGCCGCGGTGCCCCGGGCCGGCGCGTGTTCAGGTCGCCCGGGGCCGGGCCGGCGCGAAGGGTCTCCGGCGGCTGCCGTTCGATCCGGCCGAGCAGGGACCGCAGCGCCGTGTCCAGCGGGGCGACCAGCTGCCGGTAGCCGCCGGTCGCGCGGTGCCCGAAGCCGCCCTCGACCTGGCCGTAACCGTCCACGAGGCCGGTCAGGACGAAGGTGTCGCCGGCCGCATACGGGGCCAGGTTGACCGTGTACTCGTCCGGGCAGGCGCCGAGCACCAGCAGCACGTCCTCCGTTCCGATGCCTCGCCAGAGCCGGATGGCCGCGTCGTTCCCGCCGAAGGCGATGTAGCCGTGGCCCCAGGGATTGCCGCGCTCGACCCCGTTGGCGCCGTTGATGCTCCAGATGATCGGCGCACCCAGCGCCTCGCACAGGCGGGTGGTCAGCCGCGGCGCATCGGGCACCCGCGCCAGCTCCTCGCCGGCCAGGATGACGACGCGTCGGCCGCGGCTGCGCTGGCAGAACGCCTCCGCGAACGCGTCCGTCGCGGCCGGCGAGGGGGCCGGGACGGTCTCCGGCGGCGTGCGGTGCGGGGGCGCCGCCATCCCGGTGTTGAGCGCTGCGTGGTCCAGGACCAGGACCACCGGCTTACAGCGCTGCAGCTGGGCATGGGCCGCCCGCAGCTGCCGCGCCACGGTGGCGGCGTCGTCCAGCACAAAGACGCCGTCCGGCAGTTCCGCGCGCAGCTGCGCCAGCATGTTGCTGCCGTGGCGGCTGGTGTCCTGCAGCGGGGACAGCCCTTCGGTCTCCACGGGCGACGCGGCGACGACGTAGACCGCCGGGATGTCGTGCAGCTTGGCGTCGCTGAGGCCGCAGCCGAGCAGCTTGGTCGCCGCCCCGGTCGTGGCGATGCTGGCACCGATGCGGCCGGTCGCCAGATAGCTGCCGAGCGGCACGAAGCCGGAGGCGTATTCGCCGAGCGACAGGAAGCGCAGCCCGTCCGGCCCGCCGGCCGCCTCCTCTCCCGGGCACAGCGGGGTGAGGTGCTGCAGCAGGCGGATCGTGCCGCCGCCGGTGACGCCCGCGCAAACCTCGATCCCCCAGGATTCCAGCGCCGTCACCAGGGTTTCGTAGCCGGTCACGGTTTCCGTCAGATGAATGTCCATGCGAACGCCTCGTGGTCACGCCATCGCGATGCGACGGCCCTGTCTGCTGGGAGATCCGTTCAGACCGGCAGCGCCGTTGCCGGCGTGCTCTGCAGGACCAGGGCGCGCAGCCTGCTGTCGCTGCAGACGGGCTCTTCCGACGCCGTCAGCTCGCGATAGATCGTTTCGATCAGGCCGGGCGTCGGCGACAGGCCGAAGGCCTCGATCTTCGCCTTCAGCGCATGCCGGCCGGAATGGCGGCTGATCACCATCCGCCGCTCGGCGCCGAACATCTCCGGCTCCAGGAACTCGTAGGTCTGGGGGTTGCGGATGATCGCCGCCTGATGGATTCCCGCGGCGGTGGCGAAGGCGTTCTCGCCGATGATGGCCTTGCCGCGCGCCATCGGCAGCTGCAGGCTCTCGATCAGCAGCCGGCAGGCGGCATAGACCCGGTGGAGATCGATGGTCGTCGACCGGCCGAAATGCGCCGGATGGGCAGCCAGCGCGGCGACGACCTCCTCCAGCGCGCAATTCCCGGCGCGCTCGCCGATGCCGCACAGCGTCACCTGGATCTCGTCGATTCCCGCCTCGATGGCGGCGAGGGTGTTGGCCACGGCCAGGCCGAGATCGTCATGGGCGTGCATGGCCACCTTGACCGTCGCCGGCACGCTCGTCCGCACGGCTTCGACCAGGGCCGGCACCCGGCCGGGCAGCAGGCAGCCGACCGTGTCCGGGATCAGGATCATGGTGGCGCCGGCCCGCGCGGCGGATGCGCACATCGCCCCCAGGAAGGCCGGGTCGGCCCGGGTCGCGTCCTCGGGGGCGACGCAGATGTCGTCGAAGCCGACCCGGCGGGCGAGATGGACGGCGCTCTCGATCTCCTCCAGCGCCTGCTGGCGGCTGATCTGGCGCTTGTGGCGCAGATGGATCTCCGAGGCGACGCCGAGGATCTCGATCTGCGCCGCCTGCGCCGGCTCCACGGCCCTGGCGGCGGCCTCGATGTCGGTGCGGCTGGCCCGGGCGAAGGCGCAGATCCGGCTGCCCCGCACCGCTTCGGCGATGGCGCGCACGGCGGCGAGGTCGTTGTCGGACGCGGCCGGGAAGCCCGCCTCGATCGTGTTCACCCCCAGCGCCTCCAGCTCGCGGGCGATGCGCAGCTTCTGCGGCAGCGACATCGCGTTTCCGGGCGCCTGCTCGCCGTCGCGCAGGCTGGTGTCGAAGATCGTCAGCGGTTTCGGCACAGAAACAGTCGACATGATCGAACCTCCGTTCAGGGCGTCCTCTTCTTCCGAAGGACGCCAGGTCCCGATGTCAGGGCATGAATTGCTTCCCCCGATCCGCGGCTGTTCTCTCCGCAATGGATCCGGATCGGGGCGGCAGGTGTGTTTTTGGGGTACGGTTTTCCGAACCTTATTCGCGTATCGCGAATATAGTTTAAATGTGTGAGCCGTTTTTCTGGATTTATTTAGATCATCGGATTTTGTGGAGTCAAAAGATTCCTATTCTCAAAAAGTGCAATCAATTTTATTCTAATGATATAAGAGAATGAGGTGTTATATATTGGTTTTGATGCGATATGGGATTTTCGCCGTGGTGTTTTTCTGCCTGTTATCGCGCCACCTGCCCAAAATATCGCAAATGCCGATGGGCGGAGCTGGTCCGACGCCGAGGAGCGGGCATTGCGAATCAAATAAGTATCCGCTTATATGTTCACATGACCGCGCCCGAGATCTTCCAGGCCTTGGCCGACCCGACCCGCCGTGCCGTGTTCGAACGGCTGGCCGAGGGCGAGCTGAGCGTGACCGAGCTGAAGGCCGGCTTCGCCGTGTCGCAGCCGGCGATCTCGCAGCATCTCGCCGCGCTGCGCCGCGCCGGTCTGGTGGCGGAGCGGCGCGACGGCCGCTTCGTCTACTATCGTGCGGCGCCGGAAGGCCTGGCGCCGCTGGCCGGCTGGATCGACCGCTACCGCGCCTTCTGGCCGGAGAAGGTGGCCCGCCTCAAGACCCTGCTCGAGGACATGGACGATGAGTGATCCCAAGCCCGACGACACCCGCAGCCCGGCCGACATCGTGGTCGACTGCGACCTGGAGCATCCGCCGGAGAAGGTGTGGCGGGCGCTGACCGAGCCGGAGCTGCTCGCCGCCTGGCTGCTGCCGAACGACATCGCGGCGGGGGGGGGGCGGCGCTTCACCCCGCGCGGCGGGGCGGGGACGGACCGGCCGATCGACTGCGAGGTGCTGGCGGCGGAGCCGCCGCGGCTGCTGCGCTACAGCTGGCGCGGCCGGGAGGCGGACGCCGGGGGACGGGCGCTGGAGACGGGGGTGACCTTCACCCTCGACGGCACGGCGGCGGGCGGCACCCGGCTGCGCATCGTGCACAGCGGGTTCCGGGCCGGGGCCCGGGCGACGGCGCTGTGGACCGGCACGGCGGCGCCGCGCCGGTCCGCCGGGCGTCGTGCCGCGGCGCGTCCGCTGGTGAAGGCATCAGCGGCCGGCGGGAGGCTGCGATGGGCGGCATGACCATGAACCTGGTGCCGATGGTGGTGGAGCAGTCGGGCCGCGGCGACCGCGCCTTCGACATCTTCTCCCGCCTGCTGCGCGACCGCATCGTGTTCCTGAACGGGCCGATCGACGACGGCGTCTCGGCGCTGGTCTGCGCCCAGCTGCTGTTCCTGGAATCGGAGGACCCGCGCCGCGAGATCGCGATGTACATCAACTCGCCCGGCGGGGTGGTGAGCAGCGGCCTCGCGATCTACGACACGATGCAATACATCAAGAGCCCGGTGTCGACCGTGTGCATGGGCACGGCGGGATCGATGGGGTCCTTCCTGCTGATGGCCGGCGCGCCCGGCCGGCGCATCGCCCTGCCCAATGCCCGGATCGTGCTGCACCAGCCCTCCGGTGGCTTCCAGGGCCAGGCCTCCGACATCGAGCGGCACGCCGAGGACATCGTGAAGCTGAAGCGGCAGCTGAACGAGATCTATGCCCGGCATTGCGGCCGGACCTATGACGAGGTGGAGCGCACCCTCGACCGCGACCGCTTCATGACCGCCGCGGAAGCGAAGGCCTGGGGGATCGTCGATCATATCTTCGCGCATCGGGAGGATGTGGCGGCTTGATCATAGCGATCTTCAGGGTCGCCCCGCCCAATTCCGTCATGGCGAGGCGCGCAGCGCCGTGGCCATCCAGAGATCGAGCCGCTGGATGGCCGCGCCCCTTCGGGGCTCGCCATGACGGGTCAATATTCAGGCCGCTGGTTCGCAGCCTTCACACGGTCTTCTTTACCGCCGCCAGCACCCGGTCGATGAAGGCGTCCGCCGCGCCCAGGTGGCGGGCGGGGTCGCGCAAAGCGGGCCAGTCGACCGGCGCCTGGGACATCTCGGCCAACAGGTCGAACAGGTGGCGGCCGGTGGCGGTGGCTTTCGCCGCCGCCTCCTTGACCAGACGCTGGGCCTCCGGGCGCGGCATGTGGGCGGCCAGGGCGAAGCTGGCCGCCTCGGCCAGCAGAAGGCCGTGCGAGGCTTCGAACTGCTGCGCCATCCGGGCCGCGTCGACCGTCAGGCTGCCGGTGACGGCAAGGGCGTGGTTCAGCGCCGCACCGGCGGCCACCGCCATCTGCGGCAGGACCAGCCATTCGACCGGCCAGGCGCTGCCGTCACGCTCATGCTCATGCAGCATCGCCTGCTGCAGCTGCCCGGCCAGGCCGGCGTTGAAGCGGGCCAGGGCGACCAGGGTCTCCGGCCCCACCGGGTTCGATTTCTGCGGCATGGTCGAAGAGCCGCCTCCGGCGCCCGGCCGCACCTCCGCCACCTCGGTCTGGGCCAGGAGGATCAGGTCGCGGCCCAGCTTGCCCAGCGTGCCGGTGACCAAGGCCAGCCAGCCGGCGAATTCGGCGATGCCGTCGCGCTGGCTGTGCCAGGGCATCGGCGGCACGGCAAGGTCCAGGATTTCGGCCAACACGGCCTCGACCTTCACGCCGTCCTTGCCCAGCGCGCCCAGGGTTCCGCTCGCCCCGCCAAAGGAGAGTAGCAGCAGGCGCGGCTTCAGCTCCCGCAGCCGGTCGCGATCGCGCAGCAGCGGCGCCAGCCAGCCCGCGGCTTTCAGGCCGAACGAGACCGGCGTCGCCTGCTGCGACCGGGTGCGGCCGGGCATCACCGTGGCGCGATGGGCGTCGGCGAGACCGGCCAGGGCCTCGACCAGCGTATCCAGCCGGCCCTCCAGGATCGCGATCACCCGGCGCAGCCGCAGCACCAGCCCGGTGTCGAGGATGTCCTGGCTGGTGGCGCCCCAATGCACCGCCTGGGCCGCCTCTTCGCCCGCTGAGGCGGCGACCGCCTGGCGCAGCGCCGAGACCAGGGCGGGCACCGGCACGCCGTCCTCCGCCGTCTTCGCGGCCAGCGCCGCCGGGTCGGGAATCAGCGCGCCGGCGGTCGCGGCGATGGCGCTGGCGGACGCGGCGGGGATCACGCCGCAACGCGCCTCGGCCTCGGCCAGCGCCGCCTCGACCTTCAGCATTGCTCGCAACGCCGCCTTGTCGCTGAACAGGGCGGCGGTCTCCGCGTCGGAGAGCAGCGGGCCGATCAGGGCGGAGTCGAAGGGTGAGACGGTCATGGCTCACGGTCGGGATCAGGGGCAGATTGCCTCTCCCGCCTGGCGGGAGAGGTCGGGCTCGCGCAGCGAGACCGGGTGAGGGCTGGCCCAGGCCTCGACAAACTCCCCTCACCCGGAGCCGCTTCGCGTCTCCGACCTCTCCCGCAAGCGGGAGAGGCAAAAATGGACTGCGCCGCTTCTTACACCGCTTCCAGCGCCAGGGCGATGCCCTGGCCGACGCCAATGCACATCGTGGCCAGCGCCCGCTTGCCACCGGTCAGGCTCAGCTGCAGCGCCGCGGTGCCGGCGATGCGGGCGCCGGACATGCCGAGCGGGTGGCCGAGGGCGATGGCGCCGCCGTTGGGGTTCACCTGCGGCGCGTCGTCCGGCAGGCCGAGGTCGCGGGTCACCGCGAGGGCCTGGCTGGCGAAGGCCTCGTTCAGCTCGATCACGTCGAAATCGCCGATCGACAGGCCAAGGCGCGCCATCAGCCTGCGGCTGGCCGGGGAGGGGCCGAAACCCATGATCCGCGGCTCCACCCCGGCCACGGCGCCGCCGAGGACGCGGGCGATCGGGGTCAGGCCGTGGCGCGCCGCCGCGGCCTCCGACGCCACGATCAGCGCCGCGGCGCCGTCATTGACGCCCGAGGCGTTGCCGGCGGTCACGGTGCCGCCCTTCCGGAACGGGGTGGGCAGGGCGGCCAGCTTCTCCAGCGAGGTCTGGCGCGGATGCTCGTCGCGGTCGACCACCACCGGCTCGGCCTTCCGCTGCGGGATCGTCACCGGCACGATCTCGCGCGCCAGCCTTCCGTTGGCCTGGGCGGCCAGCGCCTTCTCCTGGCTGCGCAGGGCGAAGCCGTCCTGGTCGGCGCGGCTGACGCGGAACTGCTCGGCCACGTTCTCGCCGGTCTCGGGCATCGAATCCGTGCCGTACAGCTCCTCCATCCGTGGGTTGACGAAGCGCCAGCCGATGGTGGTGTCGTAGACCGCGTTGGACCGAGAGAAGGCGGTGTCGGCCTTCGGCATGACGAAGGGGGCGCGCGACATGCTCTCGGCACCGCCGGCCAGCATCAGCTCGGCCTCGCCGGCCTTGATCGCCCTGGCGGCGATGGTCACGGCGTCGAGGCCGGAGCCGCAGAGGCGGTTGACGGTCGCGCCGGGGATGCGCGAGGGCAGACCGGCCAGAAGCAGCGCCATGCGGGCGAGGTTGCGGTTGTCCTCGCCGGCCTGGTTGGCGCAGCCGAGCACGACGTCGTCGACCGCCTCCCAGTCCACCTTGGCATGGCGCTCGACCAGCGCCTTCAGCGGGATGGCGGCGAGGTCGTCGGCCCGCACCGCGGACAGGGCGCCGGCATAGCGGCCGATCGGGGTGCGCAGATAGGCGCAGATATAGGCGTCGCGGCTCATGCGGCCTCTCCATGGGCGATGCGGGTGCGCTCCTTCAGGTCGCGCAGCGTCTTCAGCTCCAGCGCCGAGGGCGGCGGGGTCTGCTCGAGATTGTCGGCGAAGCGGACGGTCCAGCCGCAGCTGTCCTGCACCTGCTCGCGGGTCACGCCCGGATGCAGCGAGACGACCGTGAACTCTTTGGTCACCGGGTCGGGGCGCCAGACGGCGAGGTCGGTGACCAGCAGGGTCGGGCCCTTGGTGGTGACGCCGTGGCGGGCGCGGTCGTCGCCGCCGGTGCCGTGGCCCAGCGAGGTGAAGAAGTCGATCTTGTCGACCATGCCGCGCCTGTTCTGCTTCATGGTGATGAAGATCTCGCCCGAGGAGGTCGCGATCTCCGGCGCGCCGCCGCCGCCGGGCAGGCGGACCGACGGGTGGTGGTAGTCGCCGATCACCGTGGTGTTGATGTTGCCGAAGCGGTCGAGCTGGGCGGCCCCGAGGAAGCCGACCGTGATCCGCCCGCCCTGCAGCCAATAGCGGAACATCTCCGGCACCGAGACGGTGGTGACGGCGGTGTCGCACAGCTCGCCGTCGCCGATCGACAGCGGCAGCACGTCGGGCGCGGTGCCGATGGTGCCGCTCTCGTAAATCAGGGTGATGTCCGGGGCATGGGTCAGCCGCGCCACGTTGCAGGCGGCGGACGGCGCGCCGATGCCGACGAAGCAGACATCGTCGTTGCGCAGCGCCCGGGCGGCGGCGATGGTCATCATCTCGTCGGGGGTGAAGGTCTCGGTCATCTCACACCGCCAGGCACTTGCGTTTTATGAGTGTCATGCCCGGGCTTGACCCGGGCATCCAGGAAATGCCGATGCCGCACTGGGTGGCCCCTGGATTGCCGGGTCAAGCCCGGCAATGACAATAAGGGGAAAGACCGGTCCGTCACCCTCACGCCCTCCCGCTCAGCGGCGCGACCCGGCCGGCGAAGGCGCTGGGGGCGCTCTCGATCACGTTCTCCTTCATCCAGGCGAGGAAAGCCTCGCGGTCGGCGGCGATCCTGTCCCAGGCCAAGTAGAAGGCGTTGTCGCGCGGGTAGTAGCCATGAGCGTAGGACGGGTGGGCGCCGCCCGGCACATGCACGATCGAGGTCACGGTCCAGCGCGGCAGCACGCAGGCATTGGGGTGGACGCCGTCGAAGTCCTCGACGATCTCCTCCACCGTCACCACCGAGCGCTTCGCCGCCAGCACCGCCTCCTTCTGCACGCCGACGATGCCCTCGATCAGCACGTCGCCGCGGCGGTTCGCCTTCTGGGCATGGATGAAGGTCACGTCCGGGCGGATCGCCGGGACGGCCGCCAGGGTCTCGCCGGTGAAGGGGCAGGTGACCGACTTGATGTTCGGGTTCACCTCGGCCAAGCCGGCGCCGCGATAGCCGCGGAACACGGCGCAGGGCAGGCCGGCCGCCCCGGCCTCGTAGGCGTTGGCCATGGCGGCGTGGGAATGCTCCTCGATCGCCACCGGGTTCGGCCAGCCCTTCTCGACCGCGTCGCGGACGCGGCGCAGCAGGCCGACGCCGGGGTTGCCGGCATAGGAGAAGACCAGCTTGCGGGCCATGCCCATGCCGATCATCTGGTCATAGACCAGGTCGGGCGTCATCCGCACCAGGGTCAGGTCGCGCCTTCCCTGGCGGATCGCCTCATGCGCCGCGGCGTGCGGGATCAGATGGGTGAAGCCCTCGAAGGCCGCGGTGTCGCCGTCATGAAGGTTCTCGGCGACGGCCTCGGCCAGGATCTGGAATTTCGCCATGGGTCAGATCTCGAAGAAGACGGTCTCGCCGTCGCCCTGCATGCGGATGTCGAAGCGGTAGCGGCCGGGGCCATCGGGCTGGGCGATCAAGGTGCCGCGGCGCGCCTCCGGGACGGTGTTCAGCACCGGGTCGCTTGCATTGGCGGTTTCCTCCGGGAAGTAGATCCGGGTGAAGCAATGCACCAGCATGCCGCGCATGAAGACGATGACGCTGAGATGCGGCGCCTGGCCCGGCCCGGGGGCGCCCGGCTTGATCGTGTCGAAGACGAAGCGCCGCTCCGGATCCGTGCCGGTGCCGCAGCGGCCGAAGCCGGTGAAGCCGTCATTGGCGGTGCGCTGCGGTCCGGGGAACAGCCCTTGGGAATCCGCCTGCCAGATCTCGACCAGCGCGTCCTCGATCGGCTGTCCGGCGCCATCCAGCACCCGGCCGGCGACGCGGATGCGCTCGCCCGCCACCGTGTCGCCGGCGATGGAGCCGTCGGCGATCTGCGGGAAGTCGTAGCCATATTGCCGCGGCGTCAGGCCGTAGGCGAAGAAGGGGCCGACCGTCTGCGACCCGGTCTGGGGAAGCTTCGCCACGATCAGCCCTCCATCGGCGTCGCCAGGCGCCCGCGCAGCACGATGTCGAACTCATAGCCCAGCGCGTATTCCGGCTCGGTCAGGTCCAGCCTGAAGGCCGCGATCAGGCGCTCGCGCCCGGCCGGGTCGGGGATGCTGTTGAACATCGGGTCCAGCGTGTGCAGCGGGTCGCCGGGGAAGTACATCTGCGTCACCAGCCTTGTGGCGAAGGCCGGGCCGAACAGCGAGAAGTGGATGTGCTGCGGCCGCCAGGCATTGGCGTGATTGCGCCAGGGATAGGCGCCCGGCTTGATGGTGAGGAAGCGATAGCGGCCTTCGGCGTCGGTGACGCAGCGGCCGGCGCCCAGGAAGTTGGGGTCCAGCGGCGCGTCGTGCTGGTCGGCCTTGTGGATGTAGCGGCCGGCGGCGTTGGCCTGCCACAGCTCGACCAGCGTGTTCGCCACCGGCCGGGCATCCTCGTCCAGCACCCGTCCGGCGACGATGATGCGCTCGCCCAAAGGCTCGCCATTGACCCGGCCGTTGCGGGTCAGGTCGGCCTCGCCCTCCGGCGCCGCGGGGAAGGACGGGCCCTGGTGCTCGGACAGGGCGCCGGAGAGCGGCACCAGCGGCTGCGACGGGGCGCGCAGGACGGTGGAGCGGTAGCCTTCGTAGAGATGCGGCGGGTGGATGCGCCAGTCGCGCGGCTGGAAGCTCACTTCGTCTCCTCCCGGTCGGCGCCGTCGCGTTCGGCGTAGACCTGCTTGGCGATGGCGAAGGCGGCGTTCGCCGCCGGCACGCCGGCATAGACCGCGACATGCAGCAGCGCCTCGCGGATGTCCTCCGGCGTCGCGCCGGTGTTGGCGGTGGCGCGGAGATGCATCGCCAACTCCTCATGATGGCCCAGCGCGGCCAGCAGGGCGACGGTCAGCATCGACCGCTCGCGATGGGTGAGGTGAGGGCGGCTCCAGACCCCGCCCCAGGCGCCGCGGGTGATGAACTCCTGGAACGGCGCGTCGAACTCGGTGGTGCGGGACTGGGCGCGGTCGACATGGGCGTCGCCCAGCACCTTGCGGCGCACCGCCATGCCCCGGTCGTGGAGCGGATCAGCCATGGCGATCCTCGTCGATGAAATCCCGGATCAGCCCGGCCAGAAGCTCCGGCGCCTCGACGCAGGGGATGTGGGCGACGCCCGGGATGTCCCGGTAGCGCGCGCCGGGGATCAGGGCGGCGAGGGACCGCACCAGCTCCGGCGTGGTGGCGATGTCGGCGGTGCCGCACAGGCACAGGGTCGGCACCGCCACGGCCCGGGCCGCGGCCGTGAGGTCGGCGTCGCGCAGGGCGGCGCAGGCGCGGATGTAGCCGTCTACGGGAGTGCGGCTCAGCATGGTGCGGGCGACCGCGACCAGATCCGGCTGCCGCGCCCGGAAATCGGCGGAGAACCAGCGCTCCATCGTCGCCTCGGCGATGCTCGCCACGCCGCCGGCCTCGACCGCGGCGATCCGCGCCTGCCAGGCCTCGGCCGTGCCGATCCTATGAGCGGTGTCGCAGAGGACCAGTCGGTCGACCAGATCCGGCCGCAGCCTGGTGAGGCCGAGCGCGATCATCCCGCCGATCGACAGGCCGACCACCGTCGCCCGACCGATGCCGCAGGCGTCGAGCAGCGCCGCCAGGTCGGCGGCATGGGCGTCGATGCTGTCGCCGCCCTTGCTGGTCGACAGGCCGTGGCCGCGCTTGTCGTAGCGGAGGGTGCGATAGTCCGAAAACTGCGGCACCACCGCATCCCAGATGCGGAAATCGGTGCCGACCGAGTTGATGAAGACCAGGGCGGGCGCGTCGCGCGGGCCCCTGTCCTCGACATGCAGCACGATGCCGTTCGCCTTGACCGCGTCCATCCCCTTGCCCTGGCTCGATTCCTGCGGTTCGCCCCGCTGTGACGCCGCACTGTGCGCGGCCCGGACGGTTATGTAAAATGAGGAATTCGCCGAGAAACATAACCGGACGATTATGGCGGACACTGCGCTGACGATCGAGCGGCGGATCAAGCTGCGCCACCTGCAATGCTTCCTCGAGGCGGTGCGGCTGCGCAGCGTGGGGGCCGCGGCCGACGCGCTGGCGATCAGCCAGCCGGCGGGGTCGAAGACCCTGCGCGAGCTGGAGGAGGCGCTGGGCGCGCCGCTGTTCGACCGCAGCCGCAAGGGCGTGGTGCTGACCCCCTTCGGCCGCACCTTCCTGCACCATGCCGGCACCAGCGTCACCGCGCTGCGTCAGGGCATCGAGAGCGTGGTGCGCGCCCGGGCGGCGGGGGAGGAGCTGCTGCGCGTCGGCGTGCTGCCGACGGTGGCGGCGCAGATGATGCCGGAAGCGCTGCAGCGGTTCCGCCGGGCCTGCCCCGGCGTGGTGGTGCGGGTGGTCGACGGGCCGAACCAGATGCTGCTGGGCCAGCTGCGGGTCGGCGGGCTGGACCTTGTGCTCGGCCGGCTGGCGGAGCCGGAGCAGATGACCGGCCTGTCCTTCGAGCACCTCTATTCCGAGCGCATCGCCTTTGCCGTGCGGCCGGGCCATCCGCTCTTGTCCCGGCCGGCGGTGGCGGTGCGCGACATCCGTGCCTATCCGGTGATCGCCCCGCCGCCGGGATCGGTGATCCAGCCGACCGTCGACCGCCTGCTGATCGCGGCGGGAGTGGAGGCGCTGCCCGACCGGATCGAGAGCGTCTCGGCCACCTTCGGCCGCTCCTATGTCCGCCGCAGCGACGCGGTCTGGATCATCTCGCGCGGCGCCGTGGCCCTGGACCTGGAGGAGGGGGTGCTGGCCGAGCTGCCGATCGACGACAGCGATTCCACCGGCCCGGTCGGGCTGACCATGCGGGCCGAGGTGCCGCCCACCGATGCCGGCCGGATCTTCATGGCCATGGTGCGCGACGCGGCGCGGGAGGTGCGCGGCGGCTGATCCCGCGCCGGCCGGGTGCGTCCTGTGATAGGCTCGGATCATTCGGCAAACAGGGAGGATTCCAATGGCCATGAGGCCCGACCCGACCTTCCACGCCTCGCCGAAGCTGGCGATGGAAGCCCCGCCCGAGGACTTCGCCTACACGCTGCTGCTCAGCCCGGATTTCTCGCAGCCCGACGCGCTGGCGGTGATCGACGTCAGGCCCGGCTCGCCCAGCTACAGCAAAGTCGTCCACACCGTGGCGATGCCGCACAAGGGCGACGAGTTCCATCATTTTGGCTGGAACGCCTGCTCCTCGGCCCTGTCGCCGCTGACCGGGCATGCCTTCCTGGAGCGGCGCTATCTGATCATCCCGGGCATCCGCTCGTCCCGGATCTATGTGGTGGACACCAGGCCGGACCCGACGCAGGCGAAGATCCACAAGGTCATCGAGCCGGAGGAGGTGTTCCGGAAGACCGGATATTCCCGGCCGCACACCGTGCATTGCGGCCCGGACGGCATCTATGTCTCGACCCTCGGCGGCGGCGGGCCGGACGGCACCGACGGCCCGCCCGGCATCTTCATCATGGATTGCGAGAGCTTCGAGGTGCTGGGCCGCTGGGAGATCGACCGCGGGCCGCAGCAGCTGCACTACGATTTCTGGTGGAACCTGCCGCGCGACTATATGGTGACCAGCGAATGGGCGCTGCCACCGCAATTCGAGAACGGCATCGTGCCGGAGGACCTGCTGGCGAACAGGTACGGCCACCGGGTGCATTTCTGGGACCTGCGGGCCCGGCGCAACGTCCAGACCATCGACCTCGGCGCGAACCACCAGATGGCGCTGGAGGTGCGGCCGGCGCATGACCCGGCGAAGGAATACGGCTTCCTCGGCGTCGTGGTCGACACCACCAACCTGGAAGGGTCGATCTGGACCTGGTGGCGCGAGGGCGGCCGGTTCCACATCGAGAAGACGGCGACGATCCAGCCCGAGCCGGCGGAGGCCGACCGGCTGCCGCCGCTGCTGAAGGGCTTCGGCGCGGTGCCGCCGCTGGTCACCGACATCGACCTGTCGCTCGACGACCGCTTCCTCTACGTCTCCTGCTGGGGCACCGGCGAGATGCGGCAATACGATGTCCGCGACCCGCGCCAGCCGAAGCTGTCCGGCTCGGTCCATATCGGCGGCATCGACCGGCGCAAGGCCCATCCGAACGGCAGGCCCTTTGCCGGCGGGCCGCAGATGGTCGAGATCAGCCGCGACGGCAGGCGGGTGTACTGGACCAACTCGCTGTACTCGACCTGGGACGACCAGTTCTATCCGGACGGCGTGCCCGGCGCCCAGGTGATGGCCCAGGCCGGACCCGATGGCGGGTTGGAGTTGGCCGAGGACTACTGGGTCGAGTTCCCGGACGGCTACCGGGCGCATCAGATCCGGCTGCAGGGCGGCGACTGCTCGACCGACAGCTTCTGCTATCCGTCGGCTTGACCGATGCCGGAGGCGGCCGGCCTGTGGCTGGCGGTGGTGGCGAGCGGCCTCTATCACGGGATCAATCCCGGGATGGGCTGGCCGCTCGCGGTCTCGGCCGGGCTGATGGAGCGCAGCCCGCGCGCCCTGCTGGCGGCGCTGGGGCCGCTGACGATCGGCCATCTGCTGGCGATGGCGGTGGTGATCCTGCCCTTCGCCCTGTTGGTGACGCTGGTGGCTTGGCAGCAGCCGATCCGGATCGGCGCCAGCCTGCTGGTGATCGGCTTCGGCGTGTTCCGCCTGGTCAACCGGCGCCATCCGCGGGCGCTGGCGCGGATCCGGCCGACGCAGCTGGGACTCTGGTCCTTCGCTGTGGCGACGGCGCATGGCGCCGGGCTGATGCTGGTGCCGATCTATCTCGGCCTGTGCCGCACAGTCGGGAACGACCAGGCGGCGGGGGCGCTGATCGGCGGCGACCTCGGCATGGGCGTGCTGGTCTCGGCCGTGCATTCCGTCGCCATGGTCGCGGCCGGCGGCGCCTTCGCCTGGCTGGTCTACAGCACACTCGGGCTGAAGGCCGTGTCGCGCAGTTGGTTCAACCTCGACGCGGCCTGGGCCACCAGCCTGATCCTGGTCGGCGGCCTGTCGCTCGTTCTCGCGCTGGACGGCGGGGTCTGACCGGCAGCTCAGACCAAATGTGAAGACCCGCCTTTCCAGCGCGCAGCAGCCCTGCACGACAAGCCCTTGCCCGGATTGCGGTCCTGGCCGAAGCTCATCCTGTTTCTCATCATCCCCGCGGGGGCGGGCAGCGCTCGACCGGCACCATCGCCCAGGCGGCATGGCGCGGGCCGGGCCGTGCCGCGTTTGAGCGAGACCGATCGGATGTCGTTCGTCAGCAGGATCGCCGCGAAGGCGCCGGGCCGCGCCATGCCCGCGCCGGGCTTCGCCGAATTCGTCGGCCTGATCGCCTTCATGATGGCGTTGATCTCGCTGTCGATCGACAACCTGCTGCCGGCCTTCGGCGCCATCCAGGCCGATCTCGGCATCGCCGACGCCAACGCGCTGCAATACGTCCTGACCGCCTACATGGCCGGCTTCGGCGTGATGCAACTGGTCTACGGCCCGGTGTCGGACGTGATCGGGCGGCGGCCGACGCTGATGATCGGGCTGACCGTCTACACCTTCGGCAGCATCCTGGCGATCGTCGCCCACGGCTTCGAATGGCTGCTGATCGCGCGGGTGGTGCAGGGCATGGGCGCCGCCGCGGCGCGCGTGCTGACCGTCACCATCGTGCGCGACCGCTATTCCGGCCGCGAGATGGCGCGGGTGATGTCGCTGACCATGATGGTCTTCATCATCGTGCCGATCTTCGCGCCGGCGGTCGGCCAGGTGTTCCTGGTGCTCGGCGGCTGGCACGCGATCTTCGTCAGCATGCTGGCGCTGGCCCTGGTGCAGATCGTCTGGTTCAACCTGCGCATGCCGGAGACGCTGCATCCCGAGCACCGCAAGCGCTTTTCCCTGCCGACCATCCTCGGCGCGGCGGGGCGCTGCGTCACCACCCGGGTGTCGATCGGCTACGCCACCGCCATGGGGCTGATGATGGGGGCGCTGATGTCCTATCTCGGCTCGTCCCAGGCGATCTTCGAGACCGATGTCTACGCCCTCGGCGCCTTCTTCCCGATGGCTTTCGGGCTGATCGCGATGGTGATGGGCTTCGCCTCCTTCCTCAACTCCCGGCTGGTGCGCCGGCTGGGCATGCGGCGGCTGTCGCACACCGGGATCCTGGGCTTCGTCGCCGTCGGCGCGCTGCAGGTGATCTTCGCCTTCGCGTTCGGCGGAAAGCCGCCGCTCTTCCTGTTCGGCGTGGTGCTGGCCGCCAACATGTTCCTGTTCAGCCTGACCGTGCCGAACTTCAACGCCATGGCGATGGAGCCCCTGGGCGACGTCGCCGGCACCGCCTCCTCGGTGTTCGGCAGCTACACCACGATCGTCAGCGCGGTGCTCGGCGCCGTCGTCGGCCAGGCCTTCGACGGCACGGTGGTGCCGCTGGCCTTCGGCTATTTCGGCCTCGGCCTGCTGGCGCTGCTGATCGTGCTGTGGACCGAGCGCGGCCGGCTGTTCGTGCCGCACCACCCGGATCCCGTCCGCTGAGGGTTTCCCTCCGCGCGGGATCGGCTACATCTGTCACCGGGCCCTGTTCCCGACGCGGAGACCGAGATGCGCCAGCAGACCTCCTTCCTGTTCGACCTCGACGGCACGCTGGTCGACAGCGTCTATCACCACGTCATGGCCTGGCGCGAGGCGCTGGAGGCCGAGGGCATCGAGCTGTCGGTCTGGCGCATCCACCGCAAGATCGGCATGAGCGGCGGGCTGTTCACCAACATGCTGCTGCGCGAGACCGGGCTGGACATCAGCGACGAGCGGGTGGAGCGGCTGCGCCGCCGCCATGCCGAAGCCTATAACCGGAACTCGGAGCAGAGCGTGCCGCTGCCCGGCGCGCGCGAGCTCCTGGCCTGGCTGACCGAGGCCGGCATCCCCTGGGCCATCGCCACCAGCGGCCGGATGGAGACGGCGCGGCCGGTGATCGAGAATCTGGGCGTCGACTTCGCCAAGGTGCCGGTGATCACCCGCGACATGGTGAAATACGCCAAGCCCGACCCCGACCTGTTCCTGGCCGCGGCGGAGAAGCTGGGCGTGCCGATCGAACGTGCCCATGTGGTCGGCGACAGCGTCTGGGACATGCTGGCGGCACAGCGGGCGCGGGCGCTGGGCATCGGCTTCCTGTCCGGCGGCTACGGCCAGGACGAGCTGGAGCGCGCCGGCGCCTACCGCGTCTTCGAGGACCCGGCCGACATGCTGCTGCATATCGACGAGGTCGGGGGCAGAAGGTAGGGGGCTCCCTCACCGTCATTGCGAGCGCAGCGAAGCAATCCAGGGCCGTTCGGCACGGCTCCTGGATTGCTTCGTCGGCTTCGCCTCCTCGCAATTGTAGAGGTTCAGGAATTCGCTGATCGGTTGGGTTGGGTTTTGGTGAGAGCGAAGGCCTTTGGGGTAAGGCCATCGAGGGCTTGGTGAGGCCTGAAGGCGTTGTAGTAGACGAGGTATTCGAACAGCTCGTTGGAGAAGTGTTCGAGGTGGTCGAAGGTGGCGCCGTCGATCAGGTCGTCGTTGAGGGTGCGCCAGAAGCGTTCGGCCTTGCCGTTGGTCTGGGGCCGGTAGGGCCTGGTGTAGCGGTGGTTGATGCCGAGCTCGAGGAGCATGGCCTCGAAGGGGTGGTCTTCGGGGTGTTGCCGGGAGGCGAACTCGGCGCCGTTGTCGGTGAGGATGTCCTTGAACTGCAGGCCGTAGTTGGCGTTGAGGGTGTTGATCATCTTCAGGGTGCGGAACATCACCGGCAGGGCCTTCTTGCTGGCGAGGATCTCGGCCCAGGCCAGGCGGGAGCAGGCGTCGATCAGGCAGACGAGGTAGGCCGGCTTGGCGGGCGGCTGCAGGAACATGTCGCGGGGCAGCTGGTGCAGGTCGACATGGCCCATCTCGCCGAGCATGGTCTTGATGATCCTGCGCTTGGTCTCGACCATGGCCTTGGTCTTGCGGTTCAGGCCATGCTGCTTGAGCCTGCGGTAGATGGTGGAGGGTGACGGCAAGGACGATACATCCTGGCGCGTCTCCCGCAAGACGGCATGGATCTCGTAGCGGTTGAGGCCGCGCTGGCGGCAGGCCAGGATCTCGGCCTCGATGCCGTCGGGGTCGCGGCGCTCGCGCCACTTCGGTCCGCGCCGCTGCGGCAGCAGATCCTGCTCCGAGCCGCTGAGCAGATAGCGGTTGTAATACTTGCGGAAGGTCTGCGAGCAGGTGCCGTGATGCCGGTAGAACTCGCCGACCCGCCGGAACGTCTGTGACGTCCCGGCCTTCACCGCCTCGTATTCCGGGATCAGGAAGCGCCACTTCTGCAGATAGTTGCGCTCGATCGTCCGGTCGTAGCTGTTGTCCCGCATCGATGCCGCCTCCTTCTCGCCGGCATCGATCAACGAATTAATGAACATGCACAGCAATGACGGTTTAGGAGGGCTCGGGGCCGCGTAAGCGATCCGTAAGTCGCTGTCGGTCAGGATTCCGTCAGCCGCAATCGGCGGCGGGACCTGGAGGCATCGACATGCTGGCATTGCTCGACGAACCGGGCCTGGAGCGGGACGACGCGCTCGGGGCTTTGGACCGGCTGGCCCATGGCGTGGCGCTGGTGGCGCCCGGCGGCCGGATCCTGTTCCTGAACGGCGCGGCGGAGGACATCGTCGACGCCCGCGACGGGCTGTCGATCGGCCCCGGCCGGGTGCTGCGGGCGGCGCGCCCGGCCGAGGACGCCGCGCTGCAGCGGCTGATCCCGCAGCCCGTGCCGGGCTGCCTCGCCGTCAGCCGGCCCTCGGGCGCGCGGCCCTATGCGGTGCAGGCGGCGCCGCTCGGCTCCGCCCTGCGGGCGGCGGATCGCCCCCCGGCGCCGGCGCTGCTGCTGATCCTCGACCCCGAAGCCGGGCCGGAGCCGCAGCCGGCGACGCTGCAGCGCCTGTATGGCCTGACTGCGGCGGAGGCGCGGGTGGCGCTCCTGACCCTGCGCGGCGCCGGGATCCGGCCGATCGCCGAGGAGCTGGCGGTCTCCGTCTCCACTGTCCGCATCCATCTGCAGCGCGTGTTCGACAAGACCGGAACGCATCGTCAGGCCGCCCTGGTGCGGCTGCTGCTCGGCGCCGGGCTGGTGGCGGGAGGATAGGACCCAAAGCCTGGGCGTCAAGAGGAAGCCCATGAGCTTCTATTAAGCTTGAATCTCAAAATTTAGCTTGAGCTACATTTGGGTCGATGCGAGCATTCCCACGCAAACACGCTGCGATGGGAGAGGCTGATGGCGAGGATTCGGGGCGCGCTGGCGGCGGCGCTGGTGCTGGCGGGCGTGTTGACGGCCGGGAGCGCCTGGGCGGACGGGGCGCGGCCGAAGCGGATCGTCACCACCTTCACCATCCTGCAGGACATGGCCCAGCAGGTGGCCGGCGACGCGGCGATCGTCGAGTCGATCACCAAGCCGGGGGCGGAGATCCACGACTACGACCCGACGCCGCTGGACGTGGTCAGGGCGCAGGACGCCGACCTGGTGCTGTGGAACGGCCTGGGCCTGGAGCGCTGGTTCGAGAAGTTCTTCCAGGGCGTCAAGGACGTGCCGAGCGTGGTGGTGACCGACGGCATCCAGCCGGTCTCGATCGTCGAAGGCCCCTACACCGACAAGCCGAACCCGCACAGCTGGATGTCGCCGGCCAATGCGGTGATCTATGTCGAGAACATCCGCAAGGCGCTGGTGGCGCTCGCCCCCGCCAACGCCGCGCCCTACGACCGCACCGCCGCCGCCTACACCGCCGAGCTGAAGGCGCTGGACGCGCCGATCCGCGAGGCGCTGGCGAAGATCCCGGCCGATCAGCGCATGCTGGTCAGCTGCGAGGGCGCCTTCTCCTACCTCGCCCGCGACTACGGGCTGAAGGAGGGCTATCTCTGGGCCGTCAACGCCGACGAGGAGGGCACGCCGCAGCAGATCCGCAAGGTGATCGACACGGTGCGCCGGGGCCATGTGCCGGTGGTGTTCTGCGAGAGCACGGTCAACGACAAGGCGATGCAGCAGGTGGCGCAGGAGACCGGCGCCCGCTTCGGCGGCACGCTGTATGTCGACAGCCTGACCACCGAGGACGGGCCGGCGCCGAGCTATCTCGCCATGCTGCGCTACAACGCGAAGCTGATCCAGGACGGCTTCAATGTCGGCAACTGACGCTCCGTCGATCGTCGTCTCCGGCGTCACCGTCCGCTACCGCGCCGGCAACACGGCGGTGAGCGACGTGTCGCTGACGCTCGACCGGCCCAGCATCTGCGGCCTGATCGGCATGAACGGCAGCGGCAAGTCGACCCTGTTCAAGGCGATCATGGGTTTCGTCATGCCGGTCGCCGGCTCGGTCGCGATCTGCGGCCGGCCGGTGGCCTGGGCGCAGAAGGCCAACATCGTCGCCTATGTGCCGCAGACCGAGGAGGTGGACTGGAGCTTCCCGGTCTCGGTCCGCGACGTGGTGATGATGGGCCGGCAGGGCCGGATGGGCCTCCTGCGCATCCCGTCGGCCGCCGACCGGCAGGCGGTGGCGGCCAGCCTGGAGCGGGTGGGGATGCAGGATTTCGCCGGCCGGCAGATCGGCGAGCTGTCCGGCGGTCAGCGCAAGCGGGTGTTCCTGGCCCGGGCGCTGGCGCAGGAGGCGCGGATCATCCTGCTGGACGAGCCCTTCACCGGCGTTGACGTCAAGACCGAACGGGCGATCACCGGCATCCTGACCGGGCTGCGCGAGGCCGGCCACCTGATCCTGGTGTCGACCCACAACCTGGCGAGCGTGCCGGAATTCTGCGACCAGGCGGCGCTGATCCACCGCAGCCTCGTCGCTTTCGGCCCGGTCGACGAGGTCTTCACGCCGGACAACCTGGCCCGCACCTTCGGCGGCGCGCTGCACCAGCTGCCTTTCGGCCTGGCCGGGCTGAGCGCGGATGGCGCCGAGCCCCGGCTGCGGGCGGCGGCGGGATGACCGGGCTGCTCGACCTGCTGGCCGAGCCCTTCGGCTACCAGTTCATGGTCAAGGCGATCCTCGGCGGCGGCGCGGTCGGGGCGGTCTGCGCCGTGCTGTCCTGCTTCGTCACGCTGAAGGGCTGGTCGCTGCTGGGCGACGCGCTGTCCCACGCCGTGGTGCCGGGCGTCGCCATCGCCTACCTCGCCGGCGCGCCCTTCCTGCTGGGCGCCGTGCTGTCCGGCCTGTTCGCGGTGCTGGGCATCGGCGCGATCGAGCGCGCCACCAGGCTGCGCGGCGACGCGGTGATCGGCGTCGTCTTCACCGCGTTCTTCGCCCTCGGCCTGCTGCTGATCTCGCTGTTTCCCAGCAACCTGCGCCTGACCACGATCCTGTTCGGCAACCTGCTGGGCATCGCCGATGCCGATCTGTGGCAGCTCTTCGCCGTCGGCGCCGGCTGCCTGCTGATCGTCGCGGTCAAGTGGAAGGACCTGCTGCTCTATTGTTTCGATGCCCAGCATGCCCGCGCCATCGGCCTGCCGACCGGGCGGCTGCACCTGCTGCTGCTCGGCCTCTTGTCGCTGACGGCGGTGGCGGCGTTGCAGGCGGTCGGGGCGCTGCTGGTCGTGGCCATGCTGATCACCCCCGGCGCCACCGCCCATCTGCTGACCGACCGCTTCCCGCGCATGCTGGTCCTGGCCGCGGCGATGGGGGCGGTGACGGCGATGGCCGGCGCCTATGCCAGCTACTTCCTCGACGGGTCGACCGGCGGGCTGATCGTGCTGGCCCAGACCGCCCTGTTCCTCCTGGCGCTGGCCCTGGCGCCGAAGCACGGGCTGCTGCGGAGGGCGAGGGCGTGAGGCACCTCTCAGATCTGCTCACCGGCTCGGTCAGTTCCCCCTCACCCTCCCGTCGCCTTCGGCGCCGGGCCCCTCCCTCTCCCCGAGGAGAGGGGATCGGGACGGTCGCCATACACCTCTCCTTGGGGAGAGGTCGAAATCGCGCAGCGATTTCGGGTGAGGGGGCGGCTCCGGCCTATCCGCGGTCGGCCACCGGTGGAGGCACGCCGTGACCTCCCTCCTGTCCCTGATCGAGGCCGCGGCCGAGCCGCTGCGGCACGGCTTCATGGTCCAGGCGATGCTGATCGCCGCCTTCGTCGGCACGGTCTGCGCCGCCCTGTCCTGCTTCGTCGTGCTGAAGGGCTGGGCCCTGGTCGGCGACGCCGTCTCGCACGCCGTGCTGCCCGGCATCATCCTGGCCTATGTCGCGGGGCTGCCGATGTCGCTCGGCGCTGTCGCCAGCGGCATGGCCTGCGTGCTGTCGGCCGGGGCGATCGAGGCGCGCTGCCGGGTCAAGAGCGACGCCGTGCTCGGCATCACCTTCACCGGGTTCCTGGCGCTCGGCATGGTGCTGCTGGTGGAGACGCCGAGCGACATCCATTTCATGCATGTGCTGTTCGGCAACCTGCTGGGCATCGAGCCGGCGGACAGGATCCAGACGCTCGTGGTCGGGTCGGTCACGCTCGTCGCCGTTCTGCTGCTGCGGAAGGACCTGATCCTGTTCTGCTTCGATCCCGGCCAGGCCCGGGTGACCGGGATCTCGCCGCGGCGGCTGGAGCTGATCCTGCTGCTGCTGGTCGCCGCCACCATCGTCGCGGCGCTGCAGGCCGTGGGCGTGGTGCTGGTGATGGCGATGCTGGTGACGCCGGGCTGCATCGGCCTCTTGCTGGCCGACCGCTTCGGCCAGGTGATGGCGGCGGCGATCGGCTCCGCGGTGCTGTCGAGCGTGCTCGGCACCCTGCTCAGCTTCTGGCTCGACGGCGCCACCGGCCCGACCATCGTCGTGGTCCAGGCTCTGCTGTTCGCGCTGGCCTTCCTGTTCGCGCCGAAGAAGGGGCTGCTGCGGCAGCGCGCGGCCGCCTGACCGTCGGCCGGATGTGCCCCGGGTAACCGCCGCCGGCGTCCGACTTCACCATACTGGGTCCATTCGGCCGACCGCGTTTCTTCGGACCGGTCCGGCCGCAACCTCTGGTGAGGGCGGACAGAGATGCCAGACGACGTTCCTTATATCCTCGGCCATTCCGGCGCCGAACTGCGCCGCCTGATGCTGCAGGCGTCGATCCTGCAGCCGATCACGAGGCGCCTGCTGCTGCAGGCCGGGCTGAAGCCGGGCATGCGCGTGCTCGACATCGGCTGCGGCACCGGCGACGTGTCGCTGCTGGCGGCGGAGCTGGCCGGCCCGTCCGGCGCGGTGGTCGGCATCGACCGCAGCGCCGAGGCCGTGACCACCGCCCGCGCCCGGGCCGAGGCGCTGGGCCTGCGCAACGTCGCCTTTCGCGAGACGGAGGCGGAGGCCTTCGACGATCCTGTACCCTTCGACCTGGCGGTCGGCCGCTACGTGCTGATCCACCAGGCCGATCCGGCGGCGCTGGTGCGGGCCGCAGGGGCCTGCGTGCGGCCGGGCGGCACCGTCGCCTTCCACGAGATCGTGCTGCACGGGGAAAGCCAGACGCGGCCGGCGGTGCCGCTGGTGACCCAGGTCTGGGACGGGGTGATGGCGGCCTTCGCCTCGGTGCTGCCGCACCGGGATGTCGCCAGCCGGCTGGTCGAGCATTTCCACCGGGCGGGGCTGGGGCAGCCGTCCCTGTTCTGCGAGACCCCGGTCGGCGGCGGCCCGGATTCGCCGATCTACGCCTGGTTCGCGCAGACCCTGAGCAGCGTGCGGCCGCAGCTCGCGCGGATCGGCGCGCCCGTGCCGGGCGACATCGACACGCTGGAAGACCGCCTGCGCGAGGCGGTGACGGCCGCGCACGCCCAGGTGGTGGCCCCGGCGCAGTTCTGCGCCTGGGCGCGGGTGCCCGGGGCGCACGAGGGCGGCCGGGACCGGTTCAGCGACCACGAATGAGGGGCCGGATCTCACGCCGTGCGTGTGTTGTGCGAGGCGGAGATCCGCCACCCGTCCGCGAGGCTGAGCACCATGGTCACCAGGCCGGCGCGGTCCTCGGCCGGCGCCCCGGGCGTCTCCCGGAACTTGGACCAGCGCCAGGCGGCATGCGCCACCGCGATCGCCGGGGTCACGCTGCGGATGCGCAGCGGCTCGACCCGGTAGGCGCCGAACTGCCCGCGGATGAAAGGGTCGACCGCTTGGTGACCGGCGAGGATCTCGCCCCGCCCCTTCCACCACAGGCCGCGCCAGGTGACGAAGTCGGCGTCCTCGGTGAACAACTCCGCCCAGCCCGGCATGTCGCCGGCCTGCCAGCGGGCCTGGTAGCGCTCGAACAGCGCCTCGGGGGTCGGTGCGGCGTCGGGCATCTTCTCCTCCTGTCGGCGTCGGTGCGGCCTGGACAAGGACTGCCGCAGCGCAGGGCGCTTCGCAACGGGATCCGTGCACGTCCCATGGACGCCGCCCGGTGCGCTATGCTTCGCCATGCGCGGGCCGCGCCCGATGGGGGAGCAAGCCGAGATGGACGTCGCCAACCTGGTCCTTCCCGTGTTCGCGATCATCGTCACCGGCTGGCTGGCCGGCTGGTCCGGCTATGTCTCGCGGTCGCTGGCCGACGGGCTGGTGCATTTCGCCTACAACGTCGCGATGCCGGCGCTGCTGATCGTCACCATCGCGCAGGAGCCGGCGCGCAACCTGCTGGAATGGCGCTTCCTGCTGGCCTTCGGCGGCGGCTCCACCCTGTGCTTCGCGCTGGTGTTCCTGGCCGTCCGGTCCGCGTGGGGGCGGGGCCTCGCCAGCAGCACGATCCACGGCATGGCCGCGGCGATGACCAACACCGGCTTCGTGGCGCTGCCGATCCTGCATTCGATCTACGGCCAGCCGGCCGTGCTGCCCGCCGCCATCGCCACCGTGTTCGTGGCGGGGGTGATGTTCCCCGTGGCGGTCATCCTGCTGGAAAGCGACGGCCATGGCGGGCCGGGGCGCCCGGTCCGCCCGGCCGCGCTGGCGCGGCAGATCCTGCTCAACCCGATGGTGCTCTCCACCCTGATCGGCCTGGCCTGGGCGGTCGCGGGCCTGCCGATCCCCGCGCCGGTCGCGGCCTATCTCGGCATCTTCGCGGCGGCGCTGACGCCCTGCGCGCTGTTCGCCATCGGGCTCGGCCTGTCGGCCGCGGGGCTGCGCTCGACCCTCCGCGCGTCCCTGCTGCTCGCGGTTGTGAAGCTGGCGGTCATGCCGCTGGTCGTCTACGGCCTGTGCCTGGCGACGGGCCTCGACCCGCTCTACACCATCGCCGCCGTGGTCTGCGCCGCCGTGCCGACGGCGAAGACGGTCTACATCCTGGCCGGCGAGTACAAGGTGGAGGAGCCGCTGGTCGCCGCCACCGTCTCGATCACGACGCTGCTGTCGGTGCCGACGCTGCTGATCTGGCTTTATGCCCTGTCCGGAGCGGTGGCACGGACGGGCTGAACGGATCGGACCATCCGCCGATCGCTGCCAGCGCCATCTGTCCGTGCAGCTCAGTCGTCGCCGGATATGGTGACGCTAACCCGCGATCCGACCTGGGAGAAGGAGATCTCGGCCGCATCTCGTTTCCAATAGGCCGTCGTTCCGAAGTCATGCTTGTCGAGCGTGTCCGGGGCGCCGAGGCGTTCCGACAGGGCGTCCAGAAACCCGTCAGGGCTGCCCGTCGAATAAGAGCACGCCCTGTGCCCGTTGGGCCCTCGCGCGATCCAGAACGACAGCGTGTCGTCGCCGTCCTTCTCTCCCCGCCGCCATGCCAGCACCTGCACCGAGCCGCCGTTGTAGGCGACGAAGCTGCTGCGCCAGTCCTCGAGCTGTGCGTCTGTCATGCGCTGCCAGCCAAGGCGGTCGCCTCTCGCCGCGGCTTCCGGGATCGTCGAGGATCCGCAGACATCGAACAGCTGCGCGGCCGTCAGCGCCGGCATCGCCGCGGCCGGCCCGGCGGCCAGGAGGATGCCTAAGACGGCAGCGGCTGCGATGTTCGCGCGCATCCTGCGTCCATGGTCCAGTGATGCCTTCTTCACTACCCCCATCCACCCGCCGCCAGCGCCCGCCCGGTGAACGCCCGGTGCCGCTCCCGCAGGCTGCGCTCTTCCGCCGGCTCCAGGCCCCAGCCGGGCAGGCCGGCGATCGGGCGCAGCGCCGCCCACAGCTCCCAGAGGGGAAGGGCTGTCGTGTCGGCTCCGGTCAGGGCGAGATAGTGGCGGGTGAGGGCGGCCATGGCGTCCTCGCCATGGGCGAGGAACAGCTCCAGCCGGGCATTGGCCAGGTCGGCCAGCGGGTCGCCGGCGGCCGCGTCCTCCCAGTCCACCACCGCCTGCAGCCGGCCGCCGCGCCACAGCAGGTTGCCGGGCCAGACGTCGCCGTGCAGCAGCACCGGCGGGTTGCGGCGGGGCGGGGGCCAGGCCGCGGCCAAAGCGGCGCGCAGGCGGGATTCGGCCAGGGTCTCGTCCGGCTCGGGCCGGGGCCGGGCGATCAGCGCCGCCGCCTGCTCCTCCTGAAGCGGCAGGAACGGCAGGGCCGGCACGCGGTGGATCGCGGCCAGCGCCTCGGCGATCTGGCGCATATGATCGTCGAGGTCGGCCGGCACGTCCTCCGTGTCGCCGTCGACGAAGCCCTGCAGCAGGAAGGGCGTCGGCAGGATGGTGCCGCTGGTGTCCAGGTGCAGCGGCCGGGGTGCGGGCACGCCGGCGGCCTGCAGCACCTGCAGCAGGCGAAACTCGTGCGCCGCGATGTCCGGGTCGCGCGCCAGGTCGGCGGCGCCGTGGCGGCGCAGCACCAGGGTCTCGGCCCGCCCGTCCGGATGCGCGACCTCCAGCGCCGTCACCTCGGCCGAGACGCCGCCGGCCAGCGGCCGGGCGGCCAGCAGGCGAGCACCTGGATAGAGGCGCTGGACCAGCCGCGCCAGGGCACCGGGATCCTTCATCCCGACTACCGGCCCAGCGCGATGGCCGAGCCGGTGAAGGGCACGACCAGGGTGAAGCCCTGCGGCGCCGGCTGGACCGGCGCGCCGGCGGCGGTGCCGAACTGGGTGACGCCGCGGCCGAGATGCTCGGCGACGTCGTGGCGGCCGCCGGCGAAGTCGAAGGGCGTGCTCTCGACCAGAAGGGCGGAGAACACGTTGGTGCCGACCAGCGCCGCCGCCGTAGTGCCGTCGGGGGCGGTGACGGTGGTGCCGACCACCAGGCTGGCGCGTCGGAAGGTGGCGATGCATTCGCCCACGGCGAAGGAGGCCGGGTCGTCGAAGCTCCCTTCCGGCCGGCGCTGCAGGTACAGCGAGAACTCGCCGACCGGATCGACCCCGAGCCGCAGCGCGCCGTTGTCGACGCCATGCGCCTGGAACGGTTTGGCGGCGAAGGTGAAGTGGGCGGTGGTCTCACCACGCTTGCCGAGGAACAGCGGCACGTCGAGGAAGGGCAGGTGCAGAAAATAGCCGTAATCCGCCACCCGCCCGTCCGGCTCGGCCTGGTAGAAGCGGCCGGTGACGTACCAGGCGAGCTCGGCGGGGAGGAGGGCGGGCATCGGCGGTCCTTCCGGGGCTGATCGAAGGCGTGCGCTGGGGCGAGGGCACGGTATGATGCCGGAACCGGTGCCAGGATTCGATGCCCGGATGCGCGATTGATCCGGGATCCCCTGGGTGGACTATGCCGAAACGGATCGTGCATTGGGCCCTGCTCGACCGCGGCGTCCAACTCCGGCGCTCAACCTCGACGTGGCCTCCGCCGCGACGGTGGCACGATCTGTCTACCCAACATCGCCGCCTGGGCTGATTGCTGCGGCAGGGCCAAGGTGGGCGACCAGGGAGCGGTGGAGACGTTCCGGCCGCTGACGGGCTCACAGGCACGATGGCTCTGGCAACCGGTTTGCAGGGCGAATAGCCCATGCTTCGCGCGGACGAAGCTTGACTCGCAGCTTTGGAACATATAGAGAACATTCTGGCTCTGGTTTACTAAGTCCACCCTGCTGGTTAGGCTGTGATCTTTAATCAGGCAGGGGAAACAAAGTGTCTCTTATTTCGGTAGAACAGTTAGATAAAATCGTTATAGAGAGGATGATATTTCATGTTGTTGGTCCGGAAGATGCGAATTTAGTGTTGTTAGAGGAGATTGATCCAGGAAGTCATGCGAGTTTCTTCCTTGATAGGATTCGATCTTCTTGCAATGGAATCATGTTTGATTTTCTTTCAGCATCACCGGTTCTAGCATCTCTCAGGCGTGTTGAAAGTGACTCTAGTCGATTTTCATCAGAGACAAAGGATTTGGCCGCGCTGTTCAACGGGCTGCACAGTGGAGCAGCAAGTGTTGGTGTATTTTTGGTATTCATGTTGCTTGTTGACGGGAATCGATTTTATGCAATAATTAAATACGATCACGAAGAAGTTTTGTCGTATACTATACAGGAAGAAGAAGATGTTCGACGTGCATTGATTGCAGCACTTCAGAGTACCTTTGTTCGCTCTCCTGACGCTTTGCAGAAAGCGGCGATCATACGGCTTACTGATGTAGGCGGCGAACTTTCTATCCGCGATCGGGTGTCTCCAGGAAAGGTCACTAAGTATTTCCAAGGATTTTTAGGCGTGAGACGCCGTTTTCAACCGGATCAGCTCACTAGTTCACTTTCTGAAATTGCTAAGAAGACAGCTCGGAGGCATGCAGCAGACCTCGGTTCTGCAGTAATGGGGCAGCTTAACCGGCGTGTTTATGATGCAATTCAGGCGCAGCCCGGATTCGATCCTGCCAACCGTGAACCGTTCCTTGCGGCGGTGTTTGGTCCACTTCCTGAAGACTCACCGATCCGCAAGACCTTTGATAGGGAGTTGCGGAACTCGCGCATTGAGAACGAAGTATTTGAATTCGACAAGGCTGCTGTGCCGCGTCCTCGTCGTAAGCATTTAGTTACAGATGAGGGTATCGAGGTTATATACGACCGTCAGTATGACGATCGTATTCGTCGTGAGCCTAACGTCGGTGGGGGAGAACGCATTGTGATCGAGACCGGAGGGGTCAGGGTCGAAGATGACTACGCCGAACCGCGTACGCGCCTTCGTTAATCAACTTGCTGAGAATGGTTCGCTCGACGAGCGTCTTGATCGAGTTGATGTACGTGGCTTGGCCGGTGCTTCTCTGATCGCGGAGCTACGTGAAGTCGCGCGCCTATGGCAAGATGGCGGATTTGGCAGCTTTGAGGCGTTAGATGCGCTCGGTGATGATCTGGACTTGGCGACGCTCAGCGAGGTCGAAGGTGAGCTGCGATTGATCATCACAAAGCGATCGACTGATACTACGTCTTACTTTCTAACGCCTCAGGGAGTTCGTCATCTTCTAATAGATGCGGGGCGAGTAGCAAAGACAAGGCGTGTACTTGTTGCCGAGGCCTTCGACGCCTTTCAGACAGTTTCCTGTTCGTTTGAGCCATGGATAACCATGGTTGAGGACATAACGGAACCATGTCGTCTTCAGGGCGTAGTGCCGCGACGTATCGTACGAGACCAACTTGCGCAGGTTCCGCTCTCGATTGGGCCAATCCTACTTGATTCCGCGCCGGCTCAAGCTAGTACAGTTTTCGAAGTCTGGAGGGCCGTTGCGGCTCCCCAACTCCTTACCACGCTTTGTGATGAGATATGGTCGGTTGATGGCGTTACGACGATAGCCCTGTCTGGTCCGAGACGTCGGCGTCTTATTGCTGACTTCGATGCCGTCTTGCCCGAGCGCGATCTTGGCCCGGCTATGGAAGCTGCCTCTTGGATCTATGACAGCGGTCGTGATGTAGAGACTCGCCACACTCTCTTTACATACGAGCTTGCGCGTGAATGGCCAGCAGACACTCCGTTTGCGCTTGGATTTGCTGCGCGGGTACCCGATGCTCTGGAGGCCGCAAAATCCGCATTTCGTATGCATGTTCGTGAGGCTAGCAAGGAAACGCTAAAATCCTTGCAGGATTTGCGGAAGAGCCTGTCGGAAGATGTTGCCCGGATGGTCACCCAAACCCGCGAGCTCGTGGCAACAACTTGGCGGGATTTTCTCGTCGTGGTAGCTGCGTTGTTGGGAAGGATGGCGCTAGTCAGCTCTTCAAAATCTTCTGAGTTAGATGCTGCTGAATGGTTGCTCATAGGCACTGCCATTTATCTTACTTTCAGCATTATCATCACGATCGCATCTAATGCTAGCTTCATGCGCCTCGCAAGAGAGTCTCGCGCGGAATGGAAGACTAAGCTTTATGGGTTTCTTGATGAAAAGGACTTCAAGAAACTAGCTGCTGATCCGTTAGATAAAGCAGAGCGCATTTACCGTCGAGCACGCAACGTTGCTTGTTGCGCTTATGTTATTTTGATTGTCGGTCTTATTGTGATGGCGATTGTTTCGGGAATTGGGGCTGGTAGAGCGGAGGCCAGCGAGGAGGATGTGCCGTTTCTGCTAGCGCACGCACCGACTTCCGAGTAGTCCCGTCGTGCATGATTATGTGGTGGCCTGGATCGTCGTGCGTATGGGGATGATTGTGGCTAGTTTCACACCCCCGTCTGCGCCGACAGCAGCACCACCGCGCGGCCCTGCAGTGCGAACGTCTCCCCCGCCGGCAGGTGCCCCTTCGGCGCCGCCTCCGGCTCGGCCGTGTCGACCAGCGCCGTCCAGAAGGCGCCGTCCGGCACCTCCGGCAGCAGGAAGGGCACCGGCTCGTGGTGGGCGTTCAGCAGCAGCAGCAGCGTCGCCTCGGAGCCGCGGCGGCGGATGCCGGTCGGCTGGGCGCGGCCGTCGATCAGCATGCCCAGGCAGCGGGTCTGCGGGTTGGTCCAGTCGCCATTCTCCATCTCCCGGCCGTCGGGGCGCAGCCAAGCCACGTCCTTGACCTCCAGCTCCTCGTTGTAGACGCCGGCCAGGAAGCGGCTGCGCCGCAGCACCGGGAAGCGCTGGCGCAGCGCGGTCAGCCGGCGAGTGAAATGGACCAGCCGGAGGCCGTCCTCGCCGATCGCCTCCCAATCCACCCAGCCGATCTCGTTGTCCTGGCAATAGGCGTTGTTGTTGCCCCCCTGGGTGCGGCCGAACTCATCGCCGCCCAGGATCATCGGCGTGCCCTGGGCCAGCAGCAGGGTGGCCAGCAGGTTGCGCTTCTGCCGCTCGCGCAGGGCGCGGATCGCGGGGTCGTCGGTCGGGCCCTCGGCGCCGTGGTTCCAGGACAGGTTGTCGGCATGGCCGTCGCGGTTGCCCTCGCCATTCGCCTCGTTGTGCCGGTCGTTGTAGGAGACCAGGTCGTTCAGGGTGAAGCCGTCATGGGCGGTGACGAAGTTGACGCTGGCCCAGGGCCGGCGGCCGCGGCGGTTGAACAGGTCGCCCGAGGCGGCGAGGCGGGAGGCGAGGTCGGCCACCTTGCCCTCGTCGCCCTTCCAGAAGCCGCGCACGGTGTTGCGGAAGCGGTCGTTCCACTCCGCCCATCCCGGCGGGAAGCCGCCGACCTGGTAGCCGCCGGGGCCGAGGTCCCAGGGCTCGGCGATCAGCTTCACCCCGGCCAGCACCGGGTCCTGGCGGCAGGTGTCGAGGAAGCCGCCATTCTCGTCGAAGCCGTGCGCCTCGCGGCCGAGGATGGTGGCGAGGTCGAAGCGGAAGCCGTCCACCCCCATCTCGGTCACCCAGTACCGCAGGCTGTCGGTCACCATCTGCAGCACCCGCTGGTGGCTGAGGTTCAGCGTGTTCCCGGTGCCGGTGTCGTTGATGTAGTAGCGCTTCTGGTCCGGCATCAGCCGGTAGTAGGAGGCGTTGTCGATGCCCTTGAGCGAGAGGGTAGGCCCGCGCTCGTTGCCCTCGGCGGTGTGGTTGTAGACCACGTCGAGGATGACCTCGAGCCCGGCGTCGTGCAGCCGGGCCACCATCTCCTTGAACTCCGCGGTCTCGCCGGTGGCGGAGTAGGGCGTGTGCGGGGCGAAGAAGCCGATGGTGTTGTAGCCCCAGAAGTTGCTGAGGCCGCGCTCCAGCAGATGCCGGTCCTGGATGAAGGCGTGTACCGGCATCAGCTCGACCGTGGTGACGCCGAGGGCGCGCAGATGGCCGACCACCTCGGGATGGCCGAGCCCGGCGAAGGTGCCGCGCTGGCGCCGCGGCACGGCCGGGTGGCGCATGGTGTAGCCGCGGACATGCAGCTCATAGACCACGCTGCGGTCCCAGCCGATCGCGGGCGGGCGCGACCGGCCCCAGGTGAAGGCGGGGTCCACCACCCGGCATTTCGGCATGAATGGGGCGCTGTCGCGGTCGTCGAAGGACAGGTCCTCCTCCGCCGCGCCGATGGTGTAGCCGAACAGGGCGTCGTCCCAGGAGAGCTGGCCGACGAGGCGCTTGGCGTAGGGGTCGAGCAGCAGCTTGTTCGGGTTGAAGCGGTGGCCGGCCGCCGGCTCGTAGGGGCCGTGCACGCGATAGCCGTAGATGGTGCCGGGGCGGGCGTCAGGCAGGTAGCCGTGCCAGACCTCGTCGGTGTATTCCGGCAGCTCGACCCGGGCGAGCTCGCGCTTGCCCTCGTCGTCGAACAGGCACAGCTCGACCTTTGTGGCGTTGGCCGAGAACAGGGCGAAGTTCACGCCCAGCCCGTCCCAGGTGGCGCCGAGCGGGAAGGGCTGCCCCTCCAGCACCCGCACGGCCGCCGGTCTGACACGCTTCATTCGCTCTTTCCCTTCCAGGCCGGCTGAGCCGGCCCCCGTAGCTCTTGGCACCAGTCCGTTGCCGCTGCCGCTCGCAAGGATCGATGTCGGGCGATCACTCAATCCGGCAACGGGGATGAATGTTCCGCACCGGCCCCCGTCATCAACAACCCTCCCCCTGGCCCCCTCCCGCGAGGGGAGGGGGAGGATGGACGGCGAGGGCTGATCCAAAACCTGCCGTCCCCTCACAGCGCCTCGCGCCAGCGGGACCGCCACAGCCGGTAGTCCGCCCCGTATTCGCAGGCCGGGCTGGTCTCGTTGCCGAAGCGGTCGCGGAACGGGTTCAGCACCCGGTGGCCGCGCCAGTCGAACACGTCGGTCGCCGCGGTCGGCCCCAGCGCCTCGGCCAGCGCGTCGTTCCGTAGGCCGCGCAGGAGGGCGAAGGCGTCGATCGGGCGCAGGCCGAGCCATTCGTCGAGATCGGCGGGATGCAGGCACAGGCGCCGCCGCTTGCGCCAATGGCCGAGCACGTCCCAGACCACCGGCGCCGGCTCCTCCTCGTCCCCCGGCGGGCGGGCGACGGCACGGATGTCGACCCGCTCGGCGAAGCAGCCGGTCAGCTCCACCCGCTCCGGGCCGGAGCTCGTGACCGACAGGCCCAGCCGCTCGAAATGCTCGCGCTGCGGCTCGTCGGAGGCGGCGGAGCGGGGCAGGGGCAGCCCGCCCTGCGCGGCGGGGTTCGAGATCAGGCGCAGGACTCTATTCACCATCGCGACCTCCAAGCTGATGCAGGAACACCGGCAGCCGGCCGAAGACGGGGCCGAGATCGGCCCGGCTGCCCCCATTCCCCCGCACGTCACCCCCGACAGACAGTCCATCCGGCAGCGCCAGCGCCGTGCCGTCGAAGCCGGTCAGGCCCAGGGCTCCGTTCAGCTTCCCGGCGACGAGGCGCGGCACCGCGACCACCAGGTGCCGGCCGTCCAGCGACCGGCGCCAGGCCACGACATGAGCCGCCGCCGGGCCCTGCGCCGGCACCGGCGCATAGTCGCCGCGGGCGAAAAGATCCGGGTCGTCGCGGCGCAGGCGCAGCAGCCGCGCCGCCAGCCACTGCTTGATCCGCCCGTCCGGCCAGGCGGCGGCGAGCTCCGCCGGATCGGCCCCGGCCACCGCGTCGAGCTGCCGGTCCAGCCGGGCCCAGTCGACCGGGCGGCGGTTGTCGGGATCGACCAGCGACAGGTCCCATTCCTCGGTGCCCTGATACAGGTCGGGCACGCCGGGCAGGGTCATCTGCATCGCCAGCTGGGCCAGGCCGTTGACGGCGCCGATGCGGGCGACGCGTTCGGCGCAGGGCGCGACCGCGGCCGGGAAGGGGCCGGAGGGATCGAGCGCGGCGCGGACGAAGCGCTCCAGCCCGGCCTCGTAGGCCTGGTCCGGGTCGGTCCAGCTGGTCTCGTCCTTGCCCTCGCGTGCCGCCTTCAGGAGATAGGCGGCGATGCGGTCGGCATAGGCCGCGTCCGGGCCGCCGGCGGGCCAGGTGCCGATCACGGTCTGGTAGAACAGGTGCTCGTGCCGGCGGCTCGGCACCGGGCGGTCGTCGCTGCCGCCGCGATGGGCGGCCAGCAGGGCCGACCAGGCGGCGAGGCCGGACTGCCACTCCGGCGCCAGCTCGGTCAGCGCCGCGAGGCGGGCGCGGACATCGGCGCCGCGCTTGTGGTCGTGGGTCGACAGGGCGGAGAGGGCGTCCGGCCAGTCGCGCCGCCGGCGGGCGAACATCGCGTGGAAGGCGTCGGGCTCGAGGCCGAACCGCTCCGGCGCGCCGCCGACCTCGTTCAATGAGGCGAGGGGAAGGTGGCGGTAGAAGGCCGTGTCCTCCACCGCCTTGGCCGCGACCGCGCCGGTCAGCTGCTGGAAGCGCCGCAGGACCAGGGCGGCCTCGTCGCCCGGGATCTGGCCGGCGGCGAGCTTCGCCACCAGCTCGAGCGCCGGCCCGGGCACGGCCTCGCGGGCCCGGGCGATCGCGACGTCGAGGCCGAAGGTGCCGCCGGGATAGCCGCGATAGGCCGAGAGATGCTCGATCACCGCGGCCAGGGCGTCGCACAGCGCGGCGCGGGTCAGGTCGCGGCTCTCCCAGCCGGCATAGGCCAGGCGGTCGACGGCGTCGACCAGCGCCTCGAAGGGCGCGGCCAGGCTGCCCTCGATCACCGCCCGGCGGCAGCGCCGGATGGTATCGGCCATGCCGCCGTCGTCGCCGGTGAAGCGGGCATGGGCGGCGCGGATCGGGCCGGCCGCCGCCGGGTCGAGCTGCAGCGCATGAATCGCGTTGGCGACCTCGTAGCCGGTGGTGCCCTCGACCGGCCAGTCGGCGGGCAGGTCTTCGCCTTCGGCCAGGATCTTCTCGACCCAGATCGCGAAGGGCGCGCCGGTGGGGCGGACGGCGTCGACCGCTTGGCGCAGCCGGGCCAGGTAGCCGCCCGGGTCGGCCAGCCCGTCGACATGGTCGATGCGCAGCCCCTGGACGTGGCCGGCGGCGACGGCGCCCAGGATGCGGGCATGGGTGGCGTCGAACACCGCCGGGTCCTCGACCCGCACCGCCACCAGGTCGTCGATGTCGAAGAAGCGGCGGTAGTTGATCTCGGCCGCTGCCACCTGCCAATGGGCCAGGCGGTAATGCTGCCGCTCCAGGATCGCGTGCAGCGCGTCCGGCCCGATGCCCTCCTCGATCGTCTCCACCGTGCCGGGGGCGAGCGGCAGGGTGTGGCCGGGGACCGAGACGACGGGGCGGCCGGTGGCGGGATCGCGATGCAGCTGGATGTCGCCGGCGCGCAGCGCCTCGCCGTAGCGCCGGCCCAGGATCGGCAGCAGCACCCGGCCGGGATGGGCCGGCGCGTCCCAGTCGATGTCGAACACCGCGGCGTGCGGGCTGGCCCGGCCATGCTCCAGCACGTCGCGCCACCACGGATTGTCCGGGCAGGCCGCCATGTGGTTCGGCACGATGTCGAGGATCAGGCTTAAGTCCTGCGACCGCAGCGCCTCGACGAAGCGCTCGAAGCCGGCCTCGCCGCCGCGCTCGCGGTCGATCCGGGTCGGGTCGACCACGTCGTAGCCATGGACCGAGCCCGGCCGGGCGGCCAGCAGCGGCGAGGCGTAGACATGGCTGACGCCGAGCCGGGCGAGATAGGGCAGGGCGGCGCGGGCGTCGTCCAGGGTAAAGCCGGCATGGAGCTGCAGCCGGGCGGTGGCGCGGGGCGGCGCCGCGATCATGCCGCCGGCTCCAGCGCCACGACGGTGCCCCAGCCCTCGACGCCGTCGGCCAGGGCGGCGGCGAGGCCGGGGGCGCTCTCGAACAGGATCTCGCCGGACGGTATCTCCCAGGCCGGACCCTTCTCCGGCGCCAGATGGGCGATGATGCGAAGCCAGCCGCCGCCCCGCAGCATCCAGGCGACGTCCAGCATCCGGCCGCGGCTGCGGTCGATGCCGGAACCGATCCGGCGCGGCGCCAGCAGCGGCACCACCCGCCGCCGCCGGATGTCGAGCAGCCGGCGCACCAGCGCCAGCCGGCGCGCGGCCTGGGGATCGTCGTCGTCGGGCTGCAGCACCGCGGAGTCGAAGGTGGCGGGGTCGAGCGCGTCGGGCAGGGTCTCGGCCGCGTCGGCGAAGCCGGCGAACTGCGCGAACTCCTCGCGCCGGCCGCGGCGCACTGCGTCGGCCAGCTCGCCCTCGAAGTCGCAGAAGAAGGGGAAGGGCTGGCGGCTGCCCCATTCCTCGCCCATGAACAGCAGCGGGATCTGCGGCGCCAGCAGCAGCACCGCGGTCATCGCCTCGACCGCCGCCGGCTCGGCCAGGGCGGCCAGCCGGTCGCCGAGGGCGCGGTTGCCGATCTGGTCGTGGTTCTGCAGGAAGCTGACGAAGGCGGTCGGCGGCAGATGGGCGCTGGGCTCGCCGCGCGGGGCCCGCCGCCGCTCCGACCAGTCGCCCTGGTAGACGAAGCCTTCGGCCAGGGCCCGTCCCAGGCGGGCCACCGGGGCGTCGGCGTAGTCGGCGTAGTAGCCGTCGGCCTCGCCGGTCAGCGCGACATGGGCGGCGTGATGGACGTCGTCGTTCCACTGCGCGTCGTAGCGCCCCTGGGCCCCGGGCGTGCCGGACAGCCGCCGCGCCTCGTTCAGGTCGTTCTCCAGCACCAGATGGATGTGGCGGTCGGGGAAGGCGGCGCGGGCGGCATCGGCGATCTCGGTCAGGATGTCCGGCCGGCTGTCGTCCCGGATCGCGTGCACGGCGTCGAGGCGCAGCCCGTCGAAGCGGAACTCCTCCAGCCAGTAGAGGGCGTTGTGGCGGAAGAAGGCGCGCACCTGCGGCCGGCGGAAGTCGATCGCCGGGCCCCAGGGCGTCAGACGGTCCTGGTCGAAGAAGGACCTGGCGTAGAGCGGCAGGAAGTTCCCGGCCGGGCCGAAATGGTTGTAGACGACGTCCAGCAGCACCATCAGCCCGCGCCGATGTGCCGCGTCGACCAGGCGCTTGAGGTCGTCCGGCGAGCCGTAGATCGAGGCCGGGGCAAAGGGCAGCACCCCGTCATAGCCCCAGCCGCGCGACCCGGGGAAATCGGCCACCGGCATCAGCTCGATCGCGGTGACGCCGAGGTCGGCGAGGTTATCGAGCCGCCCTTCCACCGTCGCGAAGCCGCCGGGCCGGCCGATGGCGCCGCAATGCAGCTCATAGATCACCGCCTCGTGCCGGGGCCGGCCGAGCCAGCCCCCCGCCTGCCACTCGAAGGCATGCGGATCGCAGACCAGGGACGGGCCGAAGGGACCGCCTGCTTGGGCGCGCGAGGCCGGGTCCGGCACCTCGGTGCCGTCGGCCAGACGGTAGCGATAGGGCGTGCCCGCCGGCGCGCCCGTCACGGTGCGGCCGAACCAGCCGTCGTCCAGCCGCTCCAGCGGCAGGGGGGCGCCGTCCTGGCCGAGCAGCAGGGTCACGCTTTCGGCATCGGGCGCCCACAGGCGAAAGCGCGTGCCGCCGTCCAGGCGCAGCTCGGCCCCGAAGGGCATGGCGTGGGCGGTGCGCTCGGGCTGCGACGCCGGAGCGGCACGGGCGGCGGCCGGCGGGGGCATCGCCCGCCCTCCGGCCGCAGGCTCCGCATCCGGTCAACCCCGCTTCGGCGCGCCATCGGGGTCCAGCTCCTCCGCCCCTTCGGGCACGCTGCCGGTGCCCTGGCTCTCCTCGCCCAGGATCTCCGCCTCGGCCTGGGCCCAGTGCTGCTGCTGCCCGCCTTCGGGCCGGCCCAGCGCCTCCCAGATCTCATAGGCGCGGCGTCGGATCCGTTCGTTGCGATCGTCGCTCATCCACCACTCCGTCTTTAGTATTAGAGTTATTATGGTTCATTCGTCCGTACGTGCACTCCGATTCGCACCAGCAAATGTGAATGTTTTGTAAATTGAAACGATCTTTCTATCCTGTCCGGTCCTGATATTCACGTGGCCTCTATGCAAAATTTATTGTCAGGCAAAAGAAATCGCTTCGCTGCTGGCCGAAGTATTTCTTCCTGTGCGTGACGGGGCGCACCGAAACGGCTGCGCCCGCTGGTGTCGGGGCCTCGGCGAAGCTGCGGCGGCGGAACGTGCCCGCAGCACAGCCTCATCAGCGTCAATAGTGGCTGCACGGTTCGGTTCCGGCCCGCTCGCAAATTCTTTTCACGGTGGGAAAAGAGTCTTTCCAGATCCGGAACGAGTGCGGCATGATCGCCATTCGCGATGCCCGCTTGACGGGAGGAGTCGGGAATTGGTAACGTTCCCACAACCTGCCCGGGAGGCAGGGGAAACGGCTTCACCGGGGAGGCGTCTTTGAACGGCAAGCGGCAGCCCACGATCATCGATGTCGCCCGCCTGTCCGGCGTCTCGAAGACGACGGTGGCGCGGGTGCTGTCCGGCGTCGGCGCGGTGCATGCCGAGACCCGCCAACGGGTGGAGGAGGCGGTCCGCCAGTCCGGCTATGAGCGCAACCACCTGGCCTTCGGCCTGCGCACCGGCCGCAGCCGCATGATGGGGCTGGTGATCCCCGACATCTCGAACCCGTTCTGGGCCGATCTCGCCCGTGGCGCCCAGGATCGGGCGGAGGCCGAGAAGCGGTCGCTCCTGATCTTCAGCTCGGACTGGGATGCGGAGCGCGAACGCCGTCACCTGCAGGCACTGCGCCAGGCGCGGGTCGACGGCATCATTCTCAACCCCGCGACCGACGACCGCGGCCTGTTGCGCCAGACCGAGGCGCCGGTGGTGGTGATCGGCTCCTCCGGCGAGCGCTTCCCCGAATTCTCCAGCGTGCGCAGCGACGTCGCCCAGGGCGTGCGGCTGGCGCTCGATTACCTGATCGCCGCCGGGCACCGCCATATCGGCCTGATCAACGGCCGCGACCGGCGCGTCGCCCGGACCCGCTTCGTCACCGAGGCGCAGGCGCATTGGCAGCGCCACGGCTTCGATCCCGCGGCGCTGCCCATGGACGAGGGCGACTACACAGCGGAGTCCGGCCAGGCGGCGATGCATCGGCTGATCGAGCGCGAGGGCCGGCGGATGACCGCGGTCTTCGCCGCCAACGACCTGATGGCGGTGGGCGCCATCCTGGCCGCCCGCGCCGCCGGCCTGGCCTGCCCCCGCGACATCTCGATCATGGGCATGGACGGGGTCGAGGCCGGCAGCTTCACTGATCCCGGCCTGACCACAGTCGACAAGCCGCGCTACGACATGGGCGTCCACGCAATGCGCCAGCTGCAGGCCGAGATCGACGGCGAGGCCGAGATCGTGCACACGGTGCTGCCCTGCCGGGTGGTCGAGCGCGCCTCGGTCGCCGCCCCGCCGACGGCCGCCCTGCGCAGTGTCCGGCCGGCCCCACGCGCCGCCCGGAAGAAGAGCGCCTGACATGACCGGCCTCGATCATAGCCCGGCCTCGATTCCGATCCTCGGTGGGAACGTTCCCAAGGCGGCCCGCGAATCCGCCCTGCGGCGGGTCTGGCGCTGGCGCGGCTATTACCTGATGCTGCTGCCGGGCCTGCTGTACTTCGTGGTCTTCCATTACCTGCCGATCTGGCAGGCCAAGCTGGCCTTCCAGGACTACCGCATCATCGGCCCCAGCGTCTGGGTCGGGCTGAAGCATTTCCGGGCGCTGTTCGACAGCCCCGTCTTCTATCAGGTGCTGTGGAACACGGTGCTGATCAGCGCCATGAAGCTGGTCATCCTGTTCCCGGTGCCGGTGATCGTGGCGATGCTGGTCAACGAGGTGCAGGGCCGGCGCTACCGCCGTTTCGTGCAGTCGGCGATCTACCTGCCGCATTTCCTGTCCTGGATCGTCATCGCCGGCGTGTTCATCGCCGTGCTGTCGCCGACCGACGGCACGGTCAACGCCATCCTCGGCCTGTTCGGCTTCGCGCCGGTGCCGTTCATGACCTCGGAAGGCAGTATCCTCTGGGTCCTGGTCTTCTCCGAGATGTGGCGCAGCGCCGGCTGGGATTCGCTGCTGTTCCTCGCCGCCGTGATGGCGATCGATCCGCAGCTCTACGACGCCGCGACGATCGACGGCGCCGGCCGCTGGCGCAAGATCTGGCACGTCACCCTGCCGGCGCTGGTGCCGACCATGGCGACGGTGTTCATCCTCAATCTCGGCGCCTTCATGAGCGCCGGCTTCGACCAGGTGTTCAACTTCTCCAACGACGCGATCCGCGACCGGATCGACATCCTGGACACCTATGTCTATCGCATGGGCCTGGTCGGCGGCGAATACGCCTATGCCACCGCCGCCGGCGTGTTCAAGGCGGTGATCGGCATGGCGATGATCCTGGCCGCCCACTTCGTCTCCAAGCGCATCACCGGCAAGGGGGTATGGTGATGGCGACGCAGATCAAGCGCACCCCGCTCGAGCGCATCGAATACGCCATCATCTGCTCGACCCTGCTGCTGATGGTGGTGGTGACGGTCCAGCCGATCTTGAACCTGCTGGCCGTGTCGCTGTCCGACAGCGCCCAGGTGCCGGGGATGAGCGGCCTGGCGGTGCTGCCGCACGGCTTCTCGCTCGACGTCTGGCAGGTGCTGCTGACCCATCCGCAGGTGCTGAAGGGCCTGGCCAACAGCCTGCTGATCACCGTCGCCGGCACCGCGATCAACGTCGTCGCCACCACGCTGATGGCCTGGGCCCTGTCGCGCGAGGGGCTGCCGGGGCGCCGCGCGATCCTGGTCTTCATCCTGGTGACCGTGGTGTTCGAGCCCGGGGTGGTGCCGGACTATCTGGTGATGAAGCAGCTCGGCCTGCTCAACTCCTACTGGTCGGTGATCCTCTACCGCGGCGTCTTCGCCTGGTACCTGATCGTGCTGATCCGCTTCTTCGAGGAGATCCCGAAGGAGCTGCTGGAGGCGGCGGAGATGGAGGGTGCCTCGCCGCTGCAGACGCTCTGGCACGTGGTGGCGCCCCTGGCGCTGCCGGCGATCGCCACCATCACCCTGTTCTACACGGTGCTGCACTGGAACGAGTATTTCCGGGCGATGATCTACCTGAACGACCCCGGAATGTGGCCGCTGCAGGTGGTGCTGCGCCAGTTCGTGGTCGAAGGCGACAAGTCGCTGATGGTCGGGCTCCAGGCCATGAACCAGTACACCGGCGGCAGCCAGATCGACCTGCGGGCGCTGAAGGCCGGGATGATCATCCTGACGCTGATCCCGGTGCTGGCGATCTATCCGCTGATCCTGAAGTTCTTCACCAAGGGGACCATGAGCGGGGCCGTCAAGGGATGACCCGCGCCGATGACCCCCAACCAAAAAGTCGAGGAGGAGACGCAATGAACAAGATGCTGCTGGGTTCCGCACTGGCCCTGGTGTTCGCGGCGGCGCTGGGCGCGTCGGCGCAGGCTGCCGACCCGGTGACCCTTCGCGTCGTCAGCAAGGACTTCACCAAGTCGAATCCGGACGATGTCAAGCTGGTGGCGGCGATCGAGGCCGGCATGGCGGCCAAGGGCCATCCGATCAAGATCGACCTGGTCGACGTGCCGCCCGGCGGCTATGCCGACAAGCTGTCGCTGATGCTGCTGTCGGGCGACATCCCCGACCTGATCTACTTCCAGGGCGGCGACCAGAAGATCGTCGAGCAGGGACTGCTGGAGGACTGGCGGCCCTGGCTGGACAAGGCGCCGAACCTGAAAAACGCACTGTGGGCGCACAACAAGCCGCGGCTCGAGAACTACCCCTATCTGATCTACCCGTTCCCGGTGCGCGCCAAGGTCGGCGTGATGCGCCAGGACTGGCTGGAGAAGACCGGCCTGCCGGCGCCGCAGACGCTGGAGGACTGGGAAGCTCTGTTCCGCAAGATCGTGGACGGCGATCTCGACGGCAACGGCAAGAAGGACAGCTACGGCATCACGGTGGCCACTATCCCGCCGGCCGGCGCCACGGATGAGCTGGACGAGATCTTCAACCAGGCCTTCGGCGTCAGCGGCACCTGGCTGAAGGATGCCTCCGGCCAATGGATCCACGCCCGCGTCTCGACGCAGGAGCGCGACAAGATCGCCTATTACCGCAAGCTGTTCGCGGAAGGTCTGCTGGACCCCGACTTCATCACCACCAAGTGGGACACCCGCGAGGACAAGTTCTACTCCGGCCGCGTCGGCGTGATCCTCGGCGTGGTCGGCGTCAACATGGACATCTACCAAGGCAAGATGCGCCAGGTTCATCCGGGCGCGACCCTGGTGCCGCTGGACCCGCCGAAGGGCCCCGGCGGGCAGGGGCTGCGCGCCGTCGACGTCAGCCGCGAGAGCCGCGGCTTCGCCATGTCCGCCATCTCCGAGCACAAGGAGGATGTGGTCGCGCTGATGGACTTCATGGCCAGCCCCGAGGGCCAGGCGATCGACCGCATGGGCTTCGAGGGCGAGCAGTGGGTCAAGGACGGCGGCACGGTCAAGACCACCGACAAGATGGCGACTTGGTATCCGCGCTTCATCATCGACCAGCCGGACGCCTGGAAGCCGCCGGTGCCGCTGATGTCGGAGCAGGCCGAGAAGTCGGTCGCGCTGGCCCAGAAATACTACGCGCCGGACAACGCCTTCGTCTTCCCCAGCGACTACACCGCCAAGCTGGACGCGGCGGAGAACGTGTACCGCAGCTACGCCTGGAAGTTCATCTCCGGCGAGCTGCCGATCGAGAAGTGGGACGAGTACGTCGCCGAGTGGAACGCCAAGGGCGGCGCCGACATCACCGAATATGCGAGGACCAAGCTGAATGGAACGAACTGAGGCGGGGCCGTCGCTGAAAGGCCGGGTCCGGGGCATGCTGCACGGCGTCGCGTTCGGCGACGCCGTCGGCGCCACGATCGAGAAGCTGTCCGCGGCCGAGATCCGGCAGCGCTACGGCCGGGTCACCTCGCTGGAGGTCGACTGGCACCGCGCGGAGGTGCCGGAGGCGGCGCGGGGCGGCCGGATCCGCGGGCACGGCATCGTCACCGACGACACGCTGATGACGCTGTGCCTGATGGCGGTCTACCGCGAGGCAGGCCGCCATCTCGACGCCTGGGACATGGCCGGCGGCATGGTCCGCCAGATCGCCTGGACGCCGCGCTGGATCCCGGAGATGCAGCGCGAGACCATGCTGATCGAGCGGCTGTTCTACCCGGAGAAATGGATCTTCCAGCGCCACCAGCTGACCAGCTGCGACCCGCGCGAGGGCGGCATCGGCAACATGGTCAATTGCGGCGCCGCCATGTACATCGCCCCGGTCGGCGCGGCGAACGCCTGCGACCCGAAGGCGGCCTATGACGAGGCGATCGACCTCGCCGCCGGCCACCAGCACAGCTACGGGCTGGAGGCGGCCGGGGTGATGGCCGCCTGCGTGGCCGCCGCCATGGTGCCCGGCACCACGATCGAGGCGGTGGTCGACACCGCCGTCTCGCTCGCCAAGGACGGCACCCGCGCGGCGATCGCCGACATCGCCGCGGCGGCGCGGCGGCTGAAGCCGCATCGCGCCGACCACGCCCGGGTGACGGCGGAGTTCCAGTCGATCATCGGCCGCTATTCCAGCATGGGCGACGACGTGCACCGCCATCCCGAGAGGGCCGGGCTGCCGACCCATGACTACACCCCGTCGCGGCTGCGATCGATCGAGGAGCTGCCGCTGGCGCTGGGCTTCTGCCTGCTCAACGACGGCGACTTCCGGGCCTCGGTGCTGGACGGCGTCAATTCCGGCCGCGACACCGATTCCATCGGCTGCATGGCCGGCGCCATCCTCGGCGCGATGCACGGCGAGGCCGTGATCGACCCGGCCGAACGCGACCTGCTGGACCGCGCCAACCGCTTCGACCTGACGGCCGAGGCCGACCGCTTCCACGACGCCGTGGCCGGCATCCTGGCCGCGGATTTCGGCCTCGCCCGCCTCCGCGACGCCCGGCGCCGGGCGCTGATCTCCGATCCCGCCGAACCGGCCCGTGCCGCGGCCGTCCACTGACCCGCCCGCAGACCAAGAGCCCGGAATGCCCCTGCCCACCGACACAATCGACCGCATCTATGCCGGCTTCCTCGGCAAGGCCATCGGCGTGCGCCTCGGCGCCCCGGTCGAGCCGACGATCTGGACCTGGGACCGGATCGACAAGACCTATGGCGAGATCACCGGCTATCTGCGCGACTTCAAGAACTTCGCCGCCGACGACGACACCAACGGACCGGTCTATTTCATCCGGGCGCTGCGCGACTTCGGCCTCGACCCGTCGCCCCAGGATGTCGGCCGCACCTGGCTGAACTACGCCGCCGAGCTGCACGGCATGTTCTGGTGGGGCGGCTACGGCATCTCGACCGAGCACACCGCCTTCGCCAACCTCCAGTCCGGCATCCCGGCGCCCGAATCCGGCTCGATCGCCCGCAACGGCGCGGTGATCGCCGAGCAGATCGGCGGCCAGATCTTCGTCGATTCCTGGGGCTGGGTGTGCCCGGGCGATCCGGCCCGCGCCGCCGATCTCGCCGCCCGCGCCGCCAGCGTCTCGCATGACGGCAACGGCCTGCACGGCGCCCGCTTCGTCGCCGCCTGCATCGCCAAGGCCTTCGTGGCGGAGACGATCGAGGAGGTGGTCGAGGCCGGTCTGGCCGCCATCCCGGCCGGCAGCGAATACGCCCGCGTCGCCCATGCGGTGCAGGCCATGCACCGGGTGAAGCCAAAGGACTGGCGCGCCTGCCGGCGGATGCTGGAGACCGAGTTCGGCTACGACCGCTATCCCGGCGTCTGCCATATCATCCCGAATGCCGGGCTGCTGATCCTGGCGCTGCTGTACGGCCAGGGCGACCTGTCGCGCACGGTCGAGATCGCGACCATGGGCGGCTGGGACACCGACTGCAACGCCGGCAATGCCGGGGCCATCGTCGGCACGCTGGCCGGCATCGCCGGGGTGGCGGCGCATTACCGCAAGCCGATCAACGATTGCATCGTCGCCTCCGGCGTCACCGGGTCGCTCAACATCGTCGACATCCCCAGCTTCTGCCGCGAGCTGGCGGTGCTGGCCCATCGCCTGGCCGGGGGGGAGCCGCCGGCGGAGTGGGTGGCGGACATGGAGCGGCGCGGCATCCGCTTCGACTTCGACCTGCCGGGGTCGACCCATGGCTTCCGCACCGAGGCCGACAATCGCATCGCGCTGTCCTGGTCGGACGAGCGCAAGGCGACCGGCCGCGGCGCGCTGTGCGCCCTGCTGGACCGGCTGGAGCGCGGCGATGGCGGCCGGATCTTTTGGAAGCCGTTCTACCGTCGCAGCGATTTCGACGACGAGCGCTACCGGCCGATGTTCTCGCCCGTGGTGGCGACGGGGCAGGAGGCGACCCTGCGCCTCTGGCTCGACCCCTGGGAGGGCGACGGCCATCTCCGCATCGTGCCCTATGTCCGCCGGGCGATGAGCGGCACGATCGACGAGATCGGCGCCTGGGCCCAGCCGCCGGCGGGGGAGTGGCAGGAGCTGCGCTTCACCGTGCCGGAGACGGGCGGCGAGGCGGTCGACGAGATCGGCATCAAGGTCGAGTATTTCGGCCGGCTGAAGTTCCTCGGCCGGATCTTCATCGACGCGTTCGCCGTCTCCGGCCCCGGCTCGGCCCGCCTCGATCCGCGGATCGAGGCCAATGAGTGGGGCGGCATCACCCGCTGCACCTGGAACCGCGGCGTCTGGCGCATCGAGGACGGCCGCATCCACGCCCTCACGGCGACCGACGCCGATCTCTGGACCGGCCATCTCTACGCCCGCGACCAGACCGTGACGGCCGAGATCACGCCGCTGGCCGGCGACGGGCATCTGGTCTGCGCCCGGGGCCAGGGCAATGAGCGCTGCTATGCCGCCGGCTTCGTCTCGGCAGAGGAGGTGGCGATCATCCGCCGCGACTTCGGCGAGACCGTGCTGGCCCGCGCGCCGTTCAAACGCGAGCTCGGCCGGACCTACAGCCTGGCGTTGGAAGCGGTGGGTGACCGGCTGGCCCTGTCGGTCGACGGCCAGGTGCTGCTGGAGGCCCACGATGCCACGCTGGCCTATGGCATGGCCGGCCTGCGCATGCCCTCGGCCGGGCGGATGCAGGCGGGGGTGATCGAGATCCGTGAGGCCGCCCATGGCTGAGGCGCGGCCCGCCCGCATTGAGCCGGAGCGCGCGGGGCCGCTCTCCGGCATCCGCGTGCTCGATCTGTCGCGCGTCGTCGCCGGCAACGCGCTGGGGCTGGAGCTGGCGGATTTCGGCGCCGAGGTGATCAAGGTCGAGCCGCCGGGCGGCGACCCGCTGCGCGATTGGCAGGTGAAGGGCCACAGCCTCTATTGGAAGGAGCTGTCGCGCAACAAGCTGTCGGTCGTGCTCGACCTGCGCAAGCCGGAGGGGATGGCGGCGCTGGAGCGGCTGATCCCGACCGCCGATGTGATGATCGAGAATTTCCGGCCGGGCGTGCTGGAGGAGATGGGGCTGGCGCCCGACCGGCTGCAGGCGATGGCGCCGGACCTGATCCTGGTCCGCATCTCCGGCTTCGGCCAGACCGGCCCGGCCAGCCGCCTGCCGGGCTTCGGCACGCTGGTGGAGGCGATGTCCGGCTTCGCCTCGCGCAACGGCTTCGCCGACCGCGAGCCGGTGCTGCCGCCGCTGGCCCTGGCCGACATGATCGCCGGGCTGCACGGCGCCAAGGCGGTGCTGGCGGCGCTGCGGGCCCGCGACCGCGGCATGGCCCGCGGCCAGGTGATCGACCTGTCGCTCCTGGAGGCGATGTATTCCGTGCTGGGGCCGGAGGCCGGCAGCTACGCCGTCACCCGCCAGGTCAAGGAGCGTACGGGCAGCGCCTCGGGCAACAGCGCGCCGCGCAACGTCTACAAGACCCGCGACGGCCGCTGGATTGCCATGTCCGGCTCCACCGACCGGATGGCCAAGCGCATCCTGCTGCTGGTCGGCGGCGACGCCCTGGCGCGGGATCCGCGCTTCGCCACCAACGCCGACCGGGTGCGCAATCGCGCGGTGCTGGACGCCATCATCGGCGAATGGATCGGCGCCCGCGACCGCGACACGGCGCTGGCTGTCTTCCGGGCCGAGGGCATCACCGTCGGCCCGGTGCACGACATCGCCGACTTCATGGCCGACGAGCATGTGATCGAGCGCGAGGTGGTGGTGTCGATCCCCGACCCGGATCTGGGCCCCCTGCCGGTGCACAACGTCCTGCCGCGCCTGTCGGCCACGCCCGGCGCGATCCGCCGCCTGGCGCCGGCGGTCGGGGCGGACGCCGAGGACGTGCTGCGCCGCGCCGGCTTCTCGGACGAGGAGATCGCGGGCCTGCGCGCCGCCGGGGCGCTGGGGTGATCCCGGCCGGCTACGACGACCGGGTCTATGCCGGATGGCTGGGCAAATGCATCGGCGTCCGCTTCGGCGCGCCGCTGGAGAACTGGACCGAAGCCCAGATCCGCAGCCATGTCGGCGAGCTGGTGTTCTATCTCAGCGAGGATGACGGCCGGTTCTTCAAGCCGGACGACGACACCGCCTTCTCGATGATCCTGGCCCGCATCTTCGAGGATTGCGGCGCCTCCACGGAGGTGACGACGCAGCAGATCGCCGAAGGCTGGCTGAATTATCTGGGCGATCAGCACGGCACGCTGTGGTGGGGCGGCTACGGCGTCGCCGCCATGCACACCGCCTACGTCAACCTGGCGGCCGGGATCCCGGCGCCGCTGGCGGGATCGGCCGCGCTCAACGGCCGGATCGTCGCCGAGGAGATCGGCGGCCAGATCTTCGCCGATATCTGGGGGCTGATGGCGCCCGGGCGGCCGGGCCTCGCCGCCGATCTGTCGGAGCGGGCGGCACGGGTGGCCTGGGACGGCAACGCGCTGCAGGGCGCGCGCTTCGTCGCCGCCATGGTCAGCGCCGCCTTCGCCGAGCGCGATCCGGCGGCGCTGATCGAGGCCGCGCTGGCCCGGATCGACCGCGACGGCGACTACGCCGCCGTGGTCCGCGCCATGATCGGTGCCCATCGCCGGTTTCCGGACGACTGGCGGGCTGCCTTCGCCGTGCTGTCGGCCGAGTTCGGCTACGACCGCTATCCGGGCACCGTCCCGATCGTGCCGAATGCCGGCGTGATCGTCCTGGCCCTCCTGTACGGCGCCGGCGATTTCAGCCGGGCGCTGCGGGTCGCCGCCATGGCCGGCTGGGACACCGACTGCAATGTCGGCAATGTCGGCGCGATCATGGGGGCCGCCGTCGGCATCGAGGGCATCGACCCGTCCTGGCGCCGGCCCTTGAACGACATCCTGATCAATGCCGGGCTGATCGGCGGCCGCAACCTCATGACGATCCCGCAGGGCGCCGACTTGCTCGCCCGCCTCGGCCGCCGCCTGGCCGGGATCGAGGCCGGACCGGTGCCGCCGCGGCGGCATGTCCGCCACGGCGGGGCCATGGGCGGGTTCCAGGCCAGGGCGACCGGTGGCCTGGGCCGGCCGATCGAATGGCGGCGCTCCACCGACATCGATCCGGCCGGCGCGCTGGCCATCGCGATCCGCAAGCTCGGCGGCACCGGCGAGATCCGGTTGTCGACCCGCAGCCATGTCCGGCCGTCGGAGCTCAGCGGCAATTTCTACGGCGCCAGCTTCTCGCCGCAGATCCATCCCGGCCAGCGGGTGACGGCCCGGCTCTGGGTCCCACCCGATGCGCCGTCCTCGCTGCGCGCCGCCCTCTACGTCCGCGACGACAACCACGACCGCAGCCACCAGGCCGAAACCACGCCGCTGCGGCCGGGCGAATGGCAGGACTTGGCCTTCGACATTCCGCTGCTCGCGGATGCCTGCCTGTCCGAGGTCGGCATCGTGCTGCGCAATCTCGGCGCGGCCTGGGAAGCGGGATCGCTGCACCTGGCCTGGCTCGACTGGGGCGGCGCGCCGCGCTTCTCGACCAGCTTCGCCCGTGAGCGGCCGCAGACCGGCGGCATCAGCCAATGGACCTGGCTGCGCGGCTTCTGGCGGCTGGAGGACGGCGCCTGTCACGCCAGCGGCGCCGGGCTGTCGGAAAGCTACACCGGCGACATCGAGTGGCGTGACTATGCCGTCGCCGCCACCCTGGTCCCGATCGTCGGCCCCGCCCATGCGGTGCTGGCCCGCGTCCAGGGCGCCCGCCGCAGCTACGCCCTCGCTTTGACCGCGGAGGGGCTGACCCTGTTCCGGAAGAACGGGGAACTGCGCCCGGTCCGCTCCGTGGCCTTCGCCTGGACGCACGGCCGAAGCTACCGGCTCGGCATCACCGCCACCGGACCGACCCTGCGCTGCGAGGCGTCGGGTAACGAGGGCTCGGCCCGGTTCGACTGGACCGACGACGCTCCCCTCGGCCATGGTCAGATCGGCCTCGCCAACTGGGGCGGCGCCCACACCCGCTTCACCGCCGTGGAGGTCGGCTGACATGCCCGCCATTGACGAGTCCGATGGGCGCTTCCTCCGCCTGCGCTCGCTGCTCTACGTCCCCGCCGATCGCGAGCGCTTCGTCGCCGGCGCGGCCGGACGCGGCGCCGATGCGGTGATCCTCGACCTCGAGGACGGCGTCGCCGAATCCGCCAAGCCCGCCGCCCGTTCGGCGCTGGCTGCCGCGGTGTCGCAGGCGGGATCCGCCGGGGCGCGGGTCTTCGTCCGCATCAACAGCCGGCTGGCCCATGCCGCCGCCGACGTCGAGGCCGCGGTGCGGGCCGGGGCGGACGGGCTGTTCGTGCCGAAGACCGACGACCCGCAATGGCCTCGGCTGATCGCCGAGCGCGCCGGGGAGGTGGAGCGTGAGGTCGGGCGGCCGGAAGGCTGGACCCGGCTGGTGCCGATGATCGAGAGCCTGCGCGGCCTCGACCGGCGGGCGGAGATCGCCGCGGCCACGCCGCGCAACCTCGCTTTGGTCTGCGGCGGCGAGGATCTGTCGGCCGAGATCGGGGCCGACCCGGCCGCCGAGGTGATGCGCCTGGCCAAGCTGCAGATCCTGATGGCCGCGCGGGCCGCCGGCCTGACCGCGTTCGGGCTGATGGGATCGCTGGCCGGGATCGACGACCTCGACGCCCTGCGCCGCGCGGCGGAGGAGGCGGCGCGCCAGGGCTTCGAGGGCGCCAGCTGCATCCACCCGGCCCAGGTGGCGGTGCTGAACCGCGCCTTCACCCCGGACGAGGCCGCGGTCGAGCATGCCCGCCGGGTGGTCGCGGCGCTGCAGCCGGGGCAGGGGACGGCCAAGGTCGACGGCCGCATGGTCGACGCCCCGGTCGTCGCCCGTGCCCGCCGGGTGTTGGCGAGGGCCGGGGTGGCGGAGTCGGGCTGAGCCGGCGGCCGCGCCATGAAGGCGCCGAACGGGGCAACGGCGAATAGTTGAGAATGGATTGCATTCTCGATACATTCGCTCCGTCCAACTCGAGCCGCGGGGTGTCGTGAAGAAGCTGTCTCGGATCCTGGATGCCTTCGGGGCCAACGCACCCGGCATGGCGGCCGGCCTGTATGGCAGGGTGCGCTGCCGGGCGCGCTCCGCCGACATCCTGCAGGACGCCTGGATCAGGCTGGCCGAGCTCGGCACCGACGGTGCGGTGGAGAACCCGCAGGCCTATGTCCGCCGCACGGTGCGCAATGCCGCGACCGACCATCTGCGCAAGGAACGCCGGCGGGCGGCGATTGATCAGGAGGTGCACGACCTGCTGTGGGACAGCGCCGACGAGATGTCGCCGGAGCGCATCGCCATCGGCCGGGAAGCCGTGGCGGCGCTGGGGAGAGCGCTGGCGGAGATGCCGGAGCAGAGCCGGCGGGTGTTCCTGATGAACCGCTTCGAGGGCAGGACCCACCGCCAGATCGCGCGCGATCTGGGCGTGTCCGAGACCACGGTCTACTACCACATCCGCCGCGTGCTCGAGCGACTGTCGGAGCTGCGCGACAGTTTGGCCGATTGAGGCAAATCCCCCTCTCGCACGTCTAGGGAGTAGAAGGGGGAACCGCCCTCCGCCTGCCGCCGCGAGCCGATGGACACCGACGACAACGCCCAGGACATCAGGATCGCCAGGGACGCGCGCGACTGGGTGGTCCGGCTCGCCTCCGGCACCGCGACCGAGGCCGACCTCGCCGCATTCCGGGCTTGGCGGGCGGCGTCGCCCGACCACGACCGCGCCTTCGCGCGGGAGCGTGCCTTCTGGCGGCAGCTGCAGGCGATGGCCCCGGAGGCGCCGCCGCGCACCGCGCCCCGGCCGAGGGGCATCGGCCGCCGGGCGCTTCTCGGCGGCGGCGCGGCGCTGGCGGCCGGCGTGGCCGGGGTCGCCCTGGCGCCGCGGCTGGCGCTGCTGTGGCGGGCCGATCACCGCACCGGCATCGGCGAGCAGGCGCGAATCCCGCTGCCGGACGGCTCCGCCGTGCTGCTCAACACCGACAGCGCCATCGCGCTCGGCTTCCGCCCCGGGCTGCGCCTCGTCACGCTGCTGCAGGGCGAGGCGCTGTTCGAGGCCCGGCGCGATGCCGCGGCGCCGTTCCGGGTGGCGGCGCTGGGCGGCAACAGCGAGACCGAAGGCGCGGTCTTCGCCGTGCGGGCCGTCGAGGACGAGGCGACCGTGACGGTGGCGGAGGGGCGGGCCGGGGTGTTCGGGCCGGCCGCCGCGGCGGCGCCGATGCCGCCGGCCGGCGCGGTCGCCCTCGCGGCGGGGCAGCAGGCGCGGTACCGGGAGGGCTCGGCGCCGGGCCGCGCCGCCCCGGTCGATCTCGGCGCCGCTTTGGCCTGGCGGGCCGGCCGCATCGTCTTCGACCGCAAGCCCTTCGCCGAGGCGGTGGCCGAGCTGGGCCGCTACGTGCCCGAGCGGGTGGTGCTGGCCGACGGCGGCCGCGCGGCGGAGCCGGTCGGCGGCGTGTTCTCGATCCGCGAGGCCCAGGCGGCGCTGGCGGCGCTGGCCGAGACCCAGGGCCTGGCGCTGCGCCGGGTCCCCGGCGTCGTGATCGTGATCGGCTGAAAAATCCGACTTGGCCCTATAGGCAAGCCGCCGCCTCACGCGTCTCTCCAGTGAAGGGCCGCGATCGGCCTGTCCGGGGCTCATGCAGAGCACCGGATGCATGTGGTTCTGAATTGCAAGCGGGGTGGGGGAAGAATGTCAGACGTTCAGGGGCGGCGTGCGGCGCCGCGGGGGCGGCCGCATCGGGTGCTGCGGTCCTTGCTGGCCGCGACCGCGTTGGTGGGAGGCGTCCCGCTGGCCCTGGCCGTTGCGCCGTCGGCCTGGGCACAGGACGCTCCGTCCGCCGCGGCGCGCAGCTTCGACATCCCGCGCCAGCCGCTGGCGGCGGCGCTGCGCCGGTTCGCCGACCAGTCGGGCATGCAGCTGGCCTATGCCTCGGCCGATCTGCAGGGCCTGACCTCGCCCGGCGTCCGCGGCAGCCTGCCACCGGCCGAGGCACTGTCGCGGCTGCTGGCCGGGACCGGCGTCACCTGGCGCCTGACCGCAGCCAACACGGTCTCGATCCAGCGTCCGGCGCCGGCCCCCGCGGCCGATGCCACGGCGGAGGGCGCCCTGGCGCTGGACCCGATCATCGTCCAGGGCGGCGGCTTCTTCGGCGCGACCGACGGCTATGTCGCCGAGGAGTCGCGGACCGCGACCAAGACCGGCACGCCGCTGATCGAGACGCCGCAATCCGTCTCGGTCGTCACCCGCCGGCAGATGGACGACCAGAAGGCGCAGTCGGTGTCGCAGGCGCTGCGCTACACCGCCGGCGTGGCGCCGGAGACGCGCCCCGGCCGCTACGACTTCCCGAACATCCGCGGCTTCGGCACCCCCGGCGGCGCCGACGCCAACTTCGTCGGGCTGATGGACGGTCTCAGGCTGCCGCGCGGCGTCTACTACATCGCCCCGTCGGTCGACCCGTACATGCTGGAGCGCGTGGAGGTGCTGCGCGGCCCGTCCTCGATCCTCTACGGCAGCGTGAACCCGGGCGGCGTGGTCAATCTCTGGAGCAAGCGGCCGACGGACGAGCCTCTGCACGAGATCGACCTGGAATACGGCACCTTCGACCGCCTGCAGGCGGGGCTTGATCTCGGCGGCCCGCTGACCGAGGACGGCTCGCTGCTGTACCGCCTCACCGCGCTCGGCCGCGATTCCGGCACCCCGCTGGCCGATACCCAGGACCAGCGGATCTCGGTCGCGCCGGCGATCCCCTGGCGGCCGAACGAGGACCCCAGCCTGACCATCCTCGGCAGCTCCCAGCACGATCCCGCCGCTGGCGCCTTCAACTACCTGCCGGCGCTGGGGACGGTCGACCGCGCGCCCTGGGGGCGCTTCTCGACCAGCTTCTTCGACGGCGACACCGGCTTCGACCGGTCGGAACGGACGCAGTACTCGGTCGGCTACGAGCTGGAGCACAAGGCCGGCGACGTGCTGACCCTGAGCCAGAACTTCCGCTACATGCACGCCGACTACGACTACCGCTCGGTGTTCCAGACCGGCTATGACGGACCGACATCGCTGGCGCGGGCCACGATCGCGACCAGGGAATCCTTCGACGGCGTCGCGCTCGACAACCAGGCGCTGCTGCGCTTCTCGACCGGGGAGGTCGAGCACACGGCGCTGTTCGGCATCGACTACCGGCACAATGACGCCAGCGCCCTGCTCGGCATGGGCAGCGCGCCGTCCATCGACGTGCTGCACCCGGATCGTCGCCAGGACATCGTCATGCCTGCCTACAACAGCGACACGCGGCAGACGCTGGACCAGGTCGGCTTCTACGCGCAGGAGCAGATGAAGTGGGGCGGCCTGTCGCTGCTGCTGGGCGTGCGGGCGGACTGGGCCGAGACCGACACCGACAGCCGCGCCCTGCCGGATGGGGCGCTGACCGCGAGCCACCAGGCGGACAGCGCTGTCACCTGGCGGGCGGGGCTGGTCTACGAATTCGACAACGGGATCGCCCCCTATGCCAGCTATTCCACCTCCTTCGAGCCGGTGAACGGCACCGACTTCTACGGCCAGCCCTTCAAGGCCAGCCGGGCCGAGCAGTACGAGGTTGGGGTGAAATACCAGCCGGACTGGATGTCCGGCTTCTTCACGTTCGCCCTGTTCGACATCACCCAGACCAACGTCAAGACCGCCGACCCGGACCCGCTGCATCCCTATGCCAGCATCCAGACCGGCGAGGTCCGGTCCCGCGGCGCCGAGCTGGAGGCCCAGGCCAAGGTGACCGACAACCTCAGCCTGCTCGGCTCCTTCACCGTGCTCGACATCGTCAACACCGAGAGCACGACCGCCGAGGACAAGCGGCCCTACGGCGTGCCGGACCGGCTGGCCTCGCTCTGGGCCGACTACGCCTTCACCGACGGCGCTCTGGACGGCTTGGCGCTCGGCGCCGGCGTCCGCTACATCGGCTCGTCCTACGGCAATGCCGGGAACACGCTGAAGGTGCCGGACGTCACCCTGTTCGACCTCGGCCTGCGCTACGACCTCGGTATGCTGCAGCCGGAGTTGGAGGGGACGCAGATCTCGGTCAACGTCTCCAACCTGTTCGACCGCAAGTTCGTCGCCTCCTGCTGGGACGACAATTCCTGCTTCTACGGCACCCGGCGCACCATCACCGCCGGCCTGAAGCTGCGGTGGTGATCATTCGCCGGCTGGCGGCGGCGATCGCGCTGCTGGGGCTGTTCGCGTCGCCAGCGGCGGCCGATCCGATCACCGTCACCGACGTCGCCGGCCACACGGTCGAGCTGCCGCAGCCGGCCCGGCGCGTCGTGCTGGGCGATGGCGGGCTGATCGCCGTGCTGGCGCTGCTGGACCCGGAGCCGCTGTCGCTGGTCGCCGGGTGGGCCGAGAACCTGGTGCGGTTCGATCCCGGCACCGCCGCGGCCTATCGCGCGCGCTTCCCGGCGATCGACCGGCTGCCGCTGGTCGGCGGGACCACCGCGGAGACCTTCTCGGTCGAGCAGGCCCTCGCCCTGAGGCCGGATCTCGTCGTCCTGCCGCTCTGGTTCGGCCCGGCGGAGGAGCTGGAGCGACAGCTCGCCGCGGCGGGCGTGCCGGTGCTGCGCATCGACTTCTTCGACGACCCGCTGCGCAACACGGTGCCGAGCCTCAGGGCGCTCGGCCACGCGCTGGGGCGGGAGGAGCGCGCCGAAGCCTATGTCCGATTCTACGAGGCGCATATAGGGCGGATCGCCGGGACGCTGGCCGCACATCCCGGCGCCCGGCCGAAGGTGCTGCTGCACGCCCGCGCCGGCGGCTGGGAATGCTGCTGGTCCGCCGGGGCCTCCGGCGCGGGCACGCTGATAACCTTCGCCGGCGGCGAGAACATCGCCGGGGCGGCCGTGCCCGGCCCGACCGGCCAGCTCGGCCTCGAATACGTGCTGGCGCGGAATCCGGAGGTCTACATCGCCGCCGGCGGCCCGCAGCTCCCCGGCCCCGGCAATTTCCGGATCGGGCCGGGCGTCTCGCCGGCGGAGGTGCGGCAGCAGCTGGCCGCGATCCGCGGCGAGCCCGGACTCGGCGAGTTGCCGGCCATCGCCGCCGGTCGCGCCCATGCGCTCTGGCTCAACTTCTTCCACGCCCCGACCCATGTGGTCGCGGCGGAGGCGATGGCCAAATGGTTTCATCCGGAGCTGTTCGGCAATCTCGACCCCGCGGCCACGCTGGCCGAGATCAACCGCCGCTTCCTTGCCGTGCCGATGGACGGGACCTATCTCGGCGACTTCGGAGCAGGGGAGTGACCTAGTCCAAGAAATCCCCGTGCTTGCGCACATGCTCGGCCAGGCCCAGCGTGTGCTCGCGCACCAGCGTTTCGGCCAGGTCGGCGTCGCGGGCCTCCAGCGCGGCGACGATCTTCTGGTGGTCGACCACCGAGCGCTGGGCCCGGTGGTCCTGGCCGATCGTCACCCGGCGGATGCCGCGCATGTGGATGAACAGGTTGTCGGTGATGTCGACGATCAGCTGGCAGCCGCTGATCCGGATGATCTGCTTGTGGAAGGCGATGTTCGCCTCGGAATACTCGCTGACATGCTCCTCCGGGTCGCGGTCGCGGAACACGTCGACATAGTCGTGCAGCTTGCGGATCTGGGCGTCGGTCGCGACCTGTGTGGCCAGCCGCGCCGCCATGCTCTCCAGCGCCGCCCAGACCGTGATCATCTCCAGGACCTCGGCCTTGCTCTTGCGGATCACGAAGATGCCGCGGCGGGGCACGGAGCGGACGAAGCCCTCCTGCTCCAGCAGCGTCATCGCCTCGCGGATCGGGGTGCGGCTGACGCCCAGCATCTCGCTCAGCTGCCGCTCCTCCAGCTTGATCTCGCCGGCATGGCCATAGATGTCCATCTCGGTGATGGCGTGCTTCAGAGCCTTGTAGGCCTTGATCCGGAAGCTCGTTTCGGTGTCGAGCGGCTTGACGTCGATCTGCGGGATGCTCATCGAAGGCCCTTCTGTCGCCTGCGCGGCCAGCGTTCACCTCGCCTATAACCTTAGGCGTCGCCGGTCACAAGTATACCGTGGACGAGAGTCCAACGCAGCTTTCCTCCCTTGGATCGATTGGGTCTTGGATCGATTGGGTCTTGGATCGATTGACATTGGGTATTTTGTATACCACGATGATCCGGTCGGCTGCTCAGCGGCCCTGACTCCAATCAACGGGAGGAAGGCGCGGCCATGAAACTCTGCATCTACGGCGCCGGGGCCATCGGCGGCTATCTCGGCGTCCAGCTCCATCGCGCGGGCGTCGAGGTCAGCCTCGTCGCCCGCGGCCTGCATCTCGAGGCGATGCGCCAGAACGGCCTGACCCTCAGGATCGACGACGAGACCCGCACCGCCCGCATCCGCTGCACCGACAACCCGGCCGAGCTGGGGCCGCAGGACTATGTCGTGATCTGCCTCAAGGCCCATTCGGTGCCGGGGGTAGTCGAGGCGATGCAGCCGCTGCTGGGGCCGGAGACGGCGGTGGTGACTGCGGTGAACGGGCTGCCCTACTGGTATTTCCATCGCCATGGCGGCGCGCTCGAGGGCCGCACCATCGAGACCGTCGATCCCGGCGGCGTGCAGTGGAAGCGGCTGGGGCCGCAGCGCGGCATCGGCTGCATCGTCTATCCGGCGACCGAGGTGGTGGCGCCCGGCGTGGTCGAGCATCACTACGGCGACAAGTTCCCGCTGGGAGAGCCGGACGGCAGCCGGTCGGCCCGCGTCACCGCGCTCAGCGAGGCGATGACGGCGGCGGGATTGCAGGCGCCGGTCCGGGACAACATCCGCGACGAGATCTGGCTCAAGCTCTGGGGCAATCTCTGCCTCAACCCGATCAGCGCCCTGACCCATGCGACGCTCGACGTCATCACCGGCGACCCTTCGACCCGCGACGTCGCCCGGCGGATGATGGCCGAGGCGCAGGCGATCGGCGACCGGCTCGGTGTCCATTTCCGGGTCGACATCGAGCGGCGGCTGGACGGCGCCGGCGCCGTCGGCGCCCACCGCACCTCGATGCTGCAGGACCTCGACCGCGGCCGGCCGATGGAGATCGACCCGCTGGTCACCGTGGTGCAGGAGCTCGGCCGCATGGTCGGGGTGCCGACCCCGACGATCGACACCGTCCTGGCCCTGGTGCAGCAGCGCGCCGAGATCGCCGGGCTCTACAGCCGTCCCGCGACGGCCGAGACGAAACGGACGCCGGCGCTGGTGCCGGCCTGACCCCCGTCCGAGCGGCCGGAAAGAGCCGCTTTCCAGAGGAGGAACCCAGCCAATGAGGGCCGAAGACATTCTCCGCCAGAAGGATTCGCGCGTCGTCATGATCCGCGTCGGCGAGACGGTGGCCACCGCCGTCGCGCTGATGACCAAGGAGATCATCGGCGCCCTCGTCGTCAAGGAGGTGTGCCGCACCGAGGGCAATGTCGTGGTCGGGGTGTTCTCCGAACGCGACGTCGCCCGGGCGCTGGCCACGCATGGCGCCGCGGCGCTGTCGATGCCGGTCTCGGCCTTCATGGGCCGCACGGTGATCAGCTGCGAGCCCCGCGACAGCATCGAGACGGTGCTGCGGCTGATGGACGAGAACCACATCCGGCACGTGCCGGTGATGGAGGATCACACCCTGGTCGGGGTGATCAGCGCCCGCGACCTGATCCGGCACTTCCTGCAGCAGTCCTCGCCGGCGCTGCAGGAGCCGGCTGCGGCCGTGGTGCACGCCTGATCTCCACTTGATGGTGAACCGCGGCGGCCCGGCCGGGCTGCCGCGGCGTCTCTAACGCAGTGCGGCGCCGCCGCCCAATGACCTTGGGGAGGGCCGCGTGGGGGAGCTGTTGTCCATGCGGATAGTGGTGTTGCGGGAGCGGCGGGACGGTGAGCGCCGTGTGGCGGCGACGGCGGACAGCGTGAAGAAGCTGGTGGGTCTGGGGGCGACGGTCGTTGTGGAGGCCGGGGCCGGGCTGGGCAGTGCCGTGACGGACGAGGCGTACCGCGCGGCGGGGGCGGAGGTGGCGCCGGACGCGGCGGCGGCTCTCGCGGGCGCCGATGTGGTGCTGAAGGTGCGGCGGCCCTTGCGGGCCGGGCAGGGCGAGGTCGACGAGCTGTCCTTGATCCCGCGGGGGGCGGCGCTGATCGGGGTGCTGGAGCCCTATGACGACGCGGAGAGCCTGTCGGCCTATGCCGAGGCGGGGATCGAGAGCTTCGCCCTGGAGCTGGTGCCGCGGATCACGCGGGCGCAGGCGATGGACGTGCTGTCGAGCCAGGCGAACCTGGCGGGCTACCGGGCGGTGCTGGAGGCGGCGTCGGTGTTCGGCCGGGCGTTCCCGATGATGATGACGGCGGCGGGCACGGTGCCGCCGGCGCGGGTGCTGGTGATGGGGGCCGGCGTGGCCGGGCTGCAGGCGATCGCGACGGCGCGGCGCCTCGGGGCCGTGGTCTCTGCCACCGATGTGCGTCCGGCGGCGAAGGAGCAGGTGCAGTCGTTGGGCGCCAGCTTCGTGGCGGTGGAGGACGAGGAGTTCAAGGCGGCGGAGACTTCGGGCGGCTACGCCAAGGAGATGTCGGCGGAGTACCGGGCCAAGCAGGCGGCGCTGATCGCCGAGACGGTGAAGAAGCAGGACATCGTGATCTGCACCGCGCTGATCCCGGGGAAGAAGGCGCCGGTGCTGATGGACGAGGCGATGGTGCGGTCGATGAAGCCGGGGTCGGTGATCGTGGACCTGGCGGCGGAGCGGGGCGGCAACTGCGCCCTGACCCGGCTGGGCGAGGTGGTCGAGGACCAGGGCGTGACCATCGTCGGGCACAGGAACGTGCCGGGCCGGATCGCGACCGACGCCTCGGCGCTCTACGCCCGCAACCTGGTGGCCTTCCTGACGCCGCTGATCGACAAGGAGAGCAAGGCGCTGAAGGTGGACGGCTCTGACGAGATCGTGGCGGCGACGCGGCTGACCGCGGGGGGCCGTGTGGTGCATCCGGGCTTCGGCGGCCGGGCCGAGCAGGCGGCGTAGGGGAGAGCGGGATCATGGCGGCGGACGGGATCGCAGAGGGCGCGGAGGATCTGGCCGAGGCGGCGCGGGGGCTGGCGGACCAGGCCCAGGCGCTGGCGGTGCAGGCGCCGGCGGCGACGGCCGGGCCGGCGGGGGAGCACGGCTTCTTCCTGACCGGGCTGACGGTGTTCGTGCTGGCCTGCTTCGTCGGCTACTACGTGGTGTGGCGGGGGTCGCCCGCCCTGCATTCGCCCCCCATTAGCGTGACCAACGCGATTTCCTCCGGGGTCGCGGGCGGCGCCCTGATAGCGGCGGGGCCGGCGGTGATCGGGGCGTCGAGCGTGCTGGGGGCGCTGGCGGTGCTCTTGGCCTCGGTGAACATCTTCGGGGGCTTCCTGGTGACGCGGCGGATGCTGGCGATGTACCGGAAGAAGGGCTGAGACAGCCCGTTCAGGCAACATTCGAATACGAAGGCGAGGGGATCGCGATGACGAGCCTGGCGGTGCTGGCGTATCTGGTGGCGGCGGTGTGCTTCATCATGGCGCTGCGGGGCCTGTCGAGCCCGGAGACGAGCCGGCAGGGGAACTGGTACGGGATCGCCGGGATGGCGATCGCGGTGGCGACGACGCTGGTGCTGCTGCCGCAGGTGCGGAACTACTGGCTGATCGTACCGGCGATCGCGATCGGGGGCGGCATCGGCTACGTGGTGGCGCAGCGGATCCAGATGACGGCGCTGCCGCAGCTGGTGGCGGCGTTCCACAGCCTAGTGGGGCTGGCGGCGGGGTGCGTGGCGGCGGCGGCGTTCCTGGATCCGGCCGCCTACGCCATCGGCACGCCGGGGGCGATCCATGTCGGCAGCCTGATCGAGATGGCGCTGGGGGCGGCGATCGGCGCCATCACCTTCACCGGATCCCTGGTCGCCTTCGCCAAGCTGCAGGGTCTGGTCTCGGGCAAGCCGCTGGTGTTCCCGATGCAGCACCCGCTGAACGCCGGCCTCGGCCTCCTGATCGTGCTCCTGATCGTGTGGATGTGCGCCGGGCAGTCGGGCGCGGCGTTCCTCCTGCTGATCCTGGTGGCGCTGGCGCTCGGGTTCCTCTTGATCCTGCCGATCGGCGGGGCGGACATGCCGGTGGTGGTGTCGATGCTGAACAGCTACTCCGGCTGGGCGGCGGCGGGCATCGGCTTCACCCTGCAGAACAACCTGCTGATCGTGACCGGGGCGCTGGTCGGGTCGTCGGGCGCGATCCTCAGCTACATCATGTGCAAGGGGATGAACCGGTCGATCATCAACGTGATCCTGGGCGGCTTCGGCGGCGAGGCCAATGCCGCCGCGGCCGGCGGCGCCTCGGGCGACCGGGCGGTGAAGCAGGGCTCGGCGGAGGACGCGGCCTTCGTGATGAAGAACGCCCGGTCGGTGATCATCGTGCCGGGCTACGGCATGGCGGTGGCGCAGGCGCAGCACGCGCTTCGGGAGATGTCGGACCTGCTGAAGAAGGAGGGGGTGGAGGTGCGCTACGCCATCCACCCGGTGGCGGGCCGCATGCCGGGGCACATGAACGTGCTGCTGGCCGAAGCCAACGTGCCGTACGACGAGGTGTTCGAGCTGGAGGAGATCAACCGCGACTTCGCCCAGGCGGACGTAGCCTTTGTGATCGGGGCGAACGACGTGACCAACCCGGCGGCGAAGTCGGACCCGGCGAGCCCGATCTACGGCATGCCGATCCTGGACGTGGAGAACGCCAGGACGGTGCTGTTCGTGAAGCGCTCCATGGCCTCGGGCTATGCCGGGGTCGAGAACGAGCTGTTCTTCCGCGACAACACCCTCATGCTCTTCGGCGATGCAAAGAAGATCAGCGAAGACGTGGCGAAGTCACTGGCGGCGTAGGGAAGGGCTCGCCCCGTATTGTCATCGCCGGGCTTGACCCGGCGATCCAGGGGCCACCAAGGACCGCTCTCGAAAGCCCCTGGATCGCCGGGACAAGCCCGAGGATGACAGGAGGGGGAAGGCGAAGACCAAGCCTCCCACTGCACAAGTTTCCTCCCGACTGGGCCGTGCCACGCCGTGGCACGGCCATCTTTTTGCGCACCGCAGCATAAACTGTCTCTGCGCCAAATAAAAAAGACGATCGCATCCACTTTCCCGGCTTGCCGGACCGATTCTTCTGGTATACAAAATTCTGAATTCAGTCGACCAGAGAGCCTTCGCGGCCGGTCGCACGCTCTGGGACGGAACGCCGATGCTGGTGGATGGGGTGACGCTCGATGTCGCGCCGCTGGCCGCCAAGGCCAGCTACAAGGCCAAGGCCTATCAGGCCCTGCGCGACGCCATCGTGCGCATGAACATCTACGGCCACAGCCGCCCGATCCGGATCGACGAGCGGCAGTTGTGCGAGGCTCTGGGCATCAGCCGGACCCCGGTGCGTGAGGCAATCGCGCTGCTGGAGCAGGAAGGGCTTGTGCGGTCGATGCCGCGGCGCGGCGTCTTCGTGGTCCGCAAGACCCGGGACGAGATCCGCGAGCTGATCGTGGTCTGGGCCGCGCTGGAAGGCATGGCCGCCCGTCTGGCGGCGGCGCGCGTCGGCCCGGCCGAGATCGAGGAGCTGCGCGGCATGATCGCCGGCCAGGCGGCGGAGGCGGATGCGCCCGACCGGTTCGCCGCCGCCAACATCGATTTCCATCAGGCGCTGATCCGCCTCGGCGGCTGCGTCCTGATCACCGAGATGACCGAGACCCTGTTCCTGCACATCCGCGCCATCCGCTGGTCCCTGATCGGCCGGCCGGAGCGGGCCGAGCGGTCGGTGGCGGACCACACCGCCGTCGTCGAGGCCCTGGCGCGGCGCGACGGGGATCTCGCCGAGACGCTGGTCCGCAACCATGCCCTCGACCTGTCGCGGTCGGTCGAGCGGCACGGGACCGGCTTCGAATGACCGCCCGGCGCCGCGCGATGCCGCGCATCCCGAGCAAGAGGTGAGGAGGAAGCGATCATGCCCGATACTGCAGTGAAGGAAGCGGCCGCGACGGAGGAGGTCATCTCCGGCGGTCACCTCGTGGCCAAGGCGCTCAAGGCCGAGGGCATCGACACCATCTTCACCCTCTGCGGCGGCCACATCATCGACATCTATGACGGCTGCCTGGACGAGGGCATCCGCATCATCGACGTCCGGCACGAGCAGGTCGCGGCCCATGCCGCCGACGGCTATGCCCGCGTCACCGGCAAGCCCGGCTGCGCCGTGGTCACCGCCGGCCCGGGCACGACCGACGCCATCACCGGCGTCGCCAACGCCTTCCGCGCCGAGAGCCCGTTCCTGCTGATCGGCGGCCAGGGGGCCCTCGACCAGCACAAGATGGGGTCGCTGCAGGACCTGCCGCATGTCGACATGATGAAGTCGATCACCAAGTTCGCGGCCAATGTGGTGACCACCGAGCGCGTCGCCGACATGTGCTCGATGGCCTTCCGCGAGGCCTTCGCCGGCGCCCCCGGCCCGGTCTATCTCGAGATCGGCCGCGACATCCTGGACGGCCATGTGCCGCTGAAGAAGGCCAGGCTGCCGGAGGCCGGCCACTACCGCTGGTCGACCAAGAGCATCGGCGACCCGCGCGACATCGAGAAGCTGGCCGACATCCTGGTCCACGCGAAGAAGCCCTGCGTGCTGCTGGGCCAGCAGGTCTGGACCTGCCGGGCGGCCGACGACGCGATCAATTTCGTCCGCACCCTCAACATCCCGGCCTTCATGAACGGCGCCGGCCGCGGCACGCTGCCGCCGGGAGACCCGCACCACTTCCAGCAGACCCGGCGCTACGCCTTCGACAACGCCGACGTGATCCTGATCGTCGGCACGCCCTTCGACTTCCGCATGGGCTACGGCAAGCGCCTGGGCCGCAACGCCACCGTGGTGCAGATCGACCTCGACTACCGGACGGTCGGCAAGAACCGCGACGTCTCGCTCGGCCTGGTCGGCGATTGCGGCGCCATCTTCGCCGCCGTCACCCAGGCCGTCTCCGGCCGGGTCGACAACGGCGCCAGGAGCCGCGAGCCCTGGCTCGAGGAGTTGCGGGCCGAGGAGGCGAAGATGGAGGCGGCGCGGCTGCCGAAGCTGAAGTCCGACGCCTCGCCGATCCACCCGCTGCGCCTGGCCTATGAGCTGAACGAGTTCCTGACCGAGAACACCGTCTATATCGGCGACGGCGGCGACGTCGTCACCTTCTCGGGCGGCGTGGTCAAGCCGCGGGCGCCGGGCCACTGGATGGATCCCGGCCCGCTCGGCACCCTCGGCGTCGGTGTGCCCTTCGCCATGGCGTCGAAGATCGCCCAGCCGGAGAAGGAGGTGCTCTGTCTGTTCGGCGACGGCACCTTCAGCCTGACCGGCTGGGACTTCGAGACCATGGTGCGCTTCGACCTGCCCTTCATCGGCGTGGTCGGCAACAACTCGCACATGAACCAGATCCGCTACGGCCAGATCCAGAAATACGGGCCGGAGAAGGGCAATGTCGGCAACAAGCTGGGCGACGTGCACTACTCGAAATTCGCCCAGATGCTCGGCGGCTATGGCGAGGAGGTGTACGAGGCCAGCCAGATCCGCCCGGCGCTGGAGCGGGCGCGGGAGTCCGGCAAGCCGTCGCTGATCAATGTGTGGATCGACCCCGACGCCTACGCCCCGGGGACCATGAACCAGACCATGTACAAGTAACGCGGCCGCGGGCGCGGGCTGAATCCACAGCCGCCCGCGCCCGTCCTGCACCGGCACAGATAGGGAGAGAGACCATGGGCAAGGCCCTGGATGGGGTGCGCGTTCTCGACATGACCCATGTCCAGTCGGGACCCTCGGCGACGCAGATCCTGGCGTGGTTCGGGGCCGATGTGATCAAGGTGGAGATGCCCGGCCGCGGCGACATCACCCGATCGCAGCTGCGCGACAAGTCGAATGTCGACAGCCTCTACTTCACGATGCTGAACAGCAACAAGCGCAGCATCACCATCAACATGAAGTCGCCGCAGGGGCAGGAAGCCTTCACCAGGCTGCTCGAGCAGTCCGACGTGCTGGTCGAGAATTTCGGCCCCGGCGTGCTCGACCGCCAGGGCTTCCCCTGGGACCGGATCCGGACGATCAACCCGCGGGTGATCTACGCCTCGGTCAAGGGCTTCGGCCCCGGCCCCTATGTCGACTGCAAGGCCTATGAGACCGTGGCCCAGGCCATGGGCGGGTCGATGAGCACCACCGGCTGGCATGACGGCCCGCCGACCTCGACCGGCGCTCAGATCGGCGACAGCGGCACCGGCATGCATCTCGTGGCCGGGATCCTGGCCGCGCTGCTGCAGCGCATCCAGACCGGGCAGGGCCAGCGGGTCGAGGTGGCGATGCAGGACTGCGTGCTGAACCTGGTCCGCGTCAAGATGCGCGACCAGCAGCGCCTGGCGCACGGCCCGCTGCGCGAATACCCGAACAAGGAGTTCGGTGACGCCGTGCCGCGCTCCGGCAACGCCTCGGGCGGCGGCCAGCCCGGCCAGGCGCTGCGCTGCGCCCCGGGCGGCGAGAACGACTACGCCTATGTCATCATCCAGCCGCAGGGCTGGGCGCCGCTGATGCGGCTGATCGGCCGCGAGGAGCTGATCGAGGACCCGGCCTTCGCCACGCCGGAGGCACGGCTGTCCCATCTCGACGAATGCTTCGGCATCATCGAGGGCTGGACCAGCCGGCGCAGCAAGATCGAGGTGATGCAGGCACTGAACGAGATCGATGTGCCCTGCGGCCCGATCCTCAGCATGAAGGACCTGATCGAGGATCGCTCGATGTACGACCGCGGCATGCTGGTCGAGGTACCGCATCCGGAGCGCGGCAACTACGTCCAGGTCGCCTCGCCGATCCGGCTCTCCGACAACGACGTGCCGGTCGACCGTTCGCCGCTCCTGGGCGAGCACACCGACGAGATCCTGGCCTCGATCGGCTACGACGCCGACGCCATCGCCGCGATGCGCACCGCCGGCGCCATTTGATGATAAGGCGAACCCCTTGTGGTGCCTCTCCCGCTTGGCGGGAGAGGTCGGGCGTCCGCAGGACGACCGGGTGAGGGCTGGCCCAGGCCTCGACAAAATCCCCTCACCCGGAGCCGCTTCGCGTCTCCGACCTCTCCCGCAAGCGGGAGAGGCAATGACTGATCCGACGGCCCGGCCGTCGACCCGAACCCGTTGCGACAAACGACCGGATAGCCTCAGGTGGGTCCGGTCCTCCCCCACATCCTTTGCTGAGCGAGGACCGCCATGAATGGCCATGTCGACGTCCTGGACGATGCCCGGACGACCGCCCGCCGCATCCTTGACGCCGTGAAGCGGGACGGGCGCACCAGCCTGACCGCCCCCGAGGCCCGCGAGCTGTGCGAGGCCTGGCAGATCCCGATCCCGAAGGAGGCGCTGGCGACCACGGCCGACGAGGCGGCGGCCCAGGCCGAGGCGATCGGCTTCCCGGTGGTGCTGAAGATCGTGTCGCCGCAGATCCTGCACAAGACGGAGGCCGGCGGCGTGCTGGTCGGCGTCAAGTCGGCCGACGACGTCCGCGCCGGCTTCAAGCGCATCGTCGAGAGCGCCGGCCGGTACGATCCGAAGGCGGAGATCCTCGGTGTCCAGGTCCAGCAGATGCTGGTCGGCGGGCAGGAGGTGATCATCGGCGCCGTCACCGACCCCAGCTTCGGCAAGCTGGTGGCCTTCGGCCTCGGCGGCGTGCTGGTCGAGGTGCTGAAGGACATCACCTTCCGCCTGGCCCCGGTCGACCATGACGAGGCGCTGTCGATGCTGGACGGCATCCAGGCCGCCGCGGTGCTGCACGGCGTGCGCGGCGCGCCGCCGGTCGACCGCCAGGCCCTGGCCCAGCTGATCGTCCAGGTCTCGCGCCTGGTCGACGCGCTGCCGGAGATCGTCGAGCTCGACCTCAACCCGGTCTTCGCCCGGACCGACGGCGCCATCGCCGCCGATGTCCGCGTCGTCGTCGACTTCGAGCAGAAGCCGGTGCGGCCGCGGCCGGCGAAGGACGCCATCCTGGCCAAGATGAACCGGATCATGCGGCCCGACGCGGTCGCCGTGATCGGCGCCTCGGCCGAGGACGGCAAGATCGGCAATTCGGTGATGAAGAACCTGATCAATGGCGGCTACAAGGGGAAGATCTACCCGATCCACCCCAAGGCCACCGAGATCCTGGGCCTGCAGGCCTATCCCAGCGTCAAGGACGTGCCGGGCGACATCGACGTCGCGGTGTTCGCCATCCCGGCCAAGTTCGTGGCCCAGGCGCTGACCGAAGTCGGCGAGAAGAAGATTCCGGGCGCCGTCCTGATCCCCTCCGGCTTCGCCGAGACCGGCAACCATGAGGGCCAGGAGGAGATCATCGCCATCGGCCGGAAATACGACATCCGCCTGATGGGGCCGAACATCTACGGCTTCTACTACACGCCGAAGAACCTCTGCGCGACCTTCTGCACGCCGTTTGACGTGCAAGGCCGTGCGGCCTTGTCCTCGCAATCCGGCGGCATCGGCATGGCGATCATCGGCTTCAGCCGGTCGACCAAGATGGGCGTGTCAGCCATCGTCGGCCTGGGCAACAAGTCGGACATCGACGAGGACGACCTGCTGACCTTCTTCGAGCAGGACGACGCGACCGACGTGATCGCGATGCATCTGGAGGACCTGAAGGACGGCCGCGCCTTCGCCGAGGTGGCGAAGGAGGTGTCGAAGAAGAAGCCCGTGGTGGTGCTGAAGGCCGGGCGCACCTCGCTCGGCGCGCGGGCGGCCAGCTCGCACACCGGGGCGCTGGCCGGCAACGACAAGGTCTATGACGACGTGCTGCGCCAGTCCGGCGTGATCCGGGCCAAGAGCCTGCAGGACCTGCTGCAATTCGCCCGCGGCATCCCGGTGCTGCCGGCGCCGAAGGGCGAGAACGTGGTCATCATCACCGGCGCCGGCGGCTCGGGCGTGCTGCTGTCGGATGCCTGTGTCGACAACGGACTGTCGCTGATGGCGATGCCGCCGGATCTCGACGCCGCCTTCCGCAGGTTCATCCCGCCCTTCGGCGCGGCCGGCAACCCGGTCGACATCACCGGCGGCGAGCCGCCGACCACCTACCGCAACACGGTGAAGCTGGGGCTGGAGGACGACCGCATCCACGCGCTGATCCTCGGCTACTGGCACACCATCATCACGCCGCCGATGGTGTTCGCGAAGGTGATCACCGAGGTGGTGGACGAGATGCGGGCCAAGGGCATCAACAAGCCGATCGTGGCCTCGCTGGCCGGCGACGTGCAGGTCGAGGAGGCGGCGCAGTACCTCTACGACCACGGCATCGTCGCCTACCCGTACTCGACCGAGACGCCGGTCGCGGTGCTGGGCGCCAAGTACCGCTGGGCCCGCGCCGCCGGGCTGCTGTGAACCAGGCATAGGAGCAGGGAAGGGGCGGTTCCGGGCATCGGCACCGCTCCCCCTCACCCGAAATCGCTACGCGATTTCGACCTCTCCCCAAGGAGAGGTGATTTTTCCCTCTCCTCGGGGAGAGGGAGGGACCCGCCGCGTTGGCGGCGGGAGGGTGAGGGGGAGGGGCGTCGATCGTCGGAGCCGCCCTCGAGCCGGCACCGCAGGAAGGGCAGGGAATGAACATCCACGAGTATCAGGCGAAGGGGCTGCTGGGGCGCTATGGCGTGCCGGTGCCGCGCGGCGGGGTGGCGTACACGCCGGAGGAGGCGGTGCGTGTGGCGGAGGGTCTCGGCGGCGGGGTTTACGTCGTCAAGGCGCAGATCCATGCGGGCGGCCGGGGCAAGGGCCACTTCCAGGAGGATCCGCAGGGCAAGGGCGGTGTCCGGGTGGTGAAGTCGGTCGAGGACGTCGCGGCGAATGCCGGGGCGATGCTGGGCCGGACGCTGGTGACGGTGCAGACCGGGCCGGCGGGCAAGGAGGTCGGCCGGATCTATGTCGAGGAAGGCTGCGACATCGCCCGCGAGCTGTATCTGTCGCTCTTGGTCGACCGCAAGAGCGGCCGGGTGACGATCATCGCCTCGACCGAGGGCGGCATGGCGATCGAGGAGGTGGCGGAGGCCACGCCGGAGAAGATCCTGACCATCGCCATCGACCCGGCGACGGGGCTGTCGGACTTCCATGCCCGCAAGGTGGCCTTCGGCCTCGGCCTCGAGGGCAAGCAGGTCAATGCCGCGGTCGGCTTCCTGAAGGCGCTGTACCGCGCCTTCACCGAGCTCGACGCGTCGCTGGTGGAGATCAACCCGCTGGTGGTGACGGGTGCGGGGCAGCTGATCGCGCTCGACGCCAAGATGGGCTTCGACGACAACGCCCTGTTCCGCCACAAGGAGGTCGAGGAACTGCGCGACGAGAGCGAGCAGGACCCGACCGAGACCGAGGCGGAGAAGGCGTCGCTGAATTACGTCAAGCTCGACGGCAACATCGGCTGCATGGTCAACGGCGCCGGCCTCGCCATGGCGACCATGGACATCATCAAGCTGGAGGGCGGGGAGCCCGCCAACTTCCTGGATGTCGGCGGCGGCGCCACGCGCGAGCGGGTGACCACGGCGTTCAAGCTGATCCTGTCCGACCCCAACGTCGAAGGCATCCTGGTCAACATCTTCGGCGGCATCATGCGCTGCGACGTGATCGCCGAGGGCGTGGTCGAGGCCGCGCGCGAGGTGTCGCTGCACGTGCCGCTGGTGGTGCGGCTGGAGGGCACCAATGTCGAGCGCGGCAAGCAGATCCTGGCCGAGAGCGGTCTGCCGATCCTGTCGGCCGACGACCTCGGCGACGCCGCAGTGAAGATCGTCCGTGCCGTGAAGGAGGCCGCGTGATGGCCGTTCTCGTCGACAAGAACACCAAGGTGATCTGCCAGGGCTTCACCGGGGCCCAGGGCACCTTCCATTCCGAGCAGGCGATCGCCTACGGCACCCGCATGGTCGGCGGCGTCACCCCGGGCAAGGGCGGCACCCGGCACCTCGACCTGCCGGTGTTCGACACCGTGGCCCAGGCGGTGGACCAGACCGGCGCCAACGCATCCGTGATCTACGTGCCGCCGCCCTTCGCCGCGGACGCGATCCTGGAGGCGATCGACGCCGGGATCCCGCTGGTGGTGTGCATCACCGAGGGCATCCCGGTCCTGGACATGGTCAAGGTCAAGCGGGCGCTGGCGGGCTCGGCCACCCGGCTGATCGGGCCGAACTGCCCGGGCGTGATCACGCCGGGCGAGTGCAAGATCGGCATCATGCCGGGCCACATCCACAAGCGCGGCAAGATCGGCATCGTCAGCCGGTCGGGCACGCTGACCTATGAGGCGGTGGCGCAGACCACGGCGGCCGGCCTCGGCCAGACCACCTGCATCGGCATCGGCGGCGACCCGGTGAACGGCACCAACTTCGTCGACGCGCTGGAGCTGTTCCTCGGCGACCCGGAGACCGAGGGCATCATCATGATCGGCGAGATCGGCGGCGACGCCGAGGTGATGGGCGCGCAGTTCCTGAAGGACAGCGGCACCAAGAAGCCGGTGGTCGGCTTCATCGCCGGCCGCACCGCCCCCCCGGGCCGCCGCATGGGCCATGCCGGCGCCGTCATCTCCGGCGGCCACGACACCGCCGACCACAAGATCGAGGCGCTGAAGGCCGCCGGCATCGCCGTCGCCGACTCACCGGCCGCACTCGGCAGCACGATGATCCGGGTGCTGCGCGAGGGCAGCCGGGCCGCCGCGGAGTAGGGGCCACGAGTTGCTGCGGTGCAGCCACGATTCCGGCTTGCCAGCGCGGCTGAAACGTTCTTTGGTATCTCAGGTTCTGCATTTGGTATGCCAGAGGGCCGGCCATAACGGCCCCGGATAACAACGACATAACCGAGGGGAGGGGCAGCCGATCAGCACATCGGCACGACGGGACCTGCTGACCCACCGAACCTGGTCCACGCCGGTCCGGCGGCCGCAGTCCGGCGCACCCCTCCTCGAGGACGATGGCGTCCGTCACGGGCCGTCACCTCCGATGCCATGGGGTTGCCTCAACCGACATGCGAAGGATTGGGACGGAAATGCTGACTGAAAACTCTGCTCAGGGACCGGCGATCAAGGGACCGCCGGGGGGACGCTGGCTCCAGCTGCTGATCGGCATCGTCTGCATGGCGATGGTGGCCAACCTGCAATATGGCTGGACCCTGTTCGTCGGCCCGATCGATGCGACGCATCACTGGGGGCGGGCGGCGATCCAGGTCGCCTTCACCATCTTCGTTCTGACCGAGACCTGGCTGGTGCCGGTCGAAGGCTGGTTCGTCGACAAGTTCGGGCCGCGCATCGTGGTCCTGATCGGCGGCCTGCTCTGCGCCATCGCCTGGGCGCTGAATTCGGTGGCGGATTCGCTGACCGTGCTCTACATCGCCGCCGCGATCGGCGGCGTCGGCGCCGGCGCCGTCTACGGCACCTGCGTCGGCGCGGCGCTGAAATGGTTCCCGGATCGGCGCGGCCTGGCGGCGGGGCTGACCGCGGCCGGCTTCGGCGCCGGCTCGGCCCTGACCATCGTGCCGATCGCCAACATGATCCACTCCGCGGGCTATCAGTCGACCTTCATGACCTTCGGCCTGATCCAGGGCGGGGCGGTGGTGCTGCTGTCCTTCCTGCTGGCGACGCCGGCCAAGGGGCAGCTGCCGGCGGTGAAGCCCAAGGTGGTGCAGACCCGCCGCGACTACGCGCCGGCGGAGATGCTGCGCAGCCCGGTGTTCTGGGTGATGTATGCGATGTTCGTCATGGTCGCCTCGGGCGGCCTGCTGGCGACGGCGCAGCTGGCCCCGATCGCGGCCGACTTCAAGATCGGCGACACGCCGGTCAGCCTGCTGGGCCTGACCATGCCGGCCCTGACCTTCGCGCTGTCGCTCGACCGCGTGCTGAACGGCGTCACCCGGCCGTTCTTCGGCTGGGTCTCGGACCATATCGGCCGCGAGAACACGATGTTCATCGCCTTCTTCCTCGAGGCGGTCGGCATCGTCATGCTGATGGAGTTCGGCCAGGACCCGGTGGCGTTCGTGATCCTGACCGCGATGGTGTTCTTCGCCTGGGGCGAGATCTACTCGCTGTTCCCGGCGACCTGCGGCGACACCTTCGGGTCGCGCTATGCCACCACCAATGCCGGGCTGCTCTACACCGCCAAGGGGACGGCCTCGCTGGTCGTGCCCTTCGCCAATGTCGCGGTCAGCCAGCTCGGCAGCTGGGACATGGTGTTCATCTTCGCCGCGCTGGTGAACGTGATCGCGGCGGTGATGGCGATGTTCGTGCTGAAGCCGATGCGGGCCCGGGCGCTGGAGCAGGCGCGGGCCGGGGCGAGCCCGGAAGGGGCGCCGCGCCTCGCCAACTGAGATCCGGGCCGGGACGCGCCCGGCAACCGAGACAATCCCCGGGGAGGCGAGCCGTCGCCTCCCTTTTTCTTTGGCCGGGGTTACAGCGCCCGCATGAAGCTGGCCCAGGTCGGGTCGGCGGTCTCGGACTCGTCGGCCGCATCGCCCGTCTCGGCCCGGCGGAGACCCGCGGCGCTGCCGGACAGCGAGGCACCCTGGACCGCCGCCAGGCGGGGGGCGGTGACGAGGCCCAGCAGGGAGACGAGGGCCAGGGCGGTACCGATCAGCACGCCGGTCATGGTCAAGTCCTTTCGAATGGGTTCGGGTTCCTGTTGCGATGCAATATACGCCTGTTCGACGGGCGGACAAGACAATCTGGTATACGGAATACGAAAAACCGATATGTGTCGAGCTTCGCCGGCACATCCGCCGTTCCGTATCGTCGGCCTCTCAGAAACATCAACAAAGTCAGCTGGATAGGCTGAATTGTCCTTATCCTTCCCGGAATCCGCAGATCAGCCATCGCCGTCTGGCATACAAAATCCATAATGCGCGATCTTGATGAAGGTCAGCTGCTCTGTCATATGATGCAGCGCAAGAGAGCCAACCCCACGGAGCTTGCCATGACCCTCGGACTGATCGCCCTCGTCGTCGCTGCGGCCGGCCTGGCCGCCGTGATCACCGAGATCGCCGTGAAGGCGCCCGACCTGTTCAACGCGATCGCCACCGACGTCCGCGCCATGGCGACGCCGCATCGCCACGTGGCGGCCGGCTCCCAGGAGGCCGCCAACAGCAATGCCTGGCGCAAGGCGGCCTGAGCGCGGCTCTTCCCGGTTTCATCGACGCAGATCGGACAGGCGGCCCTCGGGCCGCCTGTCGTCGTTTCCGGCCGTGTGCACAGGCGAAGAGAAGGCGCCGTCTCTAACGGACTGGAAAGGGGCGTTTTTCGGCGTTCGTAATTTTCTTCTGCTGCATCGCGAAATAGCGATCGAAACGGAGCGTCTCGGTTTCAAAAAGATCCGTTGCGTTACATTCCAGATACAATATATTGGATACCAGCCAGCCTCGGTCACCGACCTGGCCATCCACCACAAGACAGTCGGGCCGCGCTTCGCGCGAAGCCGCGGCGCTGGGGAGGCACCAATGACCGGGAAAGTGCGTCAAGCGCTTGTGCATGGATTCGCCTGTGCCGCGGCCGCCGTGGCCCTGCTGGGGGCCGGCATCGCCCAGGCGGACTGGAAGCCCACCCGCAACGTCGAGTTCGTCGTCCCCGCGGGCACCGGCGGCGGCGCCGACCAGATGGCGCGGATGATCCAGGGCATCATCCAGAAGCACGGGCTGATGGAGCAGTCGATCGTCGTGGTCAACCGGTCCGGCGGCGCCGGGGCGGAAGGCTTCCTCGATGTCAAGGGGTCGGGCGGCGACCCGCACAAGATCATCATCACCCTGTCGAACCTGTTCACCACGCCCCTGGCGACCGGCGTGCCCTTCAACTGGAAGGACCTGACGCCGGTGACGATGCTGGCGCTGGACGAGTTCATCCTGTGGGTGAACGCGTCCGAGCCGTACCAGACGGCGCAGGACTACGTCACCGCGATCAAGGCGGCGGGCGACAACGCCTTCAAGATGGGCGGCACGGGGTCGAAGCAGGAAGACCAGATCATCACCGCCGGGCTGGAGCAGATCCTGGGCAAGCGGCTGACCTACGTGCCCTACAAGGGCGGCGGCGACGTCGCGGCGCAGCTGGTCGGCAACCACATCAACTCCAGCGTCAACAACCCGATCGAGGCGGTGGCGCAATGGCGCGCCGGCGCGCTGCGCCCGCTCTGCGTCTTCGACGACCAGCGCATCGCCGTGACCACGCCCCAGGCGGACGGCAAGGCCTGGAGCGACGTGCCGACCTGTAAGGAGGCCGGCCTGGACATGAAGTACCTGATGCTGCGCGGCATCTTCATGCCGCCCGAGGCGACGCCGGAGCAGGTGGCCTATTACGTCGCGCTGTTCGACAAGGTGCGCGAGACGCCGGAGTGGAAGGAGTTCATGGCCAACGGCGCCTTCAACACCACCAGCATGACCGGCGACGCCTTCAGGACCTGGCTGGGCGAGACCGAGCAGACCCACAAGAGCCTGATGGAAGTGGCCGGCTTCATCGACAAGAGCAACTAGGGGTCAGGACCGGGCTCCCGGCCCCGGGCCGGGAGCCGCTTCCGGCGGCGCTCGCCCCGCGGGTGCCGCACAGCCTTCCGGGGAGGATCGGGCATGGCGCACCACGACCAGGAAGACGGCGGCACCGTCAGCGTGCGGATCGTGGAGATCGCCGTCGCGGCCGTCCTGATGATCGTCGCCGTGGTGGTGATGGTCGACAGCCTGCGCGTCGGCATCGGCTGGGCCTATGACGGGCCGGAATCCGGCACCTTTCCCTTCTATGTCGGCGTCGCCCTGTTCCTGGCCAGCGCCGGCACCCTGCTGACCAATCTGGTCGGCCGCTCGGCCGATCTCGGCAGCTTCGTCGGCCGGGAACAGCTCGGGCTGGTGCTCAAGGTGCTGGTGCCGACCATCGTCTTCGTGGCGCTGATCGGCTTCATCGGCCTCTACGTCGCCGCGGCGCTGTTCATCGCCTTCTTCATGCGCTGGCTCGGCAAGTACCCGGCGGTGAAGATCGTGCCGGTCGCGGTGCTGGTGCCGGCGGCGCTGTTCCTGATGTTCGAGCTCTGGTTCCTGGTGCCGCTGCCAAAGGGGCCGCTGGAGACCATGCTGGGCTACTAGCCCGGACCGACGCGAAACAATCCCGAGACCCGCGGCAGGCGGGCGGAAGCGAACGCTGGGAGGGACCGTTGGACGCTCTCTACTCTCTGATTCACGGCTTCGGCGTGCTCGCCGACCCGATGAACATCGTCTACATGTTCGTCGGCATCACCCTCGGCGTGCTGATCGGGGTCCTGCCCGGCCTGGGCGGCGCCAACGGCGTGGCCATCCTGCTGCCGCTGACCTTCGCGATGTCGCCGACCTCGGCGATCATCATGCTGTCCTGCATCTACTGGGGCGCGCTGTTCGGCGGCGCCATCACCTCGATCCTGTTCAATATCCCCGGGGAGCCGTGGTCGGTCGCCACCACCTTCGACGGCTATCCGATGGCCCAGCAGGGCAAGGCGGGCGAGGCGCTGACCGCCGCCTTCACCTCCTCCTTCTTCGGCGCCTTCGTCGCCGTGGTGATCCTGACCTTCCTGGCGCCGATCATCGCCGGCTTCGCCCTGAGGTTCGGGCCGGCGGAGTTCTTCGCGGTCCAGCTCCTCACCTTCTGCAGCTTCATCGGCATGGGCCGCGAGGCGCCCCTGAAGGTGATCGCGGCGATGATGCTGGGCTTCGCCCTGGCCGCGGTCGGCCTCGACACCGTCACCGGCCAGCTGCGCATGACCTTCGGGTCGACCGAGCTGCTGCGCGGCTTCGACTTCCTGATCGCGGTGATCGGCCTGTTCGGCATCGGCGAGATCCTGCTGACCATGGAGGAAGGCCTGGCGTTCAAGGGCAAGAACGCGAAGATCAACGCCAAGGTGGTGCTGCAGGCCTGGGCCCAGCTGCCGAAATACTGGGTCACGGCGCTGCGCGGCGCGATCGTCGGCTGCTGGATGGGCATCACCCCGGGCGGCGCCACCCCGGCCTCGTTCATGAGCTACGGCCTGGCCAAGCGCTTCTCGCGCAACGGCAAGCGCTTCGGTCGCGGCGAGATGGAGGGCGTGGTGGCGCCGGAGACGGCGGCCCATGCCGCCGGCACCAGCGCGCTGCTGCCGATGCTGACCCTCGGCATTCCCGGGTCGCCGACCGCGGCGGTGCTGCTGGGCGGCCTCCTGATCTGGGGCCTGCAGCCCGGGCCGCTGCTGTTCGTGGAGCAGCGCGACTTCGTCTGGGGCCTGATCGCCAGCATGTATCTCGGCAACATCGCCGGGCTGATCGTGGTGCTGACCACGGTGCCGCTCTTCGCCTCGATCCTGCGCATCCCGTTCAGCATCATCGCGCCGGTGATCATCACCATCTGCGCGGTCGGCGCCTACACGGTCAGCAATGCCCTGGCCGACATCAGCGTCATGCTGGTCTTCGGCGTCGTCGGCTACCTGTTCAAGAAGCTGTCCTACCCGCTGGCGCCCCTGGTCCTGGCGCTGGTGCTGGGCGACATGGCGGAAGGCTCGTTCCGCCAGGCGATGCTGCTGTCCCAGGGCAGCCTGTCGATCTTCTGGTCGAACGGCCTGGTCGGCAGCATCGTCGCCCTGGCCCTGGTGATGCTGTGCTGGCCGCTGATCTCGGCCGTGATCGCGCGGCTGCGCGGCGGCGCCAAGCCGGGCGACGCCGTTGCGGCGGATTGATGGAGCGGGGAGGGGGCCGTGCTCGAGGCGCGGATCAGCACCCGGCTGGCGCTGCCGCGCCTCGACGCCAATGACAGCTTCCGCACCCAGGCCTATCTGGCGCTGAAGCACGCCATCGCCGGGATGGACCTCTACGACCATCCCGGCGAGATCCGGCTGGACGAGCGGCAGCTGTGCCGGGACCTCGGCGTCAGCCGCACCCCGATCCGCGAGGCACTGACGGTGCTGGAGCAGGAAGGCTTCGTCCTGACCCTGCCGCGCCGCGGCATCTTCGTCCGGCGCCGGACGAAGCGCCAGATCGTCGAGATGGTGCAGGTCTGGGCGGCGCTGGAGAGCATGGCGGCGCGGCTGGCGGCGACCGTGGCGACGGATGCGGAGATCGCGGCGCTGCGCGATCTGTTCGCGGGCTTCGAAGGCCGGCCGGCGGCGGAGATCGACGGCTATTCCGACGCCAACATCGCCTTCCACCGGGCGATCGTCCGGCTCGGCGGCAACCGGCTGATCGTCGCCCGCACCGCCGACCTGTTCCTGCAGATCGACGCCATCCGCCGCCGCACCATCCGCGAGGACGACCGGGCCGACCGCTCGATCCGGGACCATCTGCGGATCATCGAGGCGCTGCAGCGCCGCGACGCGGATCTCGCCGCCCGGCTCGACCGCGACCACACGCTGGGCCTGGCCGAGCATATCGAGCGGCACTGTCACTTCCTGGCGTGAGCGGGGTCGGCGGGGGTACGAGAACGCATTGCCTCTCCCGTTTACGGGAGAGGTCGGGCTCGCGCCGCGAGACCGGGTGAGGGCGGGTCCCGGCCTCGACACACTCCCCTCACCCGGAGCCGCTTCGCGTCTCCGACCTCTCCCGCAAGCGGGAGAGGCAATCGGTGAGCGCCCGGGAGATCCGTGAAGGCAACCGCGGGATGGCCGCGCCTCCCGGCACCACCGCGATGGCGAAGCCGAGCAGGATCAGGCCGATGCCGATCAGGTGGAAGCCCCGCACCGGCTCGCCGAGCAGCAGGAAGGCGAGCGCCGAGGAGTAGACCGCCACGAGATGAAAGGACGCGCCGGTCAGCGCCGGGCCCAGCGTCGCGACGCAGCGGTTCCACAGCCCGGCCCCGAGGAGCGAGGAGAAGATGCCGATGAACAGCAGCGACGCGATGGCATAGGGCT